>JAQULZ010000074.1 GCA_028718375.1 Victivallaceae bacterium | reverse complement strand
GCATTGATGCCGTGGAAGACAGATTAATGGAAGCGTTAACTTTCATGAATCAAACTCCTGATATTGTTAAAAGTTTTTCAGGTTTTGATTGGATAGTTACTAACCTTTAGATTGCAAAATGGTATTAGTGTGAACACGACCTAGTATAAAATGGCGCAAATATTTTTTCCTGCGCGACCGGCTGATTTTAGGAAAGAAACTGCCGCGCTTCAGGGATTTGCGCCTGGAGGCCAGGCAAAGCCACGACCGTTTTAGCGGCCCCCTGATGATGGTCGGCCGGGGCGGTACTTTCAGGAGGGATAATTTGCCGTACTGCTCAAAAACTGACGAGGTGATTGTTTCCCAGGCGCTGCAGGTCATCGGGGGAAATTTCCTGATAACCGAAGGGCTCCATGCTGAAAGCGGCCCGCCCCCCGGACAATTTGGGCAACGCGGTACTGAAACCGAACATTTCCGCCAAGGGGACTTCACAGTGCAGGACTTTGGAATCTGCGACGCTGTCAATCCCGGTAATCAAACAGCGGCGCATTTGCAGATAACCGGTAATTTCGCCGACCGTCTCTTCCGGAGCGGTAATGTCCAGCTTCATTATCGGTTCCATTAATTTCGTTCCCTGCCTGATCGCCTGGTTGACGGCATCGATAACCGCCCCGGCAACGGCGCCGTCGGTGGTCTTTTCAACCGTGCCGCGGATCGCCGTAATCGTAGCCTTGATATAGATTAAAGCGTAACCCCGGTTGCCGCCGGTCTTCAGGGAAGCGGCAAGGGTGCTTTGCGCGGTTTGCAGCCAGGATTTCGGCAGCTCATGTCCGCGCACCGTCGAATTGATGACCATTCCCTGAATCAGCCTGGCCGGCTCCAGGTCAATGTCCACTTCGGAATATAATTCCCGGTCGCCGATCATTTTGTCGAAAATCCCAGTTGCCGAGCAGGAATTAAGCAGCGTTTCCCGGAACGCGACCCGCGGTTTGCCGTAGCGGATATTGAGGTTAAACTCATGCTGCAGACGGTGGGTACAGATTTCCAGATGCAGTTCCCCCATCCCGGAAAGAATCAGTTGACCCGTGGTTTCGCTTTGCTCCATCTCGAGTGTCGGGTCTTCGCGGCACATCAACGTCAGAGAAGACTGCAACCGGTCTTTGTCGTTGACGGATTTTGTCTCCAGCGCCATGGAAATCACCGGTTCCGGAAAAGTTATTTTGTTCAGCAGCACCTGCCGGGAGTGATCGCACAGCGTGTCCCCGGTAAAAACCTCATCCGGTCCGATTATCCCGACAATATCGCCCGGTCCGACTTCATCGATCGCGTCGACATTTTTGGCATAAAGCCGCAAAATGCGTTTTATCCGGACCTTGCTGCCGGTACGGGAGTTGATCAGAAAGTCATTGACTTTCAGCCGGCCGGAGTAACTGCGCAGGTATAACAAATCCGCGCTGCCGCTGGCGATGATTTTGAATATCAGACCGCAAAAATGCGGATCGTCAACGTGAACTTGAGTTTTTTCATGGTTTTTGGCGGTAAGCGCCGGATATACGGGCCGGTCGGCCGGACTGGGCAGATAGTCGATGACCGCATCGAGCAGTGGTTGCACCCCGACGTTTTTTTTGGCTGAACCGGCAAGAATCGGGCACAGTTTATTTTCCATAACCAGGCGCCGGATTTCAGTTTTAAGCAGAGCCAGGGGAATTTCCCGTTCTTCAAGATAAAATTCGGCAATAATTTCCGATAATTCCGCGACGTCCGCCAGCAACTGCTCCCGGGCTGCGTTACTTTGCTCCATCAGTTCTGCGGGAATCGCTTCGACGAAAACCTCTGAACCGTCTTCCCCGCCGAAGCGCAGGTATTGCATCCGGAGCAAGTCGACCAGGCCTTTGAACTCGTTTTCCGCGCCGTCGGGAAGCTGAACCGGGATTATTTTCACGGCGGTGAATTTTTGCTTGATATCCGCGAGCGTTCGCTCAAACGAAGCGCCGAGCCGGTCGAGCTTATTAATGAAGGCCAGCTTCGAGACCTGGTAAGCGTCCGATTGACGCCAGACTTTCTCGCTCTGAGCCTCGACGCCTTCCACCCCGCTGAAAATCACAACGGCTCCATCACATACCCGGATGGAGCGTTCGACTTCGGCAGTAAAATCGATATGGCCGGGAGTGTCGATCAGATGAATCAGCGAATCCGCCCAGGGGAAAGTCGCGGCGGCGGAAACAATGGTGATGCCGCGGCTGCGCTCTTCATCAAGATAATCCATCACGGTATTTCCTGAATCGATATCGCCGATGCGGTGGGTTTTTCCGGAATAAAACAAAAACCGTTCGGTAAGCGTGGTTTTCCCGGCATCAATATGCGCGATAATGCCGATATTCCGGATCGTTTCCAAACCGACCTGAGTTCTCATTTCAATGTTCCTGCCTGGCAAAATATGGGGGTAATTATGACTGCTTCTTTTTATGTTTCCAGGGCCACCACCGCGCGCCGTCTTCAGGAGCTTCCCGAGCGGACTTGGGATGGGTTTTGGCAAAATCTTCGAGAACATCCGCTTCATGGTGCTGCTGATGGTGGGGATTGGGAGCGGAGCAGATACCGAATTTGTCATCGATCTGCGGAATCATCCCGCACCGGGCTTTGGACAATTTGATGGTCTTGGTTTTAGTCGGCACCGGGCCAATCCCGGAACCGGACGTCCGATTGAGATCCCGGACCGTTTCCAGGTTGGGATCCCGTCCTTCTTTAGCCGCCGGAATCTGGTCGCCATCCTCGATGTAGGGATTGGTCTGCAGAATTCGGGCCGGGTGGTCTTCTCCGAGTTCGGGAACGATGAAAAGAGTACTGCAGACGGCGCATTCAACCAACTGCCCCCTTAATTCGTATTCCAGTTCGTAGACGGTTTTGCACTTATAACATTGAACGTTTATTTTTTCCGACACTTTGGCCTCGCAAAAATTTATCTTTTCTCCGGCCCAAAATCACCTTCACTCCGGGAAAAGATAGCATAACGCCCGGCGAAAATCAAGCCGCCGAACCGGATTCGAGCCGATTTGCCGGAAACCGGAAGGAAAACCCGGTTTTATGTAGCGCAATAATTAATTTTTCAATAAAAAAACACACCAGGCCTATTGACAACGCCAACGATGGCGGTTATAATTTATGCCAACGATGGCGGAGCAATCGGGATGATGACAAAATGACGCGGATAACTTTGAAAGAACTGGCGGAGCGGGCAGATACCTCGATCCGGTCGGTGAATCGCGCTTTGAAGGGCCAGTCCGGTCTGAACGGAAAAAAACGCGCGGTAATCCTGAAACTGGCCGCCGAACTGGGTTATACGCCGAATGCCGCGGCCCGCAATCTGCGGTTGCAGCGGAGCAATTTCGTCGGCATCCTGAGCGGAAATCAGGGGGGCGAAGTATTTTTGCGGAAACTTTATAAACTGGTGGAGAAACTTGAAGAACACGGTTATTTCCCGTTATTAAGTCTGGTGCCGCCGGATGCGGAACAGGCCCTGCGGCTGTTTCGCAACTGGGCGGGTTTTGTGAATTATGCGGTTGTCCTGGGTACCCTGAAACCCGAAGTGCTGGCGGTGTTTGAAAAGCTGCCGCCGCATTTCATCCTGATCGATCAGGAAGTGCCGACCGAAAATTGCAGCCGGCTGCTGATCGACCGCTCGACCGGGATTAAGGACGGAATACTTTATTTAGCCCGAACCGGCCGCCGGAAACTTGCCCGCTGCGGCAATATTCCCTCGCGTCGCCTGGGTTTGGAGAAAGCCTTCAGGGAATTGCGGGGTATCCGGGAACTGGATTTCGTTCATTTTGAGGCGGTGGATGATTTCAGCGACGGTTTTGCCGTCGGCGGTGAACTGATGGCGAGCGGTGCTGACGCCGTTTTTTTTGATACCGACCGGCGGGCGCTGGGATTTTTGAAATACGCCTGGAAAAACGGGATTAAAATTCCGGAGGACATGGCGGTGATCGGTTTCGATGATGATCCGACGGACCTTCAGTCCTGTCCGTCCCTGAGCACGGTGGCGCACCCGATTGAAGCCGTGAACGATAAAATCATCGAACTGATCGAACAGCATACCCGGAGCGGGGCGGATTTTATTTTTCCCACCCGCTTCATAAATCGCGAAAGCGTTTAACCATAATAACCTAAGGTGAAATCATGACTCGGAAGAAGTATGTTTTAGTCGGTACCGGCGGGCGCTGCTCCATGTATATCGGAGCGCTGATCGAGGAATTTAAAGATTACGGAGAACTGGCGGCATTGTGTGACACTAACCAGACCCGCATGGACTACTGGGTGAAATTCGTCCGGGATAACGGCGGCCCCGCAGCCGTCAAAACCTACAAAGCCGATGAATTCGACCGGATGATCGCAGAGCAGCGGCCGGCGCGGGTGATCGTGACCAGCATGGACCGTACTCATCATAAATATATCTGCCGCGCCATGGAGCTCGGCTGCGACGTCATTTCGGAAAAACCGATGACCGTCAATGCCGTAAAATGCCAGCAGATCATTGACACCGTCAAAAGAACCGGACGTGATCTGGTGGTAACTTTCAACTATCGTTATGCCCCGCGCGCCAGTAAATGCAAGGAAATCCTCAAAAGCGGCATGGTCGGGGATATTGCCAGTATTCATTTCGAGTGGCTGCTGGATACTTCCCACGGCGCCGATTATTTCCGGCGCTGGCATCGCGATAAACGCAACAGCGGCGGGCTGATGGTACATAAAGCGACTCATCACTTCGACCTGATCAACTGGTGGCTCGAATCCAGACCGGTGATCGTTTTCGCCATGGGCGATCTGAAATTCTACGGCAAGGAAAACGCCGAAAATCGCGGCGTTACGGAATTTTACGCCCGGGCCCGGGGCAGTAAAATCGCGCAGAAAGACCCGTTCGCATTGAAAGTTACGGCGCAGGATGAACGGTTGCTGGGGCTGTATTATAATGCCGAGCACGAAGATAATTATTACCGCGATCAAAGCGTTTTCGGCGACGGCATCAGTATCGAGGACAACGTGGGGGTGATGGTGCGTTACGCCAATAACACGGTAATGACTTACTCCCTGAACGCCCACAGTCCCTGGGAAGGTTTCCGGGTCTGTTTCAACGGCACCAAAGGCCGGCTGGAATTCAATGTCGTCGAAACTTCTTATGTCAGCGGCAATCACCAGGATTTCAATCAATTCGGGATGCGCGAGCTTGAAGGCGATAAGAAAAACCTGATCCCGGAATTCATTTTCCAGGCCCATTGGGGTAAACCGCAGATTATTGAGTATGAACAGGGAGATAAGGGCGGTCACGGCGGCGGAGACGTCCGGCTTTTGAATGACATCTTCAAAGGCGGGGGAAATGACCCGCTGGGCCGGGCTGCCGGTTATATTGACGGGGTAAATTCCATTCTGACCGGAATTGCGGCCAATAAATCCATGGCGACCGGTTTGCCGGTGGCCGTCGGGGAACTGGTCAGCCTGTAATCCTCAAATTAATATTGCGGGGGGAGAAAGCAAAACCTTATACCAAGTAAAGCGGATTGCGCTGGCCAGATATCCGGGATGTCAACGCGTATCTCTTCCCAGGACTTCGGGCCAGGGGGTTTTGTAGAATTTTGCGGAATCGGCAAAAACATTGTATTTAATGATATGATATAAGGCTGAAACGCCGTCTTTCCAGGTTATTTTTTTACCGGCGTTAAAGCTGCGCGGATTGTAGGAGATCGGCACATTCCAAATCCGCAGAATCCGGGCCCGGGCCAGTTTGGCGGTGAATTCCACTTCGATCCCGAAGCGTTTGGATTCAAGATTGAGATTCTGCATGACCTCGCGGCGGAACGCTTTGTAACAGGTTTCCATGTCGCTGAGATGGAGGTCGGAAAACACGTTGGAAACGAAAGTCAGAAATTTATTGCCCATTTCATGGCCGAAAAAGCGGGCCATGCCCGGCGTTCCCATGAACCGCGAACCGTAAACCACATCGGCCTTGCCGTCAGCCAATGGTTTCAGGATGACCGGCCAGTCTTCGGGAGTATATTCGAAATCCGCGTCCTGAATAATCACGAAGTCCCTGGTGGCTTCCGGAATGGCGCGGATCACCGCCGCCCCTTTTCCCTGGTTGGTTTCCTGATAAAGAATTTTTATGTCAGGTTCAACCGCGAGTTTTTTCAGATGCTCGCGAGTGTCGTCGGTGGACGCATCGTCAACGATAATGATTTCTCCGGTCTCGGGCCGCGCCTGAACCCGGCCAATCACCGTTTCAATCGTGTCGGCTTCGTTAAAAACCGGAATAATTACGCTTAGGTTCCCATCCGTATCCATTCGTATCCGCCGCCCTTATTTTTTACCGAGTTCTTCCGAACGGGCGGCCGCGGCCAGCACGGCTTCGATGACGGTGCCCTTGAAGCCATGCTTTTCCAGTACCGCCAGCGCCCGGGCGGTGGTGCCGCCGGGAGAGGTGACTTCATCCCGCAGGACAGCCGGATGGCGGCCGGATTTGAGCAGCAGTTCCGCCGTTCCCAGGACGGTCTGAACCGCCAGGGCCAGGGCCGTATCGCGCGGCAGACCGGCATTGACGCCGCCGTCCGCCAGAGCCTGGATGAAATCCAGCACATAAGCCGGGCCGCTGCCGCTGAGCCCGGTTACGGCGTCCAGGAGTTTTTCGTCAACTTTCCAGGCGGCGCCGATGGAATCCAATATCCGGCCAAGCAGTTTCAAATCGGTTTCCGTTGTCCCGGGCGAGGCGCACCAGGCGGAAGCGGCCTGCCCGACCAATGCCGGAGTATTGGGCATTACCCGGATAATCCGCGTTGCCCCGGTAAGTTCCTGCAGGCGGGCGACGGCCGTGCCGGCGACGATGGAGATGATCAGTTTATCGGCAAGCCGGCCGGAATAATCGCGGAGAGCATTAGTTAGTTGCTGCGGTTTCACCGCGATCACTACCGCGGCGGCTTGGGTGAGCAGATTATCCGGCCGCCGGGTTTCAACTTTAACGCCGGTAGCCGCAGTGAAATTCGCGGCGGCCTGCGGGGAAATGTCAAAAGCCCCGATTTGTGCCGCGGCGAAACCTTTGCCGAGCATCCCGCCGGCAATGGCCGCCGCCATTTTTCCGGCTCCGATAAACAGGATGTTATTGTTCATCATCAACCCTCGATTTGATCAAGCCCACGCGTCCGCGATCGCCCAAACTAAAGTGACCGCCCCTAAAACATACAAATACCAGGCGAAATATTTAAAATCGCCGCGCTGCAGCAGTTTCAGCAGCAGCCGCAGAGAAAAATAACCGACGATAACGGCAATCGCGAAGCCGGCCGCCAGCTGAACCGCATTCAGGGAATGTAACGCCGGTTCGCCTTTTTTCAAGAGCAGCAGCAGTTCCACCGCCGCCACGCCCCCGATCGCCGGTATGGCCATCAGGAAGGAAAACCGGGCGGCATCGGCTTTTTCCAGTCCGGCTTCCAGCCCTGCCGCGATCGTTGCCCCGGAACGTGAAATTCCCGGCAAAGCGGCGATTCCCTGGGCCAGACCGATCAGCAGGCTTTGTTTATGAGTGAGTTTTTCCAGCGGTTTGCCGGCGGCGGCTTTCCGGGTTGCAAACAGCAGCGTCGCGGTAACCAGAAACCCGATTCCGGGAACGAACAGATTATTGAACAAAGTTTCGTCCAGTTTCAGGAGTTTTATCGCGGCGCCGATGATTCCGACCGGGACGGTGGCGATAATGAGCTGCCCGACCAGCCTGAAATCGTAATTTTTCACAATGGCGAACAAATCCCGGAGATAATAAATAATGATGGCCAGGAGCGTACCGGCATGCAGGATGATGTCGAAAGTTACGTTGGCTTCGGGATCGAAACCGGACAACCGTCCCAGTAAAGTCAGATGTCCCGACGAACTGATCGGCAGAAATTCGGTAATTCCCTGGACTACGGCCATGAAGATTACGAAAAACCAGGAAGAAGCCATTTGCCCTCCTTTGAGAACCGGTTAAACCGACGCTTAAAATACAGCCGGAAAACTATGCCGTCAAACGGATTTAACAATATTTTCGGGGGATGAAATAACCTTTCCTGAAAAGAACGCGACACCGGAATGTCAACCACGAGACACTGCCGGATATTATCCCCGGGTTTGTATAAGTCCGGGGAAACGGATATATTGTCGATATGAAAAGAAAAACTTATATCAAGACAGCATCCCGGATATGAAAAAATACCATTTGCGTAAAAATTCGGAAGCGGCAATCATTGCGTCCTGCGCTGCGGTTTTGGAATGTCCCGGAACGGTCCTGCTGATCCCGACGGAAACGGTTTACGGTCTGGTGTGCCGGTGGGACGACCGCGCCGCGATCGAGCGGATTTACGCGCTGAAAAAGCGGGAACCGGCCAAACCTTTGGCGCTGTTTACGGCTTCGGCGGCGGTTTTGAGTCAGTTCGGTTTTCATTTGAACCGGACGGCGGAACAACTGGCGGCGGCCTGCTGTCCCGGCGCGTTGACGATAGTGGTTCCTTCCCCGGCGGGGGATACGTTCGGCTTCCGGATACCCGATCACCCGTTCGTGCTGGGACTGCTGCGCCGGCTGGGTTATCCGCTGGCCTCGACCAGCGCCAACCGTTCCGGCGAACCCGATGCCGGAAATGTCGATACAGCTCTGGGTATGCTGGAGGGACAGGTTGACGCGGTGGTGGACGGCGGCGCGATTCCTCCCGATAACCGGGCTTCCACGGTAGTCCTGGCACGGGAAGACGGCCTGCAAATATTGCGTCCCGGACCGATTTCCGAAGCCCGATTGCAGGCGGCGCTCCGGCTGGGGCGGGAGTGATAAAAGGTTATGTTGAAAAAACTATGGTTGCTGCTGCTGTTTTGCTTTACCGGGATTTACCTGGATGCGGCGCCGCTGACGATTCTGAATACGACGGACTTCCACGGCCATGCGGACGGGAATGATCGGGGGATATTGAAGGTCGCCCGGCTGATCGAACAGCAGCGGCAGCGCGGCCCGGCCGGAACAATCCTCCTGATCGATTGCGGAGACACCATTCAGGGGACTTTTTCAAGTACGGTGTTTCAGGGCCGGCTGATGCTGAAATGCCTGAATTATCTGGACTATGACGTTTGGGTGCCCGGCAATCACGATTTCGATTACGGGCTGAAAGTGCTTGGACAGCGGCTGCGGGAATTCCGCGGTGCCGCGCTTGCCGCCAATCTCGATTGCCCGTACTTGACCGGAGTTTGCGGTTCTTGGAAACTGTTTACCAGAAACGGCATCAAAATTGCGGTTATCGGTCTGACCCGGCCGGGAATGAGTTCTGTCTTGATTCCCGGTCCGATTTTCAGAACACTTGCTTTTGATGCGGCCTTGAAGCGGATAATGCCGGAAATCCGGGCTGCCCGGCCGGACATGATCATTCTGGCGCAGCATCAGGGCCGGTACGGCCGGGATTTTTCCGTTTACCAGCTCGCGGCCCGTTACCCGGAAATAGATCTGATCCTGGGCGGCCATACCCACCTCGACGAGCCGGGGCGGAAAATCGGGCCGAACACCTGGTATTTTCAGGCGGGGAAACATGCCCGCGGCCTGGGCCGGATCGAGATCGAATACGACCGGAAACGGCGCCGGATCATCAAAATAAGCTCGGAAATAATTCCGGTAACCGCCGCTGCAGCGGCGGACGAAAAATTGTCGGAATTGATCCGCCCGGAGTTACAGCGGGCGGAAAAACTCGGTCGGCGGGAAATCGCTATGGCGGTATTTAAAAATACCGCGCAACTGGATTCGGGGCTGCTGGAACAGCATATTATTGCCCGGATGATGTTAGCCGAAACCGGAGCGGATATTGCCGTTTGCGCTGCTTATCCCACTAAATATAAACTCGACGGCGCCGTTCCTGTCACGTTGAAGCGGCTTTATTACTGGAGCCGTTACAACGATACTGTTTGCACCCTGGTTCCGGATAAGGCCGCTTATGTTCAGGTCATCGCCGAACAGCGAAAAGCGTTGCGGAAAGACTGCCGTATGGTCATCGTTTACGCCGGGAAAGATCCGTTCAAAACCCGGGACAGGGCCGTGATTGCTTTCAACAGTTACGCGCTGACCGGCGGAGGTGGAAAATTCCCGTTTTTGCGCAGTATCGCCGCCAACCGCCGGCATGGACTCAAAAACACCGGCATTATCATCCGGGATGGCCTGAAACGCTATCTGGCGGGTAAGTTACTCCTGGTCACCGGTAAACCGGATGGACAAATCGCCGTTGAACGGCAATCCCGGGCCGCTGAAAAAGCGGTTGTCCGTTAACTCAGGCAGCACAGTAAAGCGCCGGCCGCCACGGCGGAGCCGATGACTCCGGCGACGTTCGGTCCCATGGCATGCATGAGCAGGAAATTATGCGGATCCGCTTCCAGTCCTATTTTGTTTGCCACCCGGGCCGCCATCGGCACCGCCGAAACCCCGGCCGCGCCGATCAGCGGATTGATCGGACTTTCGGACAGTTTATTCATCACCTTGCCGAAAATCACTCCGGCAGCCGTCCCGATCGCGAAAGCTGCCATTCCGAGCACCAGGATACCGAGGGTCTCAATGTTCAGGAATTTGTCCGCGGACAATTTCGAGCCGACGGTCAGACCGAGGAAAATCGTGACCGTATTGATCAGCGCATTCTGAGCCGTGTCGCTCAGGCGGTCGACCACGCCCGATTCCCGCATCAGGTTGCCCAGCATCAGCATCCCGATCAGCGGCGCGGCGTCCGGAAGCCAGAGCGCGCACAGCAGCGTAATGATCAGCGGGAAACAGATTTTTTCCAGTTTGGAGACGTGCCGCAGTTGTTTCATTTTGATTTGCCGTTCCGCCCGGGTGGTGCACAGTTTCATGATCGGCGGCTGAATAATCGGCACCAGCGCCATATACGAATAGGCTGCCACTGCTACCGGGCCCAGCAGCGCCGGCGCCAGTTTGCTGGTCAGATAAATCGAGGTCGGGCCGTCCGCTCCCCCGATAATACCGATACTGGCCGCATCCTTCAGGTCGAAATTGATCCCGGGGACCCATTTGGTCAGCAGCAGCGCGCCGATCAGGGCGCTGAAAATACCGAACTGGGCCGCCGCTCCGAGCAAAGCGGTCTTGGGATTGGCGATCAGCGGCCCGAAATCGGTCATTGCGCCCACTCCCATGAAAATGATCAGCGGGAAAATCCCGGTTTGGATGCCGACGGCGTAAACCATGCCCAGCAGCCCGTCCGGACCGGCGATGGCCGCGATCGGAATGTTGGCTAAAATAGCGCCGAAACCGATCGGCAGCAGCAGTAACGGTTCAAAGCCCTTGAAAATCGCCAGACCGATCAGCGCCAGGCCGACCAGCATCATCAGCACCCGGCCGATGCCGAGCTGCCAGGTATGGGCCGGATCGGCGGAAGTCTGCCGGATGATGTCGTAAATCCCGGTGCTGTGCCAGAGTTTATTAAACATGAACTTCCATCCGGGCAGCTGCTGAATATTTTCCGCCGATTTGGCAACCGAGTCCTGGAACAGCCGTTCGGGCCGGGCCGTCATGATGATTTCGCCGGGTTCAATGGTATTGGCGCTGGTCAGTTTTTTATTCAATTCCAGCACCTGCATGGCTGCCGTAATCCGGACTGTGGCTTTGCTGCGGCCGCCGATCGCGAGGACCATGACTTCACGGCCGGGCAGCAGTTTTTGTCCCTCCTCCAGGCTTACGGAATAAATCGTTGCCGGCCGGTTCCAGGTATAAACCAGCCGGAGTCGGCCGTCCGGGGTTTTTATCCAGGTAAACACTTGGGTTTCAGGTTTCCGGTCCGCCGGGACGGCGGCCGGTTTGAGTTGAGCTTCCGCAGCCGGGAGGATTGCTCCCGGCAAGGTCAGGCTGAGCGCCAGAATAGTAATTTTTATGAAGTGCATTTCAGTTTTCTCCAATAATCACCAGGACTTCACCGGTGGCAATCTGATTCCCGGCCGCCGTCATGATTTGCGTTACTGTCCCGGCGTGTTCCGTTTTGATCTCAGTTTCCATTTTCATCGCTTCCATGACGATCACCGTTTCTCCGGCTTCCACCGCATCGCCTTCGGAAACCAGAATTTCAAATACCACACCGGGCATCGGCGCGGTTATTTCAAAACCGTTGCCGCCGGAAGCCGCCGGCGCTGCGGTCTGAACCGGTACCGCAGCAGTTGCGCCGCCGGGAGCGACATGGACGTTGAAGGCTTGGCCGTCCACGGTGACGGTATAGGAAGCCGGAGCATCCTTGGCCGGAGCCGCGGGGGCTGCCGGAGTTTCAGCGTCTTTTTTGTAGCGGATGCCGAGCGGTTTATTGCCTTTCAGAAATTCAATACCTTTAGCGCCGCAGGTCGCCGTGATAAAAACATTTTCCTCCGTAACTTCGAGACCGGCGGCGGCAAGTTTGGCGGCCGCCGCCTTGATCCCGAGTTCCGGGTTGGCGTCGTTGAGGTCATGGACGTCTTCGCGGGTCGGTTCGAGTCCGAGCTGTTCCGCAGCCAGTTTGACAATCGCCGCATCCGGTTCGGAAGGAGTATGACCGAAATAACCGAGCACCATTTTCCCGTAACCGTCGGTGATCTTGTTCCATTTGCCCTGGGTGGTATTGGCGAAAGCCTGCTGAAAATAAAATTGGGAAACCGGAGTGACGGAAGTGCCGAAACCGCCTTTCGCCACCACTTCGCGCATTTCCGCAATGACTTTCGGGAACAATTCCATGCAGTTGTTGTCGCGCATCATCTGGGTATTGGCGGTCAAAGCGCCCCCGGGCATGGGGGAGAACGTGATGATCGGGTTGACCTCTCTGGATTCCGGCGGAATAAAGTATTTTTCCATGCCGTCAATAAATAATTCTTCGGCCTCGAGAATTTTCTCGTAGTCGATGTCCAAGGTGTAGTCCGTACCTTTGAGCCGGTGCCACATGGTCAGAATATCGGCCTGGGAAGTACCGCCGCTTACCGGGCACATCGCCAGGTCGATAAGGTCTGCCCCGGCTTCGATGGCGGCCAGATTGCAGGCCACTGCCATGCCGGCGGTGTCATGGGTATGAAATTCGATGACGGTTCCCGCCGGCAGCAGTTTGCGGGCTTCCCGGACGGTCTCATAAACGGCAGCCGGAGTGGACGTGCCCGAAGCATCCTTGAACGCGATGCTGTCGAACGGGATTTCCTGGTCCAGGATGGCTTTCAGACGGTCGAGATAGAACCGGGGCGTGTGGGCGTAAGTTTCGCTCAAACCCGGGGGCAGGCCCATCAAAGTCACGGTAACCTGGTGTTTCAGCCCGGCATCGTGGATACGGCGTCCGGAATAGGCTAAGTTGCGCACGTCGTTGAGCGCGTCGAAATTACGGATGGTGCTGACGCCGTGTTTTTTGAACAGCCGGGCGTGGAGATCGATGATGTCGCGCGACTGGGAAATCAGCCCGACCACATTGGCGCCGCGGGCCAAGGTTTGCAGATTGACCTCGGCGCCGACGATTCTACGCGCGGCATCCATCATTTCGAAGGCATCCTGCTGACAGTAGAAATAAAGGCTTTGGAAGCGGGCGCCGCCGCCGATTTCAAAGTTGGCCGTACCGGCTGCCGCCGCCGCTTCCAGGGCCGGCAGGAAGTCTTCCGTTTTCACCCGGGCTCCGAGACAGCTTTGGAAACCGTCGCGGAACGAGGTATCCATAAATCCGATTTTTTTCATACTTCGATCCTGAATTGATTAGAGGTTCTGTCAAAATTTTTTGAGCTAATTTTTATTTATATTGTTAATTATTAATTATTAATTCGTTGCGTATTTTTTTCGTTATTCCCCTTTTATTCACTGAAAAACAAAAACTTTTTTGTTTTTCAGAACGCCTCCCGTCTCGAACGCTCAACATTTTCAAAAACACCACTCCGTTCTTTTTTGAAAATATCGCTTTTCGAGAGCGGTACTCTTCGAGCGCGGCAAGCCGCGCAATACTTTCGCTCATTGGAGATGAGCGACCAACGTTTTCGGCCGTTGGATCACCGAGGCGTTGCATCCGCCTTTTTTCATTTTTTTCATGTTATTTTTGGCACTACCTGGTTAGAATTCGTTTATCGCCATAGGCGGTTTATTTTTTATTGCGATGCAGATGAACCGCCGCGACTGCGGCCGCGGCTAAACTCCGCTGGTTTTGGGCGGCAGTTTTGCCGGCAGTTTTGCGGGGTGCAGCCGTTTTTTCCTCCAGCAAATGGGTAAAAGGTTTCAGGCCCTTGGCCGCCAGTTCGATCACGATTACCATGATGACCAGGAACATCATTACGCAGGTCATGCCCACAATCAACAATTTGAATCCGTCTCCAATCATTTTGTCCGTCCTTAGTAATTCAGTTCTGTCAAAAGTTTTGACTTTAAATCCTGTTTATTTCGTCAATTTTTAATGTTTTGTGCGGATTTTCTCTGTTATCCCCCTTTTGCAGACTGAAAAACAAAATGTTTTTTTTGTTTTTCAAAACACTCTCCGCTCCACTTTATCGCTTTGCGATAGCGTCGCATGCTGCCGGAGTCATGGATGCGTTCCCGCGGGAGGCCCAACCCCGTGGGTTGATTTCGCCCTTGGCGACCGCTCATTGCCGCGGGGCTAGCCGGGTTCCGTCCCGGCAAGCCGTCCGGGGATGCCCCGGTGCGTTATATTTTCATTTTTTTCATGTTATTTTTGACACCACCTTTAATTCCGGGTGGCCTGATAAAACTTTATCGCTACCCGGCGCTTCCGAAATCAATGGAATTTTTATCGATCTTCACGTCGCCGCTGAATAATTGCATTCGGCGGCCGGCGGTTTCGAAAATCAGTTCGCCGTCCCGGCCGAGGTTGAGGATTCGACCCTGAATTTTTGCTTCACCGGTATTGACTTCAACAGTTTGTCCGATCAGGAGATTTTCATCTTTCCAGCGGTCAAACAGCAGGCCGGGTGAAACGGAATAAATACCGTAATATTTATTCAGGCTTGCGGCTAATTTTTTAATGATTTGCTTCAATTTGAATTTGCTGCCGGTCTCCTGCAACAGGGAGGTGGCCGGCTGATCGATCGCACTGAGCATTTCCGCCGTCATATTGATGTTGATGCCGATTCCGGCAACGATTCCGACAAGTTTTCCTTCCCGGCAGACAGACTCGCACAACATCCCGGCGATTTTTCGTTCCCGGCAAAAGATATCGTTAGGCCATTTGAGCCAGAACTTCGCCGCCGGGGCGGAGTTCCGCACTACCGCGAGGGCGGCGAGCGCCATAACCATTGAAGCCGGGGCGGGGTTCGACCCGATATTTTTGATGACCGCTGACGCATAAATATTAGTATGCGGCGGGGAAATCCACGGCCGCGACTGACGTCCCCGACCGGCGCTTTGTTCGTCCGCCGCAATCAGCGCCGCGTCAGGCAGCCGGTCAAAATTGCGCAAAGCGTATTTATTGGTCGAGTCAATTATGTCTAAGTATATTATATTAAGGCTATTATGCATATTGATGCCGGGTAGTGCTTCCGCGTAAAATAGCATAAAAAATTTATTTGTATACTTTAAAACTGAAAAAAATTAAAAAAATAAAAATGAAACCATTTTTTTACCACGAAATACACGAAAGGTTTATTTATTTTTTCGTGTGTTTCGTGTATTTCCGGATTTTACTTGATTATTTTGAGCTTAGCTGAGTTCAGATTTTTCTTTAAAATGTAGTCAGAATAATAATATTAATATATTTTGATTTTATCTATTGAAATATAATTGTTTATGTGCTATACTT
>JAQULZ010000073.1 GCA_028718375.1 Victivallaceae bacterium | reverse complement strand
GTTGCGGCAAGGAATTGGTGGCGAGGGCCATCGTCCAGCACAGTCCCCGGGCCGGCAAACCGTTCCTGGCCATCAATTGCGCCGCCAGTCCGGAAAACCTGCTGGAAAGCGAACTTTTCGGCCATGTTAAGGGCGCATTTACGGGGGCGATCAGGGATAAGAAAGGGCGTTTTGAACTGGCTGACGGCGGTACTATTTTCCTGGACGAGATCGGAGATATTTCCCCGGCGATGCAGGTAAAACTTTTGCGCGTCCTCCAGGAGGGGACTTTTGAAAGGGTAGGGGGGGAAAAAACCTTTAAAGTTGACGTGCGGATAATCAGTGCCACCAACAAGGATTTGACTCAGGAAATGGCGGCGGGACGATTCCGGGAAGATTTGTTTTACCGGCTGAACGTGATTCCGCTTGCTTTGCCGCCGCTGCGCGAGCGCGGCAGCGACATCATCATTCTGGCTGAATACCTGCTGGCCGGCGCCGCTCACGAGGCCGGCCGCGACCGGATTCATTTTTCGGCGCCGGTAATTGATGCGTTGCTCGCTTACGATTGGCCCGGCAATATCCGCGAACTGCAGAATTGGATTCAGTACGCCCTGCTGAAATGTAAAGGCGAGGTCATCGAACTGATTCATCTCCCGGCCAATTCCGGCCGCGACTGGGTGGATTTGAAGGTCAAACTTGAACCGCCGCCCGCCCGGCAAACCCGAAAACGCAAACTCAGCCTCGCCAAAGTGCAGGCCGCTTTGGTTCAGACTCACGGCAATAAGAAACGGGCGGCTGAATTGCTGGGCGTAGGACGCGCCACCTTTTACCGTTTTCTTGATGAGCAGGGTTATAGTGTCTCATTAAATGGATGACTGTCTCATTATAAAAATCTGTCTCATTAAATAAATGAGACAGATTGGATTGCGTAAACAGCTTGTCGAAGCCGCCGGAATCTTCCATTAATGTCTCATTAAGTTTGAGTTTAATGAGACAAACCGGCCAAGTGATTTTTTCGGGACGGTAATATTTAATTTATTAATTATAAATGACTTCCCTTGTTTTTGAGAAAATTGGCACGAAACCGGCTTTACTGACTGGCAGGAATGAAAGGAGTTTTATGAAACGATCGTGCAATGAGCATATAAAGCAGGCTTTGGAAATGGCGCGGCGGCTGATCGTCCTGGCGGACGAAGGCGAAAGCGACAGCCGGGATGACGGTTGCAGAGTGTTATACGGCGTAATGCGTGACTGCGCCTATCAAATAAAATATGAAGCGGAGCGGGAACGCAACGTTCATCAACAAAATAATAAATGGGAGTGAAAAGGAGGAAAATCATGAACAGGGAACTGGTAAAAAATCTTAACGGGCAGATGAATTTCGAATTATATTCATCTTATCTCTATCTTTCCATGGCGTCGCATTTCAAGGCGCAGAATCTGAACGGCTTTGCCCACTGGATGGATATTCAGGCCAAAGAAGAATTCGGCCATGCCATGAAGTTCTATAATTTCCTGCATGGCTGCAATGAAAAGGTTGAATTCGGCGCGATCGCGAAGCCGCCGGCCAAGTGGGATTCTCCGCTGGCGGTTTTCGAGCAGGTGATCAAACACGAGCAGTTGGTAACCAAACGCGTCAACGATTTAGTCAGCCAGTCCGTTACTTTGGGTGAACATGCCGCTTTCGCTTTCCTGCAATGGTTCGTCAATGAACAAGTGGAGGAGGAGGCGAGCGCGGTTAACGTCATTCAACAGTTGAAATTGGTTGGAAAAGCGATTTTCATGCTGGACAATGAGTTGGCCAAAAGAACCTGACAACTAAAAAAAGGAGTTAAAAAAATGCCTTCTATCGCAGGTACCGAAACTGAAAGCAACCTCTTGAAAGCTTTTGCCGGCGAGTCCCAGGCGAGAAATCGTTATACCTATTTTTCGTCGGCCGCCCGCAAGGAGGGCTATATGCAGATCGCCGCCATTTTCGAAACCACCGCTAACCAGGAAAAGGAACATGCCGAGCGTTTTTTTAAATTTCTGGAAGGCGGCTGTTTGGAAATTACCGCTTGCTATCCGGCCGGCAAAATCGGTTCGACGGCTGAAAACCTGAAAGCGGCGGCGATGGGTGAAAATGAGGAATGGACGAAATTGTATCCGGGATTCGCGGAGGTGGCCGAACGGGAAGGCTTTCCGGTGGTGGCCGCGGCTTACCGGTATATTTCGAAGGCCGAAAAACATCATGAGCAGCGTTACCTGACGCTGCTGGCCAAGCTGGAAGCGGGGACAGTGTTCGGCAGTGATCGGGATATCGAATGGACTTGCCGCAATTGCGGTTATGTCCATAAGGGCAGCCAGGCGCCCCAGAAATGTCCGGCTTGTCTGCATCCGCAGGCGTATTTCGAAGAATTCAAAGACGTGCTGCAATAAAGTAAATTTAAGCTTTAAATCAGGAGGAGTGTCATGACGAAGAAAATGGAAGTCTACAAGTGCGATGAGGTGATTATCGAAGTCATCAAGGGTGAAGGCTGCTGCAGTACGGCATCCTGCCATGAATTATCCTGTTGCGGGAAGCCGATGACGTTGCAGCCGGCCAATACGGTGGACGCCGCCCGGGAAAAACACGTTCCGGTGCTTGAACCCCGGGATTGCGGGGTGCTGGTGAAGATCGGTTCGGAACCGCACCCGATGACGGAAAAGCATTACATCATGTGGGTGGAAGTAGTCAACGGCGATTATGTCAACCGGAAATATCTGCATCCGGGAGAAGCGCCGGAAGCCCCGTTCTATGTCGGCAAACAGGCCGGCCTGGTGCTTCGGACGTACTGCAATCTGCATGGACTGTGGGAAAGTAAAGTATAACCTGAATGCGATTCCTGCGGAATATTGTTTTCGCAGGAATCATTTGATTAATTGATAAAAGGAGCAGGAAATGTCTACTTTGGTAACCCGGGAAGCGCCGGATTTTACCGCTAAGGCGGTAATGCCGGACAATACGATTAAAGAGGATTTTTGTCTGTCCGCCCTGCGCGGCAAATATGTCGTTTTATTTTTCTATCCGCTGGATTTTACTTTCGTCTGTCCGACGGAGATCATCGCTTTCGACCGGAAACTGGATGAATTCCACCGGCGCGGCGTCGAGGTGGTGGGAGTTTCGGTTGATTCGCAGTTTACCCATTTCGCCTGGAAAAATACCCGGCCCCGGGACGGCGGCATCGGCAATATCCGGTTTCCGCTGGTAGCCGACCTGTCGAAAAACATCGCCCGGGAATACGGGGTGCTGGTAGGCGGAGAAGTGGCTTTGCGCGGCTTGTTTCTGATCGATAAAGCTGGTGTCGTCCGGCATTGCGTCATCAATGACCTGCCGTTGGGCCGGAATGTCGATGAGGCGTTGCGGATGGTTGATGCGCTGCAGTTCTTTGAGGAACACGGCGAAGTCTGCCCGGCCAACTGGCATCAGGGCGAAGACGGAATGAAACCCACCAACGAGGGAGTGGCGGGTTATCTGGCGAAACATTGAACATTTAAAAAAAGGAAATACGAAAAATGAAAAAGTATGTCTGCAATGTCTGCGGTTATATTTACGATCCGGCCAAAGGCGATCCGGACAATGGGGTTGATCCCGGCACGGCGTTTGAGGAGCTGCCGGAAGACTGGGTCTGCCCGGAATGCGGGGTGGGGAAAGAAGAATTTTCAGTTATTAATGAATAACCCGCCGGGGCGGCGCTGAAGCCGCCGGCATGATCCGGGAGCCGGATAACCCATGAAAGTCGGAATAATCGGAGCCGGGTTTGCCGGGGTAGCCGCCGCTGAAATAATTGCTGAGGAGGGAGGGGAAGTTGTAATGTTCTCGGCGGAGGAAGTGCTGCCGTACTTCCGTCCGCGCCTGCCCGAATTTGCTTTCGGGCAGGAAATTCCCGCCAATCTTTTTATACATGACCGCGAGTGGTACGCGGAAAAGGGGATTGACCTCAGACTGAACAGCGAAATAAGCGCTTTTACTGCCGGTTGCGAGGTTTTCCCGAAAAACGGCGGCCGGGAAAAATTCGATGCGCTGCTGATAGCTACCGGAGGCGGTCCGGTGTTGCCGCCGTTTTTCCATGAAAGTACGGCTAAAACCATGTTTCCGTTGTGGAACTATGCCGACGCGCTCGAAATCCGGAAACGGGTGAAATCCGATAAGCAGGTGGTTATTATCGGCGGCGGCATCATCGGCATCGAAGCCGCCCTGCGGGCCGAAAATGACCGCCTGGACGTTACGATCATAGAAAAAATGCCGCATCTGATGGCGCGGAATTTCAGTAAAAGAGCTTCGGAAGTAATTGCGGCCCAATTACGGGAACGGAATATAAATCTGCTGCTTGACAATAGTGTGATTGCCGTTAAGAAAGCTTACAACGGCACGACAATGGTGGAAATCGAAAACGATGACGGTCTATTATGCAATTTCGTTGTCATTGCCATTGGGGCTGCTTTCGATACCTCTTTGGCGGCTATGGCGGGCGTTAAAACCGATCACCGGATCGTGGTGGATGAATATCTGCGGACTTCGCTTCCCGGAATCTTCGCCGCCGGAGATATCGCCCAGTTTCCGCAGCCCGCTCCCGGTTCCGCCAAAGCGGCGCTGGAGCAGGGCAAACTGGCCGGGCACAATATTCTGGCCTGGTTGAAAGGGGGAAAATTGCGGCCCTATCAGGCGCCGCCGGTGCCGCTGCGGTTTAAATATAAGGATTTTGAACTTTGTTCCGTCGGTAAAATTCCCCGGATCGGCGATCAGGAAGTAATTCTCGATTTTGAAGCAATGAAGCTTTATCGCGGTTGTGTTTATGAAAACAGCGTTTTGACGGGCGTTCAGATGGTCGGAACGAGCAAGGATTTTAACAAATACCAGAAAGCTTTGTTTACCAGGGAAACCTGGCAGAAACTGATGGGAATGGGGCATGCGCAACCAGACGGCAAAACTTGACCTGATTATTTTGGGTGCTTCCGGCAATCTGGCCCGGATGAAGATATTTCCGGCGCTGTTCGCGCTGTTTTCGCAGGGACTGCTGCCGCCGGAAGCGCGGTTTTACGGTTTGGCGCGGCGGTCATTGTCTCAGGAGGAATTCCGAGAACAGATCATGCGTCATCTTACCTGCCGTTACACTCCGGAACATTCCTGCGCGGTACACATCGAACGGTTTCTGGCGGCTTGCCGCTATTGCCGCGGCGATTACCGGTCACCGGACGGATTTGCCGAACTCGGTTCACTTCTGCGGCCGGACCGCAACCGGCTGTTCTATCTGGCGCTGCCGCCGGAAATTTTCCCGGCTGCCGCCGCCAATGCCGCCGGACTGGCACAAAATGGGACGGACGGCGCTTGGACCCGGGTGGTGCTCGAAAAACCCTTCGGGCGTGACCGCGCCTCGTCCGACCGGCTCAATCGCGAACTGCTCCGGCAATTTTCCGAGGAGCAGCTTTACCGGATCGACCATTACCTGGGCAAGGAAATGGTGCAGAATCTCATAGTGCTGCGCTTTGCCAATCAAATCTTCAAGCCGCTCTGGAATTCCCGCTATATCCGTTGCGTGAAAATCGACTGGCAGGAAAATATCGGCATTGAAGGACGCGGGGACTATTTCGATCATTACGGAATTATCCGGGACGTGATCCAGAATCATCTGCTGCAGCTTGTCACTCTGATCGCCATGCGCGAACCGGCGACGCTGACCGCGGATGCGGTGCGCGACCGCAAACTCGAAGTCCTGCGTGCCATGGAAACCGTTGCTCTTGGCGATCTTGTTTTAGGCCAATACGCCGCCGCAGAGCTGAACGGCCGGAAAATACCCGGTTATACCGCCGAACCCGGAGTGCGGCCGGATTCACTGACTCCGACTTTCGCGCGGCTTCGACTCCGGATCGGCAATGACGACTGGCGGGAGGTGCCGTTCATTATCCGGGCAGGCAAAGCGCTGGCGGAAAAAAAAAGTGAAATCAGGGTCGTTTTCCGCAACCCCGAAAGCAATATTTTCTGCACCCGCGACCGCTGTCCGCCGGCGAATGAACTGATCATCCGGATTCAGCCTGATGAAGGCATTCAGTTCAATATCGTCAGCAAAACTCCCGGGCTGAAAATGCGGCTCCAGACCAAGGAACTGGATTTGAGTTACGATACCGCGTTTGCCGATACGGTGATCCCGGAAGCCTATGAAAGTCTGCTGCTGGACGTTATCAACGGGGAAAAAGCGTTGTTTATCCGGAAGGACGAACTGGAAGCCGCCTGGGATATTTTTACCCCGGTGCTGCACGAAATCGAAACCGCGCAAATTAAACCCGAACCATACGCGTTCGGCAGCTCCGGCCCGGAGGCGGCCCGGGAGGGCATATGCAACAACGAATGAATTATTTCCTCGCCGCCGAAGCCATGTATCGTGCCGCCGCGGAACAGCTTTGCCGGACGGCGCGGCAGGCGGTGCGGCGATCGGGAAGATTTGCGCTGGTGTTATCGGGCGGGAAAACGCCGCTGCCGCTTTACCGCCGAATGCTCCGGTTTCCGTATTCGCGCGATTTCCCGTGGGCGAAAACCGATTTTTTCTGGAGCGATGAGCGCTGGGTGCCGCCGTTCGACCCGCGGAGCAATTACGGCAATGCCATGAATGCTTTTCTGCGGCAGGCGGGGGCGGCGGAAAACCGCATTCACCGGATTCGTACTGAACTGCCGCCGGTTGAAGCCGCGGCGGATTACGCCGCGGAACTGCGTAAATTCCAGTACCTCGCCGGACGGGAAAAGTTTTTCGATCTGATTTTGCTTGGAATGGGGGAAGACGGCCATACGGCCTCGCTGTTCCCCGGTTCCGAAGCATTGAAAGAAACGGAAAAACTGGCGGTCGCGGTATTGCCGCCGGAAAAGGTACAGCCGGCAGTAGTTCGGGTGACGCTTACTTACCCGGCGCTGGCTGCTGCGGAGACGTTTTTTTTCCTGATTCGGGGCGACACGAAAAAAGCCTTGCTGATCAGCGGGAAGGACTTGCCGGCAATGGCGGTAAAAGCGGAAAAGACAGTGTGGTTTATAAGCTGAATTAACTGTGATCCTATGATCGCGAGTGAATTTTATCTGAGCTGAAAATCCTGGACTTGGGGATGGGGTTTTGAGAAACATCGGATTTTTAACTTAAAAACAAGGAATATAAAAATGCAAATTGAGCTTAGAAAGAACATTTATTGGGTAGGTTATGTCGATTGGGACGTGAGGGATTTTCACGGTTACCGCACCGACCGCGGCAGTTCCTATAACGCCTATCTGATCAAAGACGAAAAGATTGCGGTGATCGATTCGGTCAAAGCGCCGTTCGCCGATCATCTGCTGGCCAATGTCGCCGCACTGACCCCGCTCGATAAAGTCGATTATGTGGTGTGCAATCATGCCGAACCGGATCATTCCGGGGCGTTGCCGGAGCTGATGAAGGCCTGCGTGAATGCCGAACTGGTCTGCAACGAAAAATGCCGGAAAACATTGTCGATGTATTATGATACGGCTGCTTGGAAATTCAGGATTGTTGACGAGGCGAACCGGATCGCACTTGGGATGCATACCCTGACTTTCATGAACACCCCGATGGCGCATTGGCCGGAATCCATGTTTAGCTATGTGCCGGAAGAAAAACTGCTGTTTTCAATGGACGCGTTCGGTCAGCATTACGCCAGGTCGGAACGCTTCGACGACGAAGTGCCGCTGGCGGAAGCCATGCAGGAAGCCAAGACTTATTACGCCAACATTATCATGCTCTACGGCAAACCGGTCGGTAATGTTCTGAACCGGGCGGCGGGTCTGGATATTGCCATGATCGCGCCGAGCCACGGGATTATCTGGCGCAAAAACCTGAACCCGATCATCGAGGCCTATAAACGCTGGAGTGTCTGCAAAGCCGAACCCAAAGTATTGATCTTTTTCGATTCGATGTGGCACAGCACGGAAAAACTGGCTGAGGCGATCTATGAAGGCGCCAAACAGCCGGGGGTCAGCGTCGTCAAACATGATCTGAAAACTACCAATATCACGGTATTGGCCGATGAAACTCTGGATTGCGCGGTCTTGGCGGTGGGCTCGCCGACGCTGAACAAAGGCATGATGCCGAAAGTCGCTGAGGCTTTGACTTATCTCCAGGGACTGGCTCCCGCGGGCAAGGCCGCCGTTGCGTTCGGTTCCTACGGCTGGGCGCCGCGGGGCGGGGCTCATGCCGTGCAGGACTGCCTCAGGAATATGGGCTGTGAATTAGTACGCGAAGAGCCGCTGCAATGCCAGTTCGCACCGGCTGCCGAAGTCCTGGAAACGGCCTGGGAACTGGGAGGGCGGTTGGCGGAAAAAGCCCTGGAAATAGCGGAAAAGAAACCCTGAATTTCAATAATCATAAGGAGTGATCGGTCATGAAAAACGTATTGTTGATTTTAGTGGACAAGCGTCAGGATGCGGCCGTTAATGTCCAGAAGACTTTAACCGCCTGGGGCTGCCTGATTAAAACCCGGCTGGGCTTGCATCAGGGGGTGCAGGAGAATTGTTCCGAACACGGTCTGATCATTTGTGAACTGGTTGGCAAACAGACGCAAATTGATGAACTCAAACGTAAACTCGAGCTGATCAAAGGGGTGGCGGCCGAACTGGTTACCCTGAAGTTTCCCGGGGAATGAAAAAATAAACGCGGAAAAATTCTGTGGCAGTTTAAGCGATGGAGGAGATGAGCATGTTTTGTTATCAATGTCAGGAAACCTGTCGGAATACGGGTTGCACCACCCGCGGCATGTGCGGTAAAAAAGAAGATACGGCGAAGCTTCAGGATTTGCTGATTTTCGCTTTACGGGGGCTGACCGCGGTGGCCGCTTGCCAGGGCAAAGCCCGGGACAAGGAACTCGGGGAATTTATTGCTCAGGCGTTGTTCGTCACTATCACCAACGCCAACTTCGACAATGACGCGATTACGGCATTGATTACCGCAACGCTGGCGCGGCGCGACCGGCTGCGTTGCGGTTGCTCCGGGGCGTTGCCGGATTGCGTTACCTGGAACGGCACCCCTGCTGAATACGCCGCGAAAGCCGCTGAAGTCGGGGTGCTGGCGACTGAGAACGAAGATATCCGGTCACTGCGCGCCCTGCTGACTTACGGTGCGAAAGGGATTGCCGCTTATGCGCACCATGCGGCGGTACTGGGTAAGGAAGATGAAACGGTTTACGCTTTTCTGGTGGAAGCCCTGAGCGCGCTGGATAAGGATTTATCGGCGGATGAACTGCTTGAACTGGTGGTAAACGCCGGTCAGATCGGGGTAACGACCATGGCGCTGCTGGATATGGCGAATACCACAGCTTACGGCAATCCGGAAATATCCGAAGTCAGTATCGGTGTCGGCCAGCGGCCAGGCATTCTGATTTCCGGTCATGATCTCCGGGATATGGAAGAGTTGCTCAAACAAACCGATGGCAAAGGGGTGGATGTTTACACTCATTCCGAAATGTTGCCGGCCCACTATTACCCGGCGTTCAAGAAATATCCTCATCTGGTCGGCAATTACGGCAATTCCTGGTGGAAACAGCCGGAGGAATTCACTTCTTTCAACGGCCCGATCCTGATGACGACCAACTGTATCGTGCCGGTACGGGATAGCTATAAAGACCGCATCTTCACTACCGGAGCGGCCGGTTATCCGGGCGTCAAGCATATTCCCGATCGCCGGGACGGCGGCGTCAAGAATTTCAGCGAAATTATCGCGCTGGCTAAAACCTGCCCGCCGCCGACGGCAATCGAAACGGGTTCGATCGTCGGCGGATTCGCTCATCACCAGTTGCTGGCGCTGGCGGATAAAATCATTGCCGCGATCAGGTCGGGAGCGATCAAACGGTTCATTGTGATGGCCGGCTGCGATGGCCGCCATAAGGAAAGAGAATATTTCACCCGGGTAGCGGAGAGCTTGCCGGAAGATACGGTGATTTTGACCGCCGGCTGTGCGAAATATCGTTATAACAAACTCAAACTCGGCGACATCGGCGGCATTCCGCGGATACTGGACGCCGGACAATGCAACGACAGTTATTCGCTGGCAGTCATCGCCCTGAAGCTGAAGGAGATTTTCGGCTTGAATGACCTTAATGAACTGCCGCTTTCTTTCGACATCGCCTGGTATGAACAGAAAGCGGTCATTGTCCTGTTGGCGCTGCTTGCCTTGGGAATAAAGGGCATCCGGCTCGGGCCGACCTTGCCGGGCTTCCTGTCCCCAAACGTTGCCAAAGTTCTGATCGATAAATTCAATCTCAAAGCTACCGGCGAAGTCCAGGCGGATATTGCGGCTATGATGGCAGGAAAATGAAGGGAATGAATATCCGGATGACACCGCCAAAAGTCGGCATGCAATGTTTTTCGTCCAGCTCGCACGCTCAACATCCGGAAAAAATAATTTCAGGGGGATTAATTTTGCTAAAGAGAAAATTAACGTTGAAAAGAATAAGTTTTCTTTCCAACAATGGGATGGCCAATTTGATCCTGCCTGGTGTACCGGAATAAGTTTTTTGTGGTGGCATGGGAAACTAACTGTTTTCCATGATAAAAATACCGCGGTTGAAATTTTCAGGGAAGCTTATCCAAGATTTAAAATAAATTGCCAGGGAAAAGAAAATGGTTTTTTCGGAGTAAAATTCCCGTGGCTCAGACCTCTGGAAAAAGGTTTTATCTATAAGTTCACAGTCGGGATTAACAGTGCAACTTTGCCTGATTTAATTACCGTTAATGGAAAAATCGTCTGGGAACAGGGTAAGGGAGAGATAAAAAATGACAAAAATCCTAACTTGCAAAGTAATTCCATAATTTCATTTAATTATGTTCCGGAGAATTCCAGCGTGGCTGAAGTTGCAATAATTAAGCAATGCGGCAAGGGCGGGCAAAATAAATTAATCTTTCCTATGGCTGGTTTCAGTTGTAATTATTTACGTGCCTGGCGCGCCAAGAACAATGCTGCTGTTCCCCAGTACCGGGAATTCAAACTGACGGAAGATGTCGTGTTTGAAAAGATTGATCCAGACATTGCATGTGAAATATTACCCCAATTTACACTGGAACAAGTAAAATACAGCAAGCCGGCTTTAGAAACAGAAAATCTGCCATACGCGGCAAGTGAAGTCGTAATTTTCCAACTTTATCCGATTCCAGGGCAATTGAAACGTAATGCAATCAAGGGAATAAGCACACAAAAACTGGGTAAAAATTCGGAAATCCTTCCGATCTTAAAAGACGAAAAAATAAAGTATATTCTCATCATACTGGGCAATGTTGGGAGATTTCTTCTCGATAAAAAATATAATAAATTGTCGGAACAAACTGATAAAGTCGTTATTGCGGCAAAAAAATATCTTTCTGGTATTCCTGATTCACAGGTATATATATTCTTTATCGAAGATACCGGTTTTTGTTATGGCACCTGGCCGCATGGAATAGAATGTTCCCCGATCCTGTATTTGCCCCAATACAGGGATAAAATGAAACTTGAAATGCCTAATATTCGTAATTATGACAATATGACCTGGTTTTCAGGGCCGGCAAAAGTATTCAAGGCGTTTCCGGTTATTCAGGACTATCTGTCCAAATTCTATCAAGATATTAAAAATAAAATAGGATATGAGGGCAGAGTTCATATCGTGTTGCTTACCGATAAGCCCCATTATCAACCGGCGTATCTTTACAATGCGGGTGTGGACATTCTGATGAACAAACATATTCACAGGCAAAATGTCAATATTACGATAGCGACTAATCGCGGCGAATCTCTGACGTATGGGAAAAAATACGCCTTTAACTGTGATTTGTGGGATAGATATTATTGGTACGGATATCGACCGGAAGTAGCGTCATATTTACTGAAAAATTATTTTCATGCCGGAGGTTCATACTTTTGGAATGAAATAAGCACAATAATTAATAATAGAAAATATGTATTTTCTGCTTTAACAAAGATAAATACACTTGGAGCTGTGCACTTTGATTTTTGCAGATATACCGCCACCCATCCCAAACTGGGTGAACAAAAGTCTTTAATCGGAATAATGAGAGGCTCAGGTGACGAATGGGGAACTAGTGCTATTGCCGGTCCTTCCAGCAACGAATCCCAGCCGTTGGGAGCGGAATGGAAGCGCCGCTTGTTCCGGGATTTCAATCTGCTGAATGTCGTGTTCCCGAATTATGGCAATTATTACCGGACTTTCACCGACCGGCTTTGTACGGGGACTCCCTACGGCCCCGTGAACATGATTCCGTGGGATATTCCGCTCGATAAACTGAAAAAGTACAAGGTCGTTTTTTTTCTCGGCGGGCCCAACGCCATGAATGAAAAGCAATATGAAAATCTGAAGAAATACGTGGAAAACGGTGGAATTCTGGTCATGGCCGCCGGACAACTAAAAAAAGAAGACGGTTCTTTTTACAAGACTGATCTCTCCGATCTCTTCGGTGTAAGACCGGGAGCGATAAGACGGTTACATTATCCGCAGCGTGAAACACTTATCAACGAAGATCCGAAAGAATATCCCTATACTTATCTGGATGTTGCCGGTAATACTGCTGAAGTTCGTTTCAGGCTTACGGACAGTTCTCCCTGGGTGGTCGAAAACCGTCTCGGTAAAGGCAAAGCCTACCTCTTTTCCACGGAACACTTAACTCAATACGGGGATGCTCCGGCCATGGACATCATGAAGTCGGAACTGGAAAAAACGAAATGGCTGACATTTTCTCCCGAATCCTCATGGCTGGAATATATGGTACAGAAAAAAGGCGATTGCTATATTCTGCCGATGTTCAATCATGGCAATATCGGGTTCCCGTCCGGCAACGGCAGGAAAACCGGCCCCTGGACAGGCAAAGTAGTACTTGACTTGGATAAATTTAATTTCAGCCCCGGAAGACTCGCGGTTTATGAATCCGTATATGTTCCTGATGAAAAAATTCCCTATAAACTGGTACCGGTAAAATCGGTTCAGGAAAATGGGAAGCTGTCTTTTGATATAAA
Source organism: Victivallaceae bacterium (assembly GCA_028718375.1). Taxonomy (GTDB): domain Bacteria; phylum Verrucomicrobiota; class Lentisphaeria; order Victivallales; family Victivallaceae; genus JAHOYW01. Next base: position 2,867 of record JAQULZ010000073.1, on the reverse strand, counting down.
GATTGATAAATTTTCAGAAATAGTCATTGGTCCGGCAGATAAGATCAAGAATGACTATTTTTCAAAAAAACTTTAAGGAGAGTATAAAGTGGATTTGAATGCTTATGATGTCATTGTTTGCGGCGGCGGAAGCGCCGGTTTTGCCGCTGCGGTAACGGCGGCCAGGGAAGGAGCAAAAACGCTTCTTGTAGAGCAGGCCAACTGTCTCGGCGGAACGGCAACAGCAGGGTTGAATTTCGGTTTTGTGCAAACCATCGGAATGAACGGACCGGTATTCCGGGAACTTTTTCAACGCATGAGCAAACTGAACGGGACCAGGAAGGAATACTTTGATCCTGAAACATATAAATATGTAAGTCAAAGCATGGCCGAAGAAGCCGGGGTCAATATGCTTTTTCATACCTTTTTCGAATCCGCACTCGTTGCTGAAGAACAGGTCATAGGTATATATATTGTCAATAAGGGCGGACGCCGATTATTGAAGCCAAAGGTGGTTATAGACGCAACCGGAGATGCTGATGTGGCGTATTCCGCCGGGGTCAAATGCAAAAAAGGAAGAGACCGCGACGGCCGCATGCAGGCATTGACCCTGCGTTCCAGAATCGGCGGCGTTTCAATGCCGTCCGGAATTGACTGGACGCATATAAACCGGCTTCTGGAAAAGGAAAGAAAACGCGGAACGGTCAATATACCTTCGTATGTCATAGGATATCTTGACGCGGGAGGAGAAGGCATCCATCACGAGCGCACCTTCAATCTGGATATGGCGACTGAAACAGACGCGACCGATCCCTGGCAATTAAGCAGGGCCGAAATCGAATCGCGCAAACGGGTATGGGAACTGCTTGAGTTTGCCAGGAAAAATGTTCCGGGATGGGAAAACGCCTACCTGATCGATACGGGAACCAAAATAGGCATCCGGGAGACCCGCAGGATTACGGGGAAATATATTTTATCGCGGGATGATGTAATGCAGTGCCGGAAATTCAAGAATGGAATTGCGCGGTGTTCTTTCTGGATTGACATGCACGATCCTGAAATTCTTCAATTTCCGGAAGGAGGACTCGGCGGATATATCCAAAAGATGAAACTGCCGGACGGAGAATGGTATGAGATTCCTTTTGCCTGCCTGATACCTGAAAACCGAAAAGGGCTTCTGGTCTGCGGACGGTGTATCTCGTCCGACCGGGAAGCCAACGGTTCGCTGCGGATAATGCCGACGTGTATGAATACCGGAACCGCCGCGGGTATCGCCGCCGCCATGGCCCTTAAAGAAAATATTGATCCGTCGGCGGTCGACGGCATCAGGGTGCGGAACCGTTTTATTGAGATCGGCGGAGATATTTAAGATTCCCGGTACTTAAAACACAAGGAGTAACAAACATGCGGACGGAAGTAATTTTCAACAATATGATTCCTTATGGTAACGGCATTTTTTTGGGGGCGGAAAGCAAGGAGAAATACTTGGAGATATTGGTTTCCTCCGAAGCCAGGAACGCTCCGGAGTCGCTTTGGTTCTGTTTCAATTTGCAATTTAAGCATCGCCCCCCCAACCGGAACAAGCTCAGGCTGGTAATAAAATATTTTTACAATTCGCTGGGAGTATTTTCTGCTGACTCCGCAGAGAAAATTAACCTTGTAGCCAGGCCAAGCCAGGGTCTTTGGACAAGGCTGCCGGCCGGAAGAACAGTCATGCTGACGGATGGACGGTTCGATGCCGTTTGGGAGACCGAAATCGTTTCGGACCGTATGGATTTCGCCTTTTGTTTCCCTTATGGTATGCCGGAAGTGGACGAACTGGTGAAAAAATCAAGAGGATATCTTAGCAAAGACATCATCGGACTCAGTCCCGAGAATAGAAACATTATAAGGCTGAGTAATAATTACGGTGATGATAATGTAAAGCTGCCTGGATTGTATTTAGTTGCGCGGCAGCATTCCGGCGAGACCAGCGGTTCGTTGGCTCTGCATGGATTTCTTGAAAGGCTGGCCGAAAAGAATGCTCGGAACCTGACCGTCTGGTGTCTGCCCCTCACAAATATTGACGGTATAGAAAAAGGATATTACGGCAAGGATAATTTCCCTATCGACTTGAACCGGGCCTGGGGTTCGTCCCCGATGCGCTATGAAAACAAGGTATTTCAACACGATATTACGCTTTGGGCAAATAAAGCCAAGCCCTTTCTGGGACTGGATTTCCACAGTCCCGGCGGCAGTGATGACGAAGGCGTTTACTGTGCTGTTCTCAAACCGAAGAAAGGAAAGGGCGACAAGGCATCGTTAGAATGGTCAGAGCGATTTGAAAAATTTATTCCCTCAAAATACGCCTCCAGGCAGTTTTGCGTTACCGCCAATTGCTTTTCACGCTGGGAATTGCCTTGTTTCAGTTATAACCGGTTCACCAGTTTCATGAACAAGGTTTACGGAATTCCAGCCCTTTTATTCGAGTTCCCATACTCGCAGATCAGAGGAAAAGTTCTGGAAATAAATGACTATTTTGCAATTGGCCGGGCGCTGGCAGACGCAGTCCTGGACTTTCTCGACAAAGCCCCCCTGAGAAACGGATGATAATGTAATATAGATTTGCGTTTTTTTTCGTACAAAACTCGGGCCGGCCCGGAAATTGTACGAGACCGTGTGCCGGGGTTGATGGAGATATTTAAGCTTCCCAATACTGTAGATCAAGCGAAAAACAAAGGTAAAAAAATAATAAATATGGACATGAATACGACAAGATTTTTAAACGCCGTGTGCAAGTTTTTCACGGCATAATTTTTTCAAATTGTAAAATTGTATTGCCAGCTTGGTAACTCAAGTAACAGTTTACCGTATGAGCCAGCAATTTGCGAGTAATTCTCACGGTCAAA
>JAQULZ010000072.1 GCA_028718375.1 Victivallaceae bacterium | reverse complement strand
ACTGGTGAAACGGGAAATGGAATATGCGATGAAGAGCAGACCGGTGAAATTCATTCGCCGGCATTCGATATTGATTTTCAATGTCTTTCATTTTTAATCGGCGGAGGGGTTGATTCTGCTTATATAGCTTTATGTGATAGGGACGGTAATGAATTAATGCGGGCAATCGGTAAAAACAAAGAGGCCATGGAACGTATTATTTGGGACATATCAAAATATAAAGGTAAAAAGGGGTTTCTGAAAGTTGTTGATTTTGGAACAGGAGGTAGACAGGTAGGTTTAAAATGCTTGGGGCATATAAATATAGATGATATAAAACCTCTATCTGTGGCTGAAGAAAAAGAATGGAGAAAAAAAGAAGCTGAAAAGAGTGAAAAACAAGTTACGGCAAAAAACAAGCGGCTTAATCAGATTTCTTTTGAAAAAGGCAATCGAATGATTTACAAAGGCGCTTATTTATCGAAAGTCAATATGCCTCTTGGTGGAATAGGAAGCGGAAGCATCTGGCTGTCAGGAAAAAGTACTCTGAGCGTATGGCAAATATTTAACAACTTATCAAAAGTCAGAAACGCAAATACCTTCTTTGCCATAAAAACCTCTGCAAATAATAAAAGTGTACTTAAAGTGCTGCAAACAGAACCGGTTAAAAATTTTACGACAGTCCAAAGTCTTGAATTCTGCGGGGAATATCCTTTTGCCAGACTAAAATACCATACTCCGGATATACCTTGCAAAATCAGTTTAGAAGCTTTTAATCCTATGATCCCGCTGGATACTAAAAATTCTGCGTTGCCTTGTGCAATTTTTAATTTCAAAATTAAAAACATCTCTAAAGCACCATTGGATTTGTCTTTTATCCTTGCCTGCCGGAATCCTCTGGGTGACGCAGGATGGGATGCATTTAAAACTTTTGGGGAAAACGTCAATCAATTTATAAAGCAAGATGATTTATGCATCGTCAATATGAGAAAAAAACCTGACGCTATCATAAAAGAGTTGCCATGTTATGGAGATTTTACCTTGGCGACACTGAATAAAAATGCAAAGTATATACTTGATTGGAATAACATAAATGATTTAACTTCTATTTTGGCAAAAAATGAAATCCCGGATAAACCGACGTCCAGCGAAGTCAAAAATAAAATCAGAAATTCAGCTCTTGTTACAACCCACAAGCTGGCTCCTGATGAAGAAAAAATAATTACATTTTTTATTACCTGGTATTTTCCTAACCGGCATTTAAAACGCTGGGTATCTCCAGTTGGAACCCCATGTCCTTTAAAAATCGGAAATATGTATAACAACTGGTTTAAAAATTCTATAGAGGTTGCAGAATATATAAAAAACAATTTTACGTATCTTTATGAAAAAACCCTGCTTTATCACGACGCTCTTTATTCCTGTTGCATGCCTTATTGGTTTATAGATGCATTGAGTTCAAATTCATGTATTCTGAGAAGCCAGACGGTATTTTGGTCCCAAGATAATTTCGTTGGCGGCTGGGAAGGATGCTATGGTAGCTGTTACGGTAATTGCACCCATGTTTGGAATTATGCTCAGACTCATGCCAGATTATTTCCTGAAATCGGTAAAAATATGCGGATATCAGAATTTAATTCCGAACGCAAAGACGGAATGATTCCCTACCGTCTGAAATACCCTTTTGATACCACGGGGGGAAAGGCAATTGATGGCCAATGTGCCGTTATTGCCAATAATTATCGTGAATATTTAACCTCTTCGGATCGGGTTTTTCTCGATACCTGGTGGGAAAAAATAAAAAATGCCGTTGAATTTCTTATCAGAACAATAGATGCGGATGAAGACGGAGTACCCGGTGGCTTGCAGCACAACACCTATGATTCCTCGGTTTCAGGAGCAACAACTTTTATCGGTTCACAATATTTGTGCGCCTTAGCTGCCGCAGGCCGGATGGCGGTAACCGAACATGACAATACGGCTCAAAAACGATATGAATTAATTCTGGATAAAGGGATAAAAAATCAAGACGCGCTGCTTTGGAACGGAGAATATTACATTCAAAAATCGAATATAAACAGAAAGGGGCATGACTATGACGGCGGATGTCTTTCCGATCAATTATTAGGCCAATGGTGGGCTCATCAATTGAACCTGGGTTATTTATATCCCAAATCTCATATCAAATCTGCCCTCAAGGCTGTTTTTAAATACAATTTACATGATTTTACTGAAACAAGCCATAAACAATTTCCGAGAAAATTTATCAGGAACGGGTATGCCGGATTACGTAATTGCACTTGGCCGGGAGGCAACCGACCGGTTCCCTGTATAGATTATGCTGATGAAGCGGGATGGACTGGTGTCGAATATGCCGTTGCTGCGCTTATGATTTATGAAGGGCTTCTTAGGGAAGGATTTTCTCTAGTAAGAGTAGCCCGGGAACGATATGATGGAAAGGCGCAGAACCCATTCTCTGAAATCGAATGCGGTAGTTTTTATGCGCGCGCAATGAGTTCGTGGTCATTACTTCTGGCTTGTCAAGGATACATATATGAAGGGCCTAAAAAGATTTTAGGGTTCAAGCCGAAATTTCGTCCGGAAGATCACACATCGTTCTTCATTACGGCAAAAGGATGGGGCACTTTTGCGCAAAAAAGAACAAATAAATCCCAGACGGAAAAAATAGAACTGAAATATGGTATACTTGATATATCTGAATTACTCTTTCAAATTCCATCAAACATACAAAAAGTAAAGGTGAAAATAAAAACAAACCGGAAAGAAATAAAAAATCTCATGACTATAAATGGAAGTGAACTCAGGATTAATCTGCCTGAAGCAATCAATCTGTCAGAAGGTGATAATTTGGATATTATTATAACATGGGAATAATTTTATTATTTGGAAGATTCACGCAATGAGTTACCATTTAACAACATAAAATTTTAACAGAACCCAAAGTAACCGAAGAATGATTTAATATGATTAAAAATGGTTTTTGCCGCTTTAACTGCTCGGGGGAACAACTTAACCACGCAGCGTTTCCGCTGGGAGGAATCGGTGCCGGAATGCTTTGTCTGGAAGGCACCGGGGCGATTTCCCATGTTTCATTCCGGCACACACCGGAAATGTTTAATGAACCGCTGATGTTTTCCGCCCTGACCATTAAAAATCAGGACGGCAGGAATTTGTCGCTGGTGCTTGAAGGGCCGGTACAGAAAAGGAAAATATTCGGTTCTCCGAATTGCGGCCAAGGAAGCTCGGGAACTACTTACGGACTTCCCCGTTTTGAGAAGTGCGGTTTCAGTTGGGCGTTTCCCTTGGCGAAAGTGCTTCTGAGTTCTGAAGATTGTCCCCTAAAAGTGGAGATCAGCGGGTGGAGTCCGTTTATTCCGGGAGATTCGGATAACAGCAGTCTGCCGGTTGCGGGACTGGAGTTCAGTTTTGAAAATCCGACCGATAAAATAATTGAAGCGGCATACTCATATAACAGCCGGAATTTTCTGGCAATACCGCAGGGACAGCAGCAGGTGGAAAAAAGCCGGGAGGGTTTTATTCTGACGGAAACAGGCGGCTCCGAAGAACCCTGGAAAGAAAGTTATTTTGAGGTTTCCTGCAATGACCCGGCCGCCCTTGTCAATCCAAACTGGTTCCGGGGAGGCTGGTTTGATCCTTTGACTATGGCCTGGAAAGATATCAGTTCCGGAGCCTGCCCATGCCGGCCGAAAATCACGGAAGGAGATGCCAGTCCGGGAGCAAGTTTATACGTGCCGTTTGAGCTGAAGCCCGGTGAAAAGAAAACCTTGGCCTTAAGATTAACCTGGTATAGTCCGTGCAGTAATTTACGGCTTGGGGCCGAATTGGAAGCTGACGTTGCCAATTTACGCAGTGGCAAAAAAGAAAGCGAAAATAAATCTCCGTCGACTTACCTACCATGGTACAGTACCAGATTCAAATCTATTACGGAGATTTCGGACTACTGGCGGAACAATTATGCTGAACTCAAAGAAAAAACGCTGCAATTCTGTAAGTCCCTCCATGCGGTGACCTTGCCGGAAAAACTCACGGAGGCGGTTGCCGCCAATCTCAGCATTCTGAAATCCCCCACCATTTTGCGGCAGCATGACGGACGGTTATGGGGATGGGAAGGTTGCCGTGATACTTGCGGCAGTTGCGCCGGTTCCTGTACCCATGTCTGGAATTACGCCCAGGCGCTGCCGCATTTGTTCCCTGACCTGGAACGTTCTCTAAGGCGAACCGAGTTTAACGAGAATCAGGCTGAAAACGGCCACCAGAATTTTCGCGCCTCGTTACCGATCCGTCCCGTCAATCACGCCGGACCTGCCGCGGCCGACGGTCAACTGGGAGGAATAATGAAATTTTATCGGGAATGGCGGATTTGCGGAGACGGCAAATGGCTGAAGTCATTATGGCCGAAGGTCAAAACAAGTCTGGATTACTGCATTGAAACCTGGGACCCCGATCATCTTGGGGTATTAATTGAACCGCATCACAATACTTACGATATTGAGTTCTGGGGACCGGATGGGATGTGTTCATCATTTTATCTCGGCGCGTTGAAAGCCGCCGCATTAATGGCCGAAGTTGTGAACGAATCGCCGGATTTTTATTTAAAACTTTATCAAGAAGGCCGCAGTTATCTTGAAACGGAACTGTTTAACGGAGAATATTTCGTTCAGAAAATACAATGGAAAAATCTGCGTGCCGGAAGTCCGGTTGCCGTCCGGGAATACTCGGATGAAGCACAAGCGTTACTGGAAAAAGAAGGTCCGAAATATCAATATGGTGACGGTTGTTTGTCCGATGGAGTACTTGGTGTCTGGCTGGCGGAAGTCTGCGGCATTGGCGGGATTCTCGATCCGAAAAAAGTAAAAAGTCATCTTCTCGCTGTTTATAAATATAACTTTAAACCTGATCTGGGCCGACACGTAAATCCGCAACGGCCTGGATATGCGGTTGGACACGAAGGCGGCTTGTTATTATGCACTTGGCCGCATGGAGGTAAATTAAGCTTGCCGTTTGTCTACAGCAACGAGGTATGGACCGGAATTGAATATCAGGTGGCGTCGCATCTGATGATGTCAGGATGCGTAAGCGAGGGCATGGAAATAGTTGAAGCCGTCAGGAGCCGTTATAATGGAAGCGTCCGCAATCCGTTCAATGAATATGAATGCGGACACTGGTATGCCCGGGCCATGTCGTCTTACGGCTTGCTGCAGGGAATCACCGGAATCCGTTATGACGCAGTCGAAAAAGTTTTATATATGGCTCCTAAGATTACCGGTGATTTTGTCAGTTTCCTGGGTACGGCCACCGGCTACGGGCTGGCCGGGATAAAAGCGGGGGAACCCTTCCTGAACGTAATTGACGGACAAATTATACTGAAAAAAATCATCTGCAAATAATGAGATCACTACCGGGAGAATTTGATCCGCGGATCGACGATCACGTAAAGGATATCCGCCAGCAGGATGCCGCCCAGAGTCAGGGCGCCCCCGAAACAGAACAAAGCCATCTGTACCGGATAGTCGCGGCTGTTCAACGATAACAGCGACAGCGATCCCATGCCGGGAATATTGAACACGTATTCGACGATGATGCTGCCCGCCACCAGTCCGGGCAGCAGTCCTGCGAACAGGGTGATCAGCGTGATCATTCCGTTCCGCAGCGCATGCTTGAAAATGACCACGTTTTCCGGCAGGCCCTTGGCGCGCGCCATGCGGATATATTCCTTGTTCACCACCTCGAGCATGCTCGAACGGGCGAACCGGGAGATTCCGGCAAAGCCCGCATAACTGAGACAGGCCACCGGCAAAACATAATGTTTCGCGGTCTGCCACAGGAGCTGCCAGGAATTGAGGCTTTCGGCATGGTCCGGCGTCAGCCCGGAAAGCGGGAAAAGGGGAAACAGGCCGCCCCGGCAGACGTTAGCCTGCAAAAGCAGCGCCACCCACATTCCCGGCAGGGAATACAGCAGGAATAAAATAAAGGTGGTCGTCCGGTCGAACGCCGTATCCGGATAAACCGCCGCGTAAATCCCCAGCGGAATCGCCAGCAGATAGATGACGCAGACCGCGAAAAAATTCAGTTTGATCGTTACCGGTAACCGTTCCAGAATAATATTTGTCACCGGCCGGCCGGGATCGATCGAAGCGGAAGTGCCGAAATCGCCGTGCAGCGCCACCCCTTTCAACCAGTAAAGAAAACCGATGTAGATCGGCTGATCGAGGTGCAGTTTTTTGCGCAGGGCGATATTGCCGGACAAAGCGCCCTTTTCGGAAGCCAGGTCGCCGGCGGCGGCGTTGCTGTCCATGATCGAACTGCGGGTCGGATCTCCCGGCGCCAGGCGCAGCAGAAAATAACTGACCAGCATAATGACGAACAGCGTCAGCAACACCAGCCCCAAACGTTTTACTATATATTCGAACAAGTATTATCCTGCCTTTTTAAGAATTCCGGATTTTCAGCATACGCCGTGGCGCCCGTTACGCTTAACTGCGGCTTTGACCGGATTTTCCTCCAGTTCGCCGAGAACTCGTTTCACATCCTCAACGAAATTTTCCGCCATGTCCAGGGAAAAATCTTCGCGCACGACAATGCGCAAAACGGCAATTTCCCCGGCGTTCGGCGGCATGGTGTAGGCCGGGACGATCCAGCCGTAACGCCGCAGCCGGCGGGAAATCTCGAATACGTCATAGCGGGACGAATCCCGGAGCCGCAGCGCCGCGACCGGCAGGTATTTTTCCCCGCCGTCGGCCAGCAGGATAAATTTTCCGGTATCGGCCAGCGCCTGCTCCACGTAAGCGGCGATTTTCATAATGTTGCCGATAATCCGGGTGTAACCGGAACGCCCGAGCCGCAGGAAATTGTAATATTGGGCCAGAATCATGGCGCTCGGTTTGGAAAAATTCAGACTGTAGTTGGCCATGCTGCCGCCGAGGTAATTGATCTGGAAAATCAACTCTTCCGGCACCTGGCTTTCATCGCGGAACAATACCGTTCCCATCCCCGGATAGACCAGGCCGAATTTATGATTGGAAACATTCATTGATTTGACCTGTTCCAGGCGGAAATCGCATAAAAATTCCGGAAAGGCGAATGCCGCCACGAACCCGCCGCTGGCGCCGTCGATATGAATGGGAATATCCAGTCCCGTTTCGGTTTTCAGTTTGAGCAGCAGGTCGTTGATCCCGGTAAAGTCGTCGCACTGGCCGCTGAAAGTGGTGCCTAAAACCGCTCCGACGGCAATGGTATTTTCATCAATCAGTGGAGCGACCTCGTCCGGGCCGATGGTATATTTATCCGGCTGGAGCGGAATTACCCGCTTTTCGACGTCGAAATAGAGCGCGAACTTTTCCCAGCAGGAGTGCACGTCCCCGCCGAAAACGATATTGGGGCGGGAGTAATCCTGCCCGGCGGCGGCGCGCTTATGCCGCCAGCGCCGCTTGTGAGCCAGCAGCGCGAGCATGATCGCTTCCGACGAGCCGACTGTCGCCGTACCGACCGCCTGGGGAGCGTGGAATAAATCGCCCGTAATTCTTATCAGCCGGTCGTGAATGGTTCGGGTCTGCGGATATTCCTCGGTGTCGATGTAATTTTTATTCAGCGACTCCATGATCAGCTTTTCCGCCTCGTCCTCCATCCAGGTGGTCACGAACGACGCCAGGTTCAACGCGGGATTGCCGTCGAGGTTCATTTCGTCGCGGATCAACTGGTAAGCGGCGCGGGAATCCATCGACCGGGCCGGAAATTTATTCTTCGACACTTCGCCGGTAACCCAGCGGCCGGCATAGGTATAGGAGGCGAGGGGGCGGTTTTCCGACTTCCGGGTTTTATCTTTGGGATTATACATTGATTGTCCTCCATCAACGGTAATGCTGAAATTCACTATATCGAAACAATCCGCTTTTTCAAGCGTTTTTAGGATAAAAATAACTTGTGCTCGAGGGTTTTAATGCTATCTTTACAGTTCAGTTTGATTTCAACCGATAACCATGGATTACAGATGGTGAATGAATATCAGTTTTATATTGCCGCTTTGATCGCCTGCGGTCTCGCTTCAGCGGCCCTGGCGGTAGGGGCCGGGCGCATGAATCCGGCGCGGCTACCGAAATGGGAAAGCCTTCCCCGCCACCGCTATTACGGCGGCATCCTGGCGTTTTTATGTCTGTTGTGGTGCGTACCCCACGCTCAGCCCATTGTCTGGGACTGGCTGCTGCCCTGGTTATATCCGCTGGCGGTAATTTTCACCGTGCTCGGCTTCCTGTTTCTGGATTATCTGCTGGCGCGCGCGGTAGGAGGACTCTGTATTTTACTGACTTATTATCTGGTTCACGCCGCCTTTACTTTTCATACCCCGGCGCTGCCGTTGTTCGCGGTGATTTGCTGGGGGCTGGGAATCGCCGGGCTGTTCGTCTCCGGTAAACCGCATTTATTGCGGGATTTCATCCGCCAACTGGCGAAATCGGTCCGGATGCGTTATACGGCGGTGGCTTATTTCGCCGTTTTCGGGGCTTTGTGCCTGACCCTCGGCGTTATCCACGGTGTCCGGGGTTGACATGCTGCTGCTGGAGCTCGATGAGTTTTGGCGGCAATGCGGCGTTGCCGACTTGGCGGATTTCAACTCCCGGACAACCCGGCTTTATGAACTGCTGCTCGCCGCCAACCGGGAAGCCAACCTGACCCGGATTCAGACCGAGACCGATTACTGGATCAAACATGTCGCCGACTCCCTGACCATCGCGCGCTGCTTTCCCCAGGTAAGCCGCGAGGAACTGAGAGTGGCGGATCTCGGCTGCGGCGCCGGTTTTCCCTCCCTGGTCCTGGCCGCGGCTTTTCCGAAGCTGAAAGTCACCGCGATCGATTCGGCCGCCAAAAAAACCGCCTTTGTCCGCCGGGCGGCGGATGAACTGGGTTTGCCTAATCTGGAAGTAGTTACCGGCCGCGGCCGGGAACTGAACCGGCAGGCCGCTTACCGCGGACAGTTCGATCTTGTCACGGCGCGGGCGGTGAGCGATTTGCGTTCCCTGTTCCGGGAAACGCGCCGGTTTATCCGTCCCGGCGGGCGGTTCATTTTTTACAAAACCCCGGAACCGGCGGCCGCGGAACTGCCGCAACTGAAAACGGATTCCCGCAAGTATGCGTTCGACTGGCAGACCACGGAAGTTTTTTCGCTGCCCGGCAACTGCGGAGAACGGCAGTTGGTGTATTCCATCTGAACCGGAGGGTTATTTCAGGCGGCTCAGCAAATAGTATACCCCGGCCCCCAGAACGGTCAGGACTACGATGACGAGCAGAATAAGCAGTTTCAGGCGGCTGTGACGTTCTTTGCCGGATTCGAAAGCCACAGGCGGGAGCCGGGCTGCCGGAGCGGGGGCGACCGCCGATTTGATTATCTTCCGGGTACTCGTCGCCGACTCGGAGCCGGGCTGAGCTTTCGACTTGACTCCTTTTTCCAGAGAAATCGGCGCATTGAGGCTGAAATTTTTCCGGGGAGCTGTTATCGCATCCCATTTCCGAACTTTCAGGTTCTGCTTGACGACATAAGTGCCGGCCAGCACGGCGTCAATATCATCGATGACATAATTCCAGTCGCTTTGCCGATCCTCGCAGTGATTGGCCATCATCCGGGAAATAAGCGCCGAACAACCGGGGCTTAAATACGGGTTGCGTTCAATCGGCGGCAGCAACTGCCGTTCAACCTTCCGGAAAACCGAGGTTTCCACGGTTTTACTGCCGAACGGCAAACTGGCCGTAACCATTTGGTAAAGAGTGGCCCCCAGGGAATAAATATCAGTTCTGAAATCGAGTTTGGCATCCCCGGCAGCCTGTTCCGGGCTCATATATTGCAGAGAACCGACCACCGTCCGCCGTTTCCCCGGCAAAGAGTCATGTTCCGAGACAATTCGGGCAATCCCCATATCCATTAAATACGGCATCCGCTGCTGGTCAATCATAATATTACCCGGCTTGATGTCGCAATGCAGCATATGATGTTGTTCCCAGGCATATCCCAGGGCGGAAGCAATTATCCGGGCGATCCGGAGAGCCTCGTGCTCCGGCAGCATGCCGTCTATTTTTATCTTGTCCAGCAGTTCGATGCCGTCGACATACTGCATCGCCAGGTAATAATAGCCGGCCGTATTACCGGCGGTATAAGCCGTTATGATGTTGGGATGCCGCAGTTTCCCGGTCATTACCGCTTCATCCAGAAAACGGTTGATGAAAACCTTATCCGCAGATAACTCCGGTGAAAGTATTTTCAGCGCGATGTCGCGGTTCATGGACTGCTGTTTAGCCTTCCAAACCTCTCCCATTCCTCCGGAGCCGAGCTTTTCTTCCAGAACGAAATCATCCAGCTGCAAGCCCGGCAGCAAATCAAGGCCCGGGTTTTCCGCGCCGGAATGCAAAGGTTTCCGCTGGGTTTCAGAATTCATAACGGTTACCTGATTTATCCTGCCATATTTTTTACAAATTTACTTGTATTATAGTACAAATGAGCAATAATTACAATGGGAAACCGCAAATACAGGCTCAACATGTTAAACTGGCTGAAAATCAAAAACCTGGCCCTGATCGAAGCATTGGAAATCGAATTTGGGGCCGGTTTTAACGTCATTACCGGCGAGACCGGCGCCGGCAAATCCATTCTGCTCAATACGGTCGCGCTGCTGCTCGGCGAACGCGCCGACAAAAGCGTTATCCGTAGCGGGGCCGACCGCTGTGAACTCGCCGCCGGCATCACCGTCGGCGCCGGCGCCCGGGAAACGCTGTCCGCCCTTCTCGAACCGGCTGGCATTCCTTTCGACCCGGAATCCGGGGAAATCCAGTTGCGCCGGGTGATTGACAAAGCGGCCAACCGTAATTATATCAACGATACGCCGGTGACTTTGCAGACCTTGAAAAACGTCGGCGCTCTGCTGGTGGATATTCATGCCGCCAACGACCATCAGTCGCTGTTGAACCGCGGTACCCAACTGGAGATTATCGACCGGTTCGGCAAGCTCGGCGAACCGGCCGCCGCCTGCCGGGCGCAATACCGGGAACTGACCGCCCTGCGCATCGAACATGAACAGACTTTTGCCGGTTTGCCGTCCGCCGGCGAAGCCGAACATCTCCGGCTGATGGCGGAGGAAATAGAAAAAATTTCGCCGGCTCTTAATGAAGATGAGGAATTACGGGTCAAACACGCGTTGGCGGCCAACTCCCGGACGGTGCTCGAACTGACCGGCAGGGCGGTCATGAGCCTCCGGGACGCAGATAAATCCATCGCCGACCGGCTCGGTGCGGTCTACCGCGATCTCCAGGAGCTTTGCCGCCTCGATACCGCCAGTGCCGAACCGCTGCTGGACACCTGTAACCAAATCATAGAGCAGGTACGCGATCTGGCCGGGGAAATTGAGGATTACAGTGCAAATATCGAATTGAATGAGCGAAGTTTCCAGGAGCTTGAAAACCGCCTCAGCGCCTTGCAGACGCTCAAACGCCGTTACGGGCCGAGTCTGGAGCGCGTCCTGCAGGAAGCTGAAAAAGCCCGTGCCCGGCTGCAAGTTTATGGCGAAGCCGAACAGTTACGGCGGGAATTCCGCCAAAAGGAAGAAAAATTGACTGCTCAACTTGAGGCTGCGGCCCGGAAACTTTCCGCGGCCCGGAAAAAAGCGGCCGCCGAGTTATGCCGGCAGGTCAAAACGAAATTGAAAGTACTGGGTTTTCTGCAGGCCGAACTGGATATTTCCTTCAGCCCGGTTGAGCCGTCGGAACGGGGTGTCGACCGGGTCGAATTGCTGTTTTCGGCGAATCCCGGCGAAGAACTTCAACCGCTGCGCGCCATTGCCAGCAGCGGCGAGATTTCCCGCGTCATGCTGGCCTTGAAAACCGTGCTGGCCGACGCCGACACCATTCCGGTATTGATTTTCGACGAGATCGACGTCAACATCGGCGGCGCAACCGCCGCCCGGGTGGGACAGGAACTGCTTAACCTGGCGTCTTTGCGCCAGGTATTGTGCATTTCGCACCTGGCTCAAGTAGCCGCCCGCGGCCAGCATCATTACGCCGTGGTCAAAAACGTCCGCTCCGGACGGACGGTTTCAACCATCAGCCGGCTGTCGCCGGACGACCGGATCGCGGAAACCGCCCGCATGCTGGGCGGCTCGGAAGCCGCTGCCGTCCACGCCCGGGAGCTTTTGAAGTTGTGAGGCGGTCAGCCCGGTAACGACTGGTGTTGAGGCCCTCTTCGCCCCTTGCTATTATTTGCCAAAACAATTATAATTATTTTTCACAGCCATCCCATAGGAGACTGAAAAATAGCTTTCCTCTTAGTTCAAACCCGGGCAAATATACTTGTTCTGGAGCGGCTCTCATTCCGGACCTACCGTTTGCTGCCCCATCGCGGCAATGTCTCGTAAAAAGCGTTCCGGCAAATTTTTTAGGAAAAAATATCAGATCGGGCTTGCATCGAAACTAGTTTCGGTCTATAATAGATATAAATAGAAACGTGCTGTTTGGCTGGATGAAGGTTCAGTGTCAAAATCAATTTGGCAATTATGATTCCAGCCTATATAATTGACGAGGCCAAAGCGTGGTAAAATTACATCCATTGAAGAAAATAAACATAAATGAAATTGCCAAAGAGCTCGGACTTGCCAAGTCCACCGTATCAAAAGCGTTGAACGACCGGGATGATGTAAGCGAGAAGACCAAGCTGCGGGTCAAACAGCTGGCGGATAATTTGGGCTATGCTCCAAATCATTTTGCTCAGGCGCTCAACTTCCGCAAAAGCAAACTGATCGGAGTAATCCTGCAATCCGAACCGCAGATAGAAAATTTTATCATGATCTCCCGCGGTATTATGGAAGAATTGCAGCAGCATGGTTATATGACAGTGTTCGCTTCGTCGGAAAAATCGAGAGATAAGGAAAAAGATATTATCAGTGACTTTATCGGCCGCTTTGTTGACGGATTTATTATTGCGCCTGCTTTCGATACGGACGCGGAGTTTATCAACGGACTTATAAAAGAGCGGGAATATAAATTTGTCACTATCGATTCCTATGTAAAGGAAATAAAAGCACCTTTTATTGGGACGGATTTTGAAAAAGGCTCTTTTCTGGCGACAAAATATCTGTTGGAAAACGGCCACCGCGAAATCGGGCATCTGGGCGGTCCCCCGGAAGCCACAGGAACTATTGAGCGGATAAACGGATATAAAAAAGCACTTAATGAGTTCGGGATAAAATTCCGGTCTTCCCTGATTGTGCATGCCGCTTATAATGAAAAAGAGGCAAAAGAAAAATTTAAAATACTCCTGAAAAATAATCCCGGAATGACCGCCGTCCATTGCGCGGGACTTCCTATGACCAACGGCGTTTTTTCCGGTTTGGAAGAATTGGGAATGGATGCCCTCAAAGACATCTCGATTATCGATTACGGAAGCTCGTCTTTTGTAACTTCACTTGATCAGAAAGGGAAAGAAATAGGAAAAACGGCGGTCTCTATTTTACTGGATCTCTTTGATGGTCATCAAGTGCCGTTCAAAACCATCATCGCTCCGGAATTGATTGTCCGGAGTTCAGTTCAGAACATTAAATAATTTCTCGTCATAATTTTTTTTAACCCTCCCCGAAATTGGTTTCGGAGAAAAATTAAGGGAGCTATATGAAAATCAAAAATGTTTTGTTAACCGGAGCAGGAGGAAAGGTCGGGAAAGCGGTTCTTCCCGAGCTGGTCAAGGCCGGTTTCCAGGTGCGGGCGCTGGAGTATTCCGACGGACTCGAAGTTGAACGGCTGAAAAACGTGGAAATCGTCCGCGGCGATCTGCGGAATTCCGAGTTGGCCGCAAAATTGATAGCGGATATGGAGGCGGTGATCCATCTGGCCAATGTCAAGGAAAACCGGGAACTTTTCCTTGATGCCAACCTCAAAGGAACTTTCTATTTGCTTGATGCCTGTAAGCAGTCAAACCATATCCGACAGTATATTCAGGCCGGCTCCGACGCCCGGGCCGGTATCTATTACTACCCTCATCCCTTTCCGATCGACGAGAATTACCCGCATTCAGGTTATCCGGGATATTATCCTCTCTCCAAAGTCCTTGAAGAGGTGATGTGCGAACAGTTCCGGACTCAGTATCAGCTTCCTATCACCGTTCTGCGTTTTTCCTGGATTCACGCCGATGATGACATTTTAGCTCATATCACGCTCCGGGAGCCCAATTTTGGCGTTCCGGTATGGCAGGACTGGGCGTCGACCCCGGAACAGAAAAGGTATTTCCAGGAAGGACTGGACGGCGTAGCCTGTCTGCTCCATCCCGGGGGAAGCGCCGGCAAGAGACAGATTGTGGGAGTAAAAGACGTCGTGAAATCGATCATGCTTGCTCTGAATAATCCGACCGCGGTCGGCGAGGCGTTCAATGTATCCGGGCCCTCCCCTTTCGCCTATGACGTTCTTGCCCGTTATGTGTCCGAAAAAATGAATTTGCCGATCGTGAATTTCACCGTATCCGAATTCAATGATTTCAGCATTGATATGAACAAGTCGCGTTCCGTACTCGGATTTAATCCGGATTACGACATTTTCCGGATTGTTGATGAGGCCTTGGAATTCCGCCGGGCGGGAAAGAAGAGACCGGACTGCCTGTATCCGGGATAGGAGATAAATCAGCATCATAAATTTAACGATAAAGCGACAGTTTCAACAACCTATCAGGGTAAAACATGAAAAAAGTAAAATTTGGTATAATCGGTCTGGGCTTCTTCGGAGAAAAGCATGCGGAAGTTCTGTCAGCTATGACGGGAGTCGAACTCAGCGCGGTCTGTACCCGGAGAGCCGACCGGCTGAAAGAAATGGCCGCCCGGTTCGGAATCCCGAAAACTTTTACCGACTACCGGGATTTGCTGGCTGACCCGGAAATTGACGCGGTCAGTATTGTCACGCATGTGAATGATCATCGGGCGATTGCCGTCGAAGCACTGCAAGCCGGGAAACATGTCTTGCTTGAAAAACCGATGGCCGGAACGGTGGATGACTGCCGAGCGATAATTGCCGCGGCAAAAAAGGCCGCAGGGGTTTTCATGGTCGGTCATATCTGCCGTTTCGACGCCAGAGTGTACCTGGCGAAAAAAGCGGTAGCTGAAGGAAAAATAGGGCGGATTATCTCCATGCATGCCAGAAGAAATCTGCCTAAAAACATCAGTGCCGGGGTGCTGGATAAAATCTCCCCGTTAATGGGCGACGGCATCCACGACATTGACCTGATGCTTTGGCTGACGGGATGCAAAGTGAATTCAGTTTACGCGAAAAACGTAAGGGTGCGCAACTTCAGATATCCGGACCTCGGCTGGGCGATGTGCTCCTTCGCCAACGGCGCGGTCGGAGTAATAGAAACCGTCTGGCACTTGCCGGAAAATACTCCTTACTCCATTGACGCGCAGCTGGAAATAATCGGCACTGAAGGGGTTATCTACATCGATTGCGGCAACGCCGGGCTGACCATCAACGATGCCGGCGGAATCCATAAGCCGGACACCCGGTATTGGCCGGAAGTATGGTCACGCCGCGCCGGAGCGCTCGCTGATGAGCTGACCTATTTCATCGATTGCGTTTCCGCGGAAAAACAACCGCAGGCAATCACGCCGGAAGAATCAATGGCGGCGGTGATGGTGATGTGCGCCGCTGAAAAATCCGCGGCAGAAAATGAAGTAATAACCCTTTAAAATTTAAGGAAACCTCTAAAAATTGAAATTTCCGGCAAAAATCATTTATTTGCTCCGGTCGGACTAGTGTCGAGTCAAGCCTGTAAGGTCGGCAAGACCGAGGGGATTTGTGCAGAGCTGTCGAGCGTTGTTGGCGCAGGGCGATGTGCCCATCGGACAAACCGGCAACGCTCGACAGAATGCACAACC
>JAQULZ010000071.1 GCA_028718375.1 Victivallaceae bacterium | reverse complement strand
AAGATGCGGTTCCAAACGCTCCCACGCTCCATCCGATATATCGTGCCGTCTGTATGCTTCCGTCATTTTTGCGCCTCCTGGTGACGTTTGCATAATATAGCACACATTATTGACGACGCCATCTAGGGGAAGATTGCGGATGGAAATTATTCCACAGCCGGTTCCGGATTTCGGAATAAGTGTATTCTTTGACCACTTTGCCGTCCCGGAAAACCTCTACCAGTTCATCAGGCGGCTTCCGCCGGTTTTCCCGGTAACTGCAGGTGCAGTAGCGGCCATCGGTGCCCCGGGTCAGAATCAGCCGGCCTTTCTTGGATGACTTACTGGGGTCCAGCGGAGTTTTGAATACCTCCCGCCAGCAGCCGTTTCTGAGCTGGGCGGAGCATTTAAAGGTACTGCGCATGGTGTCGCGGTCAAGTTTCTGATGCAGGCCGCTGCCCATACCGAAAACGTAATTGGAAGCTGCCCATCCGGCGTTTTTCAGGGCATGCAGGATATTCCGGATCAATTGGTAATCCAGCCCGTCTCCCCAAATCCGACATACGGCGGCAGGACTTTGAATCCTTTACCGTTGACGGTATAACCGAAATGTCTGCCCATCAGTTCCAGATTATCGACGGCAGTCGCTACCGGCTCGCCGGAATCCGGACGTACCAATATTTTACCGTTGCGCCGAGCGATCATTTTTTTGAATGAAGCGAGTTTTTCGATAAATTTCCGGTAATCATAGGAATCGCTCACCAGCGAAAATACGCCGGTGGGATATTTGGCGAGCAACTTTCCGATTAATTCGGTTTCGCCGGCCTCCCCTTCCGAAATCATGATGGAATGTTCGGTGGCATTAACCGAAACCCCGGGACAGAAGGATTCCGGTTCATTATACCATCGATGCGGAAAAGACAGAGCGGCCAGCGTATCCCGTACCCTTCTTGAAAGAAAGCAGATGCGCCGCCCCGGCCAGTGCTGCCGCTTCCACGGAAGCAGCGCTCCTGAAACCGAAATCATGCAGTTGAAAATCGATATGAGCGTCATCATCGCAAGTCCATTCCGAATAAGTCCAGAACATTTGTTTTATTTCGCAGGAAGTCGTGGCGACAGTCGAAGCATACCAGACATGGAGCAGCAGCGATTCGACGAAATTGGTAAGCCAGGGGACGTTCGGGTCGGTGTTTTCAACGGTCATCATGACGTTCGAGACGTCGACTGCAGAACCTTCCGCCACCGTGCGGATTTTCAGCGGCAACCGGCCGCCGTGGCGGCGGATCAGATAACGGAAACCATTTTCATTTACCGCTCCCGGATAAAGATGCCGTTCCAGATAAGGGAGGGCCTGAGCGAGTTTTTCTCCGGTGATGACCGGCCCGGCCAGATATTTCTCGAGGATATGCTGCAAACCGAAAAACACCAGCCGGTTATACTTGGCTCCGGTTCTGGATTCGAAATAGGAATATACCACCTGCATATTTTCCGGGTACATCCCCCAATGGGTAATTTTGTAACTGTCGGAGAGAAAAAGCAGATTGTCCTCATTTTTCGCAGCCATGTCATTACTCCGGGGTTATTCTATTTAGTCGATACTGAAAAACCCTTTAACGACTTAGAGTTGAGTAATTTATTTTATCAAATCCCGATTTTTAATTGCAGGCTTTTCTGCTTATTCTTATATTTTCCGTAATACTAATGAGCGATCAGTCATAGATAATGGCGATGGCGGATTTTGAGATGGATTTTGGTTATAAACCGCAGAGCGATACAGAGTATCGCGCGAGGATTTATGGCAAAAATCGGCTCAAAAGAACCATCGAAATGTCTATGAATGAGAGCGAATTGGTATAAAAATTGCTTTGATTATGAAACAAAATAGACTTTTTCAGTATCGACTATTTATTATACCCGGAATAAACTGAGAAGTCAAAAGAATCTTTGGGGACTAATCGAACAGGTCGGGATTGATCCGCTCTGCTTTATTGACCGTGGCGGCATTGGCAACCGTCAGTACCGCCAGCAACGTGTCGATCAGACCGGGATCGGGTTTTTTGGCGCGGCGCGCCGTCGCCAGGTCGCACAGCAGGTCGAAACGGGCACATTCCTGTTCATAGAGTTTCCGTTTGAACGCCTGCACCATCTTTTTGCGCAGCAGCGGACTCAGGACTTGCGCCGCCGGGCAGCTGCGGATAAAGCGCGCGATCGAATTGATTTGCGCCTCCATTGCCTTGGATGAAGCGACGGAGTTTAAAAGTTTTATATGCTCCTGCAACTCGGACAGTTGTTTGATTTCCGTCTGAACGGCCAGTAGATTATGATTCAGGGAATATTTCTTTCTGGCCCGGCCGATGATTTCCAGGGTCTGGGCAATATCGCCGGCATCAAGCCGTTTCTGGGCCTGCTGGATCTGGTAATTGCAGAACTCGCGTTCCTCCAACTGGATCAGGAACTCGTTGGCGGGGGCCAGAGCCCGGAGTTTCTGAACCCGCTTGCAGGCGGTATCGTGCTGCTGAGCATTGAGCGCGGCAAACAAGTTTTGAACCAGCAGGAGATGTGCGGAGGGCGGCGGCGGAACAGGTTTTTTCCCGCAGCCGGCCAGTACAGCCAATCCCAACGCCAAAATAAAAACCGGGAAATATCTCATATCATCAGAGGTTCTTTATGCTGTTTTTAAATTTCCGTTAATATAACCGCCTTATCGGGAAATGAAAGCAGTCAACTATAAAATCGGCGCAAACAGAGCGCAGAAATTTTCCCGCAGTTTTACCAGGACGTTTTTATTGGTTACGGTTTTCAGTTTTACCGCTTTTCCGGCCGCCAGTTCTTCGTCAAACTGTTTTTTCAGGTCGGCGATGAACTCGCCTTGTTCCACGCAGAAATCCAGTTCGAAATTCAGCCGGAAACTGCGGATGTCACAATTGCTGGACCCCATGAACGCCCATTCGTGATCGACCAGCATGGCTTTGGCGTGAGAAAAATTCCCTTTTTTTTCGAATACTTTGATTCCGGCGGACAGCAGGGAACGATAGAAACTTTGCGAAGCCAGCGCGACAAAGGGATGATTATTATTTTGGGGGACGATGATGCGGACGTCGACGCCGCGCGCCGCGGTCATCGACAGGGCCATGATATAACTGTGATCGGGCACGAAATAAGGCGTGAGTATCCACAGCGACTTTTGGGCGGCGGCGGCGGCGGTATAAAAAACGTTTTGGGAGCCCTGGTAATTCTGTCCGGGACCGCTGTCCACCACCCGGACGATGGAATCGCCAACCCGTTGCTGAGGCGGAAAATCATGAGGTATTTCCTGAGGCACCAGTTTGGAGCGGGTCGAATATACCCAGTCTTTCAGAAACGCCATCTGGAATTGCGCGACGGCGGGGCCGGTAATCCGGCAATGCAGATCGTGAATATGTTTCCGGCGGGGCAGTCTCGTATTGTCCTGGGAAATATTGATCCCGCCGGTATAGGCGATTTTGCCGTCAATGACTAAAAGTTTGCGGTGGTTGCGCAACTGAATCCGCCACGGAGCCAGGAGATTGAACGGAGAAAACGGCCGGATGGACAGATTGCTCAGTTTTCGTTTCACGTAGCGGTGGAAAAAATAGGAAAAAGATGCCTTGAAACTTCCGAAACTGTCATACTGGACTTTCACGTCGACGCCTTTTTTCGCCTGTTCTTCGAGCGCGTCGAAAATAGTTCTTCCGACCGGGTCGTTCATGATGATGAACGACTGCATCCGGATGCTGTGCTCGGCTTTTCTAATGTCCTCGAGCATGCGCGGGTAGACGCCGGTGCCGTCGCGGAGCAGTTCCAGGCGGTTGCCGCTCAGCGGCAGGCGCGCCGGCAACAGGTGATCCAGCATCCGGTGGACTTCGCGATTGCCGCAGTCGGGGCCGGGAATAAACTCTTTGAGGTTATCGAGGTAGGATTCCAGTTGGCGGCCCAGGTATTTGTTTTTCGAGGAATCGACGAAATCCTGAATTTTCTGGATCCGGAGACCGACGGTTTTGATCCGGATGATGCCGAAAAAACAATAGATGATTATCCCTGCGACCGGCAGCAGGACGATCACCAGCAGCCACATCAGGGCGCTGGACGATTCTTCGTGGCGGGTGAGCAGGATATGGGCGGCGAATCCCAGCTGCAGCAGCAGATAAAACGTATAGAAAATAAGTAAAATCAGGTCAGTGTCCACTTCCGCCTCCGGATTGCCGTCACGGTCATACTTGATTACGATAAAATGCGGCTGAATGCCGCAAAAATCCAGCAATATTTCATTTTCTTTCGATTTTTTTTAGAGTTTTTGGCAAAAAGGCGGTAAAGTAATGGAATCGCATCCAAGGGTTACGGCATGAACGAAATCAAGTTACTGGATAAAGTACTCTTCGGCCTGAAACAGGATAAGAACGTGTTTCTGGGGCCGGGCGACGATTGCGCGGCGCTCGACCTCGGCGGGGGAGATTTGCTGCTGGCCGCAGTCGACCAGGTGGTCGCAGGAGTCCATTATGACCGGGCCTCGACCGCACCGCGCGCCGCCGCTGCCAAGTTACTGAAACGCAATCTGAGCGACATCGCCGCGATGGGCGGCAAAGCGGCCTGGGCGCTGCTGGCGCTGGCGGCGGCTAAGGACGCCGATAAAAATTTATCGGAATTCTATGAGGGCCTGCGCGAAGCGGCGGAAAAGTTCAATATCTCGCTGTGCGGCGGGGATTTCGCGGCATTGCCGGCAAAAATGACCGGGGAAGTGGCTTCGCTGACTATCCTGGGAACGGTGGAACGGGATTTGATCTGCCGCCGGTCGGGGGCGCGTCCCGGTGACGCGGTATGGGTAACGGGGACCCTGGGCAATTCCTACGGCTCAGGGCGGCATCTGACCTTCGAACCGCGTCTGGCGGAAGGGCGTTTTCTGGCGGAAGGCGGCTATGTGCACGCGATGATCGACATCAGCGACGGCCTGCTGCTCGACGCTCAGCGTTTAGCCCGGGCTTCCGGAGCGGCGATGGTGCTCGAACTGCCGCGTATTCCGGTCAACGCCGATGCGACTTTGCCCCAGGCGCTGGGAGACGGCGAGGATTATGAACTCCTGTTCTGCGTTCCGGCAAACCAAGCGGCGGCGTTACGGCAGGCCTGGCCGTTCGCGACCCGGCTGACCCGGATCGGCAAAGTCCGGGCTGACCCGGCAGGGACGGTAATCACGCCGGACGGCGAAGATTTGACCAAAAACTTTAGAACCGGCTATGAACATTAAACCGACTGAACTGATAAGGAGCAACTCCGAACGGGAAACCGAGGATTTTGCCGCGCGGCTGGCGCGCCGGCTTAAACCGGGCTGCGTCATCGCCCTGTACGGCGATCTGGGAGCCGGGAAAACGGTGTTCTGCCGGGGTTTTGCGCGCGGGCTGAACATCATCGAACCGGTATCGAGCCCGACTTACACCATCATTCAGGAATATCCCCTCGAAAACGGCGGCTGGTTTTTTCATCTGGACCTGTATCGCATTGACACGCCGCAGGCGGCGCTGGCATTCGGGGTGGAGGAGTATCTGGAAGCGCCGGACGCTTATACGGTAATTGAATGGCCCGAACGCATCGAAAACCTGCTGCCGGCGCATACCATTCAGCTTCATATCGAACATGACGGCGAAGAAAGCAGAACCATTTCGAGGGAAAAACGGGAAAATGAATCAGAGCAGAAATGACGTCGTCACGGCGTTGAAAAAATATTTCGGTTTCGATACCTTTCTGGATAATCAGGAAAAAGTAATCCTGGATCTTCTCCAAGGCGACGATTTGTGCGTGATCATGCCGACCGGGGCGGGCAAATCCCTGTGCTATCAACTGCCTGTTCTGCTCCGTCCCGGTTACGGAATCATCGTTTCGCCGCTCATTTCCCTGATGAAAGATCAGGTCGATGCGCTGCGCTCGCGCGGGCTGCCGGCGGCATTCATCAACAGCACCGTACCGCTGAACGAGCAGCAGCGGATTCTGAACGACACCGCCGCCGGCAATACCAAACTGCTTTACGTTGCCCCGGAACGCTTCGGCATGCGGGCTTTCCAGCAGCTCATCGACCATCAGCCGCCGCATATTATGATTGTCGACGAAGCGCATTGCATCAGCCAGTGGGGACATGATTTCCGGCCGTCGTATCTGCGGCTGGGCGACGCGATCCAAAATTGCGGCATCGCCCAGGTCTGTGCGTTCACCGCGACCGCCACCTTGCAGGTCAGGAAAGATATCGTAACCCAGCTGAAACGTCCCCGAATGCGGGTGCTGGCCGCCGGTTTCAAACGCCCCAATCTGGCCTTTTCGGTGCTGGACTGCAAAACTAATCTGCAGAAAAGCGCGGCAATCCGCCAATTACTGCGGCAGCCGGCCCCGACCATCATTTATGCCTCCACGCGCAAAGCGGTCGAACAGTTGGCCGTCGAATTTCAATGCATTCCCTACCACGCCGGAATGACTGACGAGGAGCGCGACACCGCTCAGAACTGCTTCATGAATGAACGCTGTCCGGTACTGGCGGCCACTAACGCCTTCGGAATGGGGATTGACCGCCCGGATGTGCGGCGGGTGATCCATTACAATATTCCCGGTTCGCTGGAAGCCTATTACCAGGAAGCCGGACGCGCCGGGCGGGACGGCGAAACGGCGGAATGTATTCTGCTGTATTCCTACAGCGACCGCTACGTCCAGGAATTTCTGATCGATTTGAGCAACCCTTCCGAGGAACTGATCAGAAATCTTTACCGGGTGCTGCGGCAAGTCGTTCGGGAAGCGGAAAACGACGTCATCGAATTGCCGCATGCCGCCCTGGCGGCCTTTATTCCGGAGGCCAAGGAAGCCCAGATCGGCAGCGCTCTGCAGATTCTGGAGAAAAATGCCTGGATAACCCGCGGCTTTCGCCAGGGCAACGAGGGACAACTGGCGTTCATCGGCCAGCCGGAGCAGTTGAAAGCCGAACATGCGGCTCAGGCTACTCAGCGGTCGCGGTTCATTTACCGCTGTCTGGAATACTTTGGCGGACTTTCCGGGCCGGTCAGATGTTCATACAGTTTATTGAGTTCGGTGGCCGGTTTGAACATCGATCAGGTGAAGCGGGTACTGCGGACGCTGGACGGAGTCTGCCTGAAATGGGAAGCGCCGTTTGCCGGCCGGGGCATAGAACTGGTAAAACCGGAAGAGGGTTGTCACCCGATCGATTTCGGGGCGTTGCGGGATAAACGGGAATTTGAAATAGCGCGACTCGACGAGGTCATAAGTTATACCGCCGGCCGCACCTGCCGCCAGGCGTTTCTGATCGCTTATTTCGGGGAAGAGGTCAACGACTGGAACTGCGACAATTGCGATCACTGTACCGGCGGCAACCGGCACGGTCTCCGGCGCGAAGCGACTGCCGGGGAAACAGAGGTTATCAAAACGATTCTGAGCGCCGTCGAAGCTTCCCGCGGGCGGTTCGGCAGCGGCCGTATCAGTCTGATGCTGACCGGCTCGAAACGCGCGGAAATCGTGGATCGGGGACTTGACCGGGACATCAATTTCGGAGCGCTGAAGCATCTAAAGCAGAATAAGATACTGAAATTCATGCGTTCCCTGGAAAGAACCGGCCATCTGGAACGGGTCGGAAATCCGGAATATCCGTGTATCGGCATCAGCCGGGCGGGCAAAGAGGCGCTTTGCCGTCCGGAAAAAATCTTCCTGGATTTTCCGGAAACGGAAACGAACGTCTCCGCCGTGAAAACAAGCTCGCAGTATGAAGCCTCGGGCGACGACCTGTACGAGCGGCTCAGGGAACTCCGGAAGGAAATCGGCGCGGCCCGGCAGGTGCCGCTGTACCAGATTCTGACCAACGCGGCGTTGCGGGAATTAGCCGAAAAAACTCCGGTCACTCCGGCGGAAGCCCTGAAAATCAAAGGCATCGGCCCGGTTAAAGTAAAAACCGTCCTCCCGCGTTTCTTAGCTGAAATTCACCGTTGGCGCGAAGAACTTAACTAACCCGTCCATGCTTGTCCGTGTCCCTTTTATCCTTAATAAGAGCTTGAACAACTATGAATGAAGTCAATCACTGGCATGAACTGGGGCCGTTTACGGTTTTCGACGTGGAAACCACCGGTCTGAACGCCCGTTGCGACCGCATCGTGGAAATCGCGGCGCTGCATATCGAACGCAACGGTACAATATCGCGCTACGCCTCATTGATCAATCCCGGCTGCCGGATTCCCGCCGGCGCCTCCGGCATCCATCACATCACGGATGAAATGGTTGCCGCCGCTCCCGGCTTCCGGGTGGTGGGGTTTGAATTTCTGGAATTCGCGGCCGACAGCATTCTGGTCGCCCACAACGCGCGATTTGACCTGGCGTTTCTGCAGGAGAGTCTGGTGCGCTGCGGCCTGCCGCAGTGGCGCGGCAAAACCATGGACTCGCTGCGGCTGTTCAAACAGGCCTATGCCGGTCTGCCGAGCTACAGTCTGCAGAATCTCCGCCGGACTTTTCAACTGGAGGATACGCTTCCCGATTTACAGGCCCACCGCGCCGCGGCCGACGTCGAATGGACGGCGCAATTACTCGAAATCGCCTTTACCGCCCTGCTGAAAAAACTGAAATAAAACGATTTATCCCCGGCGATAAAGTGGGACGGGCAGTGTTCTGAAAAACAAAAAAAATGTTCACTATCATCCCATAACTTTTGAAATTTAACGATTTTTGTTTTTCCCGTATACCCATTTTTCATTTCATACTAATGAGCGATCAGTCATAGATAATGGCGATGGCGGATTTTGAGATGGATTTTGGTTATAAACCGCAGAGCGATACAGAGTATCGCGCGAGGATTTATGGCAAAAATCGGCTCAAAAGAACCATCGAAATGTCTATAAATGAGAGCGAACCTGAATATTAGATGCAATTCGGTATAAAATCTTAAGTTTTCAACTCCGGGGTATTTTCCAGCAAGGTGCCGATAATGTCGGAAGAGAACCCGCGGGAAATGAGAAAACGGTAGGCCTTCTCCCGGCGTTTGTTGAGATTCGTTTCACGCACCAAACCGGGTAGTTTCCGCTGCAAAGCCGCCCCGGCATGCTCAGCTTCATTTGCTTCCGCTTCGTTCAATACCCGAGTAACGAGCGGTTCGGGAAATCCTTTACTGCGAAGCTGCATTTTTATTTTGAAAAGCCCCTTGCCCTGCCGGCCCAATTCCGCGGCATAATCGCATGCCAGCCGGTCATCGTCCAGATAACGCAGCCGTTGACATTCGGCGATAACCGTTTCGATGTCCGCCGGCGCAAATTTGCGTTTATTCAGCTTCGCGCGCAATTCCTGGGTGCTGTGAGGACGCGCCGCCAGCAGGTCGCAGGCTTTTTTCAGGGCTTCGTTATTTTCCATGGCAACTTTCCAGGGATTTCTCCAGCAGTTGCCGCAGCGGTTTCGGCGGCTGGGTGGCGAGCGCCTGCCGGTAAAGTTCTGCCGCGGCTTTGAATTTATGCTGTAAGCGCAGGGCTTCGCCGTAATAATAGTAGTAATACCGGACGGTTTCCTTTCCCATTGCGGCCGGATCGATGCGGTGGAACAATTGTTCCGCTTGCCCGGCTTTGCCGGCGGTTAAGGCGGCAATGCCCAGATAATAGCAATAGACGGGTTTGTCCGGCGTCATTTGATAAGCCTGATAAAAATACGGCAGCGCGGTCGCCGGGCTGCCGGCGGTAAACTGCATTCCCTTCCCGTAAGTAAAAAAATCGGTCGCCCGGAGGAAACCGTCCGGGGGAAGATTGACATACAATACCAAGGCCCAGATCACCGGGGGCAACAGCAGCAAAAAACGTTTTCGGGCGCGCCAGGCTTTCCAGATGGCGAAAACCGGATAAGGCGCAACCATGCAGAATACCGGAATCAGCACCAGCCGGTAGCGCGCCAGCGGATAAAAAAAACACAGCGGCAATACATAGGACAAAACAAAAACGAACAAAATACTTTCCTTACGCACCATCCCGCCGTTCAAGCTCAGCAGGACCAGAGCAGCTACCGCCAACGGCAGCAGCAGCAACGGCCCGGCCAGGTATTCCAACGGGAACAGTTTATATTTAAGGAAATAATAATTAACATTATTCGGGATTTCCGAAGCGGAAAAAACCAGCGGTGCTTTTCGGGCCATATTGACGATGAAACCGACCGTATCAGTGCTCTTTTGCTTGGCTTCCGGAGTACCGGCAACCGGAACGTTCAGGGTAGAAGGGTTGACGACCCCGCCCAAACGGACTATATATTTTACCGGACTATGAACCGGCAGAAAATAATCGCCTTCAGTCAACCAGGCGTTGATTATTGAAACCGGCAGGAAAACCGTAAGCAACCCCAGGAGCAGAAACCCCGTCCGCAACCATACCTGTTTCCGGTCATATCTGAATTTTTTCGCCAGCGCAGCGACGATCCAGAGCGACGCCAAGCCGCTGAACGCCAAACCGCTGATCCGGCAAATAGCGGGCAACGCCAAACCAATTCCGCCCCACCAGAGCAGCGGCGCGGTAAAGTGTTTTTTATGGACCAGCAGTACTGCACTCAGTGATAACAGGGCAAAAAACAGCATGAAACTTTCTTTCAGCACCAATACCTGATACATGAGCAGCGGCGCATATAAGGCGGCCAGTACCCCGGAAACCGCCGCCCAATAAATCCTGCCCCAAATTCTAAGCGCACACCAGGCAGTAAGCGGGGCGATAATCACGCCGCCCAGCAGCTGAACAATCACTACGGTTTCCGGAGAAGCTGTTCCGGCATTGAACAATAAGACCGCCGCCAGCAGTCCTTTATATAAAGTGAAAGTCCCCTGGCCGTGATAAAGCCAGACGCCAGTCTGCAAGACGGTTTGCATATCAAGTCCGCCGATGCGGTAATACCAGCGTACCGGCGAACTCCACCAGTCAGCCAGCAGCAGCAGCCGTACCGCCAGGGCAAGCAAGGCGGGAAGGGCATAAATCAGCAGCTTAGTTCTCGTCCGTGCTTTCATTATCAGAGCAGTTTAGCCAGCCGGTTATAAAGCGCGGTAAATTCTTTTTGCCGATTCGGGGCTTGGGCGGCCGCGGTCTTCAAATAGCTTTTGAGCGCATCGAAATAGGCCTTCATTGCCTCCGGAGGCTGGGCATTTTCGAGGTATTTGCCGGCGCTGAGACAATTTCCCCGGCACAACTCGGCAGCGGCGGCAATCAGCCGGCCGGAATTGGATAAATTTTTCAAATCCAGAACGGCCAGACTTTTGGCGTATTCGTTCTGCAACAATAACGCCGCAGCCAGTTTGTCCCGATATTCGATCTGAGCGGGTCTCAATTTATGGAGCTGGCCGAAATACCAGGCGGCGGATACCCAATCCTTGCTGCGTTCCGCTTCTTCGGCGGGCTGCTGCAGGAATTGTATCATTTCAGAATTGTCCGCCAGTTTTTTCGCGAGTATTTCCTCGAGGAAAACGTCCGGTTTGGCTCCGCACCGGCGCGCTTGCCGGTAAGACTGAGCGGCGAAATCAAGCCGGTCGGGATGATAAATGGCGACGATTTGAGCGCGCGTCAGATAGGCCTGCGGTTTGTTTGGAAAAAGTTTTATCGCGGCCGCCAGGTTATCCAAAGCCGCAGCGGTTTTACCGATCCCCGCCTGAGCATTGGCATATTCGGTCAGCAAAACATAACTCCCGGAATGCCGGGTCACGGCTTTTTGCAGGATGGCGCAGGCTTTGCTGAAATCCTTCTGCTTCAATAATAATTGAGCGTAAGCAGCGGCGCTGTCGGCATTATCGGGAGTCAAATCGTAAGCTTTCCGCAACAACTCAGCGGCTTCCTGGGTTTGACTGCGCTTAAACAGGATAGCACCGAGCCGGCGGTTGACTTCCGCATCCTGGGGTTTGGCAGCGAGATATTTGCGATAATTCCAGATCGCGACTTCTTCGGAATCCTCTTTTTCGGCCTTCCTGCCGTCGGCAAGCAGCTTTTTCAGATCGACGGGCTGCTGCGGGGTTGTCACTTGGGGAGTGTACCGGAGAGCCGCAGCCCGGCCTTTAGCAGCCGGGACAACTTTTTTGCTGCCGACGTTTCTAAGTATCTGGATGGCCTGGTTGGCGCGCCGCAATTGTTCCTGCAGTTGCACGGCGTCATTGGCGGCCAGACTCAATTTGCGGTTTTCATCGGATATTTCCCGGTTCCGTTTTTGCAGCGCCAGGATTTTTTCTTCATTCTGGTTGATTTTATCCTGGAGTTCATTTCGATTTCGAGTCTCGACTTTAGCATTATGAGCCCGAAGCTGTTCGCACTCCCGGCGCAACCTGGAATTTTCCTGTTTCAATATTCGGGAATTTTCAGTTTCCTGCGCCAACAGTTTTGCGCTGGCCTGAAGTTCCTGGCTGGATTTTTTCACCGTACTGTATGCCGCTTCCAATTTATTATACTTAGTTTTCAGTTCATCGAGTTTCGAACTAAGTTTTTTATTGGTCAGCGTTTTTTTATCGGCTTCCCGGCCGGCCTGCCGCAATTGCTTATTCAAGGAAGTGATATTCTGCAAATCGGAATCCGAACGTTCCGCCAACCGTTTCTTAGTCCACTCATACTTTTCCCGGTACTCTTTCACGAGCTTCTCGGCCGTAGCCTGCTGACTGCGCAGCATCTTCACTTCCTTGGCGCTTTCCTCCTGAACCAGCAGCAACTGATCATAACTCTTGCGCAACACCTCGTATTCTTTCTGGACGGTTTCCCGCTGGTGGTTAACTTCCTGTAAAGTCTTTTTCAGTTGGACTCCGGCAACATTATTTTCCCTCAGCAAAGCACTGAGTTGCTGTATTTCCCGGACATCTTTTTCATTTTGGACTTGCAGCTCCTTGTACTTCTTATTTATCAGCTGATTGTTTTTAACGATTTCCTGCTGAACTGCATCCTGACTGCCGCTTTTTTTTCGCAACTGTTCCAGCCACCCGTTCAGTTTTTCTATTTCATTTTCCTTTTCTTTCAGATTTGCCGCAAGTTGCTTATTATGGGTTTCGAGATTTCGGGTTTTACCCTCCGCCGTTTGAAGCTTCCGGGCTTCCTCAGCTTCAAATTGTTTTGCCTTGTCTATCTTATACTGGAGATTCCGGATCGTATCATCGAGCTCCTGCAGCCGTTTCTTGGCCTGGTTCTTATAACGGTAAAGCGAAGCTATTTCCTCGTTCGCGTCTTTTTCCTTTTCCTGCTGGAGTTTAAGCCGCTGAGTAAGCATCTGATTTTTGATCTTAATGTCGACCAGTTGATTACGAAGCCGCTGCGCATTTTCGTCCGGGGTGTTTTTCTGCTTCTGGAGATTGATGAATTTTTCCTGGAGCAACTGATATTCTTCATTGAGAATCCTTTTTTCGCGCATCAGGTCTTCAATTCGGTCAGCGGTATTTTTCTGCTGCTTATTCCGCTGTCGAAGCTCATTGAGCTCAATCAGGGCGGAAAAGAGCTTTTTCTTGTAATCCAGCAGTTCAGCTTTAGTACTTTGCAATTCGGCGTTGATGGTTCCGGTCGGTTCAGCCCTGCTCTCAGTACTTACAGCGGAAGTCGTGCCCAATTGCCCATCCAGTCTTTTTATTTCCCGTTCGCACATTTTTATCCGGCTGCCGATGATCTGCTGATTCCAAGCAGGACGGGCCTTTTTGACGCCGAGGTAGCATTGCAAGGCTTTTTTGTAGGAAGCAAGGGCTTGACGATGTTCACCCTTATCCCGGCATCGTTCTCCCTCCTCATAATAACTGAACCCCTTGCGCCAGGCTGCCCAAGGTGAAAATTCTTCCGCTTCGTTGTCGTTACTATCGTCTGCAGCAAGTCGAACAGTCAGAGCCGGAATGAACAGGCAAACCATCAGAAATGCCGGTAAAAGATATTTTTTCATATCTGCGTTTCCAAGATAAAAAAGCGTTTTACCACTGAATTTTTCACGGACTCAGGTCTTTATAATATAACCGTTCAAACAACAAAATCCAGAAATTTTTTTTCATAGCCGCAGTTGACAGTGATGGTGAGCAGGCTATTCCCGCATTCATCATACTTCGATTCCAGCACTTTGCCTTTCTCGTGAGCAAGCGCGATCAGTTCGTGATGCTGCGGCGGAATTCGCAGTTTCAGGGTTCGGGCGGCGGTTTTCGTAAATTTGATCATCTGGACAAGCAGCTCACCGATGCCTTCGCCGGTAACGGCGGAAATAAATACGCCGTTCGGAAACAGACCGCGGGCCCGGGCGGCAAGTACCGCGTCCGGCTGGAGGTCGATTTTATTGAAAACCACCAGAATATCCTTATCATCGGCGCCGAGTTCTTTCAATACGGACAAGGTCGTTTCCCAATGAGCCTCGACTTGGGAACTGCTGATATCGAGAATCAGGATCAGAAAATCGGCAAGCACGGCTTCCTCCAGAGTAGATTTGAACGAAGCAACCAAATTATGAGGCAGTTTGCGGATGAAACCGACGGTATCGGTTACCAGGAGGTCCTGATTGTTCGGAAGCGTAACTTTGCGAGTGGTAGGATCCAGGGTGGCAAAGAGCTTATCTTCCGCCGGGATATGAGAATCGGCCAGCCGGTTGAGCAGGGATGATTTTCCGGCATTAGTGTATCCGACGATGGCGGCGGTCGGAAACCCCTGCCGTTTACGGCTTTTGCGCTGGGTTTCGCGATGGCGGGACACTTCCCGCAGTTCCCGGGTCAATACGGCAATGCGTTTCTGGACCAGACGCCGGTCAACTTCGATTTGCTGCTCACCTTCGCCGCGGGTACCTTTGGCGCCGCCGCGCTGCCGGGAGAGGTGAACCCAGGCGCGGGTGAGCCGGGGCAGCGAATATTCCAACCGGGCGAGTTCCACCTGGAGCATGGCCTCACGGGTGGAGGCGCGGGCAGCAAAAATGTCGAGAATGACTTCCTGGCGGTCGATGACGCAGAGTCCGGACAATTTTTCCCAGTTACGCTGTTGCGACGGGGACAATTCGGAATCGAAAATAATGCAGTCGCCGCCGATTTTCCGAACCTGTTCAACGATTTCCGCAGCTTTGCCCGAGCCGATATAATAATGCGGCACTATTTTTTTCAGGGATACCGTGATCCGGTCAATAACGCCGATATTCAGATTTTCGACGAGTTCTTCGAGTTCGGCGAGGTGTTCCCGGATTTCCGAATTCTGTATGCCCGGTTCCTGAATCCCGACCAGAACTGCCTTTTCAACCAGTTTTCGATTATCTTTTTCCGTATCTATCATCTCAACCTGACTAAGGAGCAATTTTGCGTTTTCGGTAATTACTAATGTATTGCCGGAAACCGAATTCCACAAGCAGTACTGGAATGATTCCGGAATCTTTGCCGAAATTATTGTATTTCCGGATTGATTTAGCGGTTTTTCGATGTAGCTTTCCAGTAAAAAATTCTGCGCGAGTGGCGAAATTGGCAGACGCGCCAGATTTAGGATCTGGTGTCCTAGACGTGCGGGTTCAAATCCCGCCTCGCGCACCATTTAGCCTCAAAATTGCCATTTGAAACCCTTGTGTTTTTCCTGCTATTTTTTTGTGATTGGTCTTGTTATGGTCTTGTTATTTGTTTTTTGGATGCTATATTTG
Organism: Victivallaceae bacterium; assembly: GCA_028718375.1. GTDB lineage: Bacteria > Verrucomicrobiota > Lentisphaeria > Victivallales > Victivallaceae > JAHOYW01. Next base: position 419 of record JAQULZ010000071.1, on the reverse strand, counting down.
TATCTGGAAGTAAAAACTGGTATCATTTATTTAAACGAGGTAAAAAATGGCAAGGACAACCAAAGGCAGACTTTTCAAGCGTGGGAAAAAAGGCTATTATTATCTCCAATATTATTTAAATGGTCAGGAAATAAAAAAGGCATTACGTGATGAGAATGGAAATTCGATTACGTCTTTGCGTAAGGCTGAAAAAGCCAGAGATATACTTTTGGCACCCTATTCAATAGGTGATGAAAAACAACGTAGGGAACAAGCCTACAGTGCATTAAAGACCGCCGAAGAAAAGGCTGTCGAAGCCGAAAAGAAGTACAAACATACAATACGGATTTGTGATGGCTGGGAAGTATACAAAAAAAGTCATTTCCGCCCGGACAGCGGCCCAGCAACCTTGCTTAACTATCAGAGGCATTATAATAAAT
>JAQULZ010000070.1 GCA_028718375.1 Victivallaceae bacterium | reverse complement strand
CAGTAGCATTGTTATATAATATAACAATATAAGGCAAAAAAACAAGCTGAAAAATACCCAGCTTGTCATTTTATGCAGAAATTTACTTGGTTGCTTTATGCCTTGTTATATTTTACGGGAATCCAGGGTTTAACTGTACAAAGATTTTTAAAGCAATTTTTTACGGAAAATATAAGAATAAGCAGAAAAGCCTGCAATTAAAAATCGGGATTTGATAAAATAAATTACTCAACTCTAAGTCGTCAAAGGGTTTTTCAGTATCGACTAAAATAACTGCGGTTCAAACGCGGTTTCGAATTTTCGGCAATGTTCATCACCGTTCCTTTTTTTCCCGTCGGCTGGAATATCTCCCGTCAGAGGTTATATTAGAAACAGGTTTTGTCAGAATGCCGTTAAATGAAAAACGAAATGAAATTACTGGAAATAGAAGAGCTGTCGATCGATTTCAAAAACGCCGGCAGTTGGATTCCCGTGGTCAGCGAGGTATCGTTTGAATTAGTCCGCGGCGAAATCATGGCCCTGGTCGGGGAAAGCGGCTGCGGTAAAAGCGTCACCTGCATGGCCCTGACCAAACTCCTGCCGACGCCTCCGGCGCGCTATGCCTGCGCCTCGATGAAGTTTCGGCATCGCGGTAAAATCTGTAATCCCCTGACCATGTCCAAACGCCAGTTGCGTAAAATCCGCGGCGGCGGTATTGCGTATATTTTCCAGGAACCATCCGTAACCCTGAACCCGGTTTACCGGATCGGCGACCAGATTGCCGAGGCGGTCATGCTTCACCGGCCGGAGATTGCCGATGTAAAAGCCGAAGTTATGAAACAACTGGGCCGGGTCGGGATTCCCGATCCGGAAACCAGGATAAAGGCTTATCCGCATGAATTGAGCGGCGGAATGCAGCAGCGGGTCATGATCGCCATGGCGCTGGCCTGTCAGCCGGAATTGCTGATCGCCGATGAACCTACTACTGCGCTGGATGTTACCATTCAGGCTCAAATACTTGAACTTTTGACCGAAATCAGGGATACCCGCGGCATGACCATTCTGCTGGTCACCCATAATTTGGGAATCGTTTCCCAAATGGCTGACCGGGTAGTGGTAATGTATGCCGGCCACACGGTTGAAGCCGCTCCCGGCAAACAGTTGTTCTCAGGGGCGCGGCACCCCTATACCCGGGCGCTGCTCGACGCAGTGCCGAGACCGGGCCATGAGGGCCAAGACCTCCGGACTATTCCGGGGAACGTACCGAGTCCGGTCAACTATCCGCAAGGCTGCCGTTTTTACGGAAGGTGCGAACACTGCGCCTCCCGGTCTGCGACCATGCAGAAATTATGCAGGGAAAAAACGCCTCCTTGGGAAAAAGTGGGAGAACAACATTACTGTCGCTGCTGGTATAAGTTATAATTCATTGGAGTACGGCGGATTATGGAAAAATCACTGGTCCCGTTGATCGTCAGTCTTTCTTTAATTGTCCTGTTGACGGCGGTAATTATCAACACCACGCCTGAAATGCGGCATCCGGCAGCGGCAACGGATGCCGGGACCAAAAAGCCCGGTGCGATTCATTTGAGCAATATCCATCCGCCGGCCGACCCCGGACCTAAGCCCCGCAACTATTTGATGGATAAAAAAGCGCTTTTAAACATGTTGCTGCAAGCTTGTTCCGAACTTGATAACGGCAAGATTGACGAGGCCGAAGACAAAGTGCAGACCGTGCTGGTGTTTCAACCTGAAAACAGTGAGGCGCTTTCGCTGCTTGGCAAGATTTATTACCTGCAGCATAAATATAAAAAAGCCGAAATGATTTTCCGCAAACAGGTAAAACTCAATAAAAAATCCGCCAGCGCTTACAACAATCTGGGCCAGGTATTGCTGAAACAGGAAAAATGTTCGCAGGCGGCCGTCCAGTTCCGGCTGGCGCAGGAACTTGATCCGGAATCAGGTCTGATTGCCCTCAACTTGTCGGGCGCCTATTCGCGGCAGGGAAAAAAGCGGGAATCGCTGGTTTCCTTCAAAAGGGCTTTCGAGCTCCTGGGCACCCGGATAATTACCGTGGCCAACCATGCGGATCTCGACCATATCCGGCATGAAAAAGAATTCCGGGAAATTTTGGCCAAAGCCTACCAGGAATTATCGGCGACTCCGAAAAAAGATGTTCAACCCCAAACCTCCCCCAAGCAGCCATGAGTAAAATAAAAGTACTGTCAGAAGCGATCAGCAACCGTATCGCCGCCGGTGAAGTCATTGAACGGCCGGCTTCCGTGGTCAAGGAACTGGTCGAAAATGCCGTCGATGCCGGAGCGACCGCGATCGTGGTCGAAATCGAGAAGGCGGGGCAGAAACTGATCGCGGTTACGGACAACGGTTCCGGCATGGACGCGGATGACGCCCTGATGTGTCTGGAACCGCACGCCACCAGCAAGATCAGAGCTGCCGACGACATCGACCACATTATAACGCTGGGCTTCCGGGGGGAAGCCATTCCGAGTATTGCTGCCGTGTCGCGGTTTTCGCTGGTCACCCGGCTGTACGATTCGCGGGAAGGTTTCGAGGTAAAGGCGCACGGCGGCAAAATCATCGCGGCCGAACCGGCCGGCTGCGCTCCGGGCACCCGGGTCGAAGCGCGCGATTTGTTTTTCAACGTCCCGGCGCGCAAAAAATTCATGCGCGCCGCCTCCACCGAAGAAAGTCATATCCAGGAAATCCTCTATATGTTAAGTTTGCCGTATCCCCTGATTTCCTTTGAATTGATTATGGACGGAAGAAAGTCTTTTTCATCGCCGGCTCATGACGGCCTGATGCCGCGGATAAAGACGTTTTTCGGCAAAAATTACGCGGATTACTTATTGCCGGTCGATTATGCCGACGACGGGATTTCAGTCAGCGGTTTTGCCGCCCGCCATGGTTTGACCAGGGGGTCGCGGCGCGAGCAACGGACTTTTTTTAACGGCCGCCCGGTCGAATCCCCGGCCGCTTACCGCGGCCTCCGGGACGGCTACGGCGGACTGCTCGAAAAAGGGCGTTTTCCGCCCTGCATCCTGTTCATCCGGCTCGATCCGCAGGACATTGACGTCAATGTTCATCCGGCGAAACGCGAAATCCGGCTGAAACAGGAATATAAAGTCAGCGGAGTCATTGCCGCCGCCGTCCGTACCGCCCTGAAGCAGGCGCCGACGCCCTCGGTCACCCTGGACGCCGCGATTCCGCTGAAATCGCTTTTAAGCGGGGCGCAGATTCGCTATACGCCGCCGGCGGCGGAACAGGCCGATCTGGAATTCAACAGCCCGAGTGCGGATGAGCTTCCCGTCGGCAACGAACTCCGGCCGGAACCGAAGCCCGATTCCAGTCCGGCTCGGGATTCGACAGTCCCGGAAGAACCGCCGCCGCGCCCGGCAGCGGAAAATGCCGCCGCCGGAAGTCTTCCGGATTGCGGGGCGGTGCAGATTCTGGGTTTCATTGATGAAACCTATGTTTTAGGGGCCGGCGGAGGCGGTCTGGTAGTCATCGACCAGCACGCAGCCCACGAAAGAATAATGTTCGAGCGGCTGCTCAACGCCGCCCGGCAGGGAGTTGCGTCCCAGCAACTGCTGTTGCCGATTACTCTCGAACTGTCGCGGGCTGAAGCCGCATACGTCAGCAAAAATTCGGAAAACTTCCTGGAACTGGGTTTCGAAACGGATGCCCTGAGCAGCAATACGATCATACTCAACGCCATTCCGGCCTCCCTTTCTCAGCAGAACGCCGACGGCCTGTTCCGGGATATATTGTCGGAACTGCTGGATGAGGGCAGGACTTCCGGCAAGGCGGATTTGGAAGCCTTGGCCCGGGCTTCCTGTAAAGCCGCGGTCAAAGCGCATGATTGCCTGACTCCTGAGGAAGCCGGATCGCTGTTGCGCCAGCTGGCGCAATGCGAACTGCCGTTTTCATGCCCGCACGGCCGCCCGACCATCATCAGTATTCCGGTCAAGGAACTGGAACGCCGGTTCGGACGAAAATAAATAAATCGAAGCGAATAGACGCGACCATCAAAAGTAAAAAATAACATAGTCCAGAACTTGTTCTGGTCGGTGGTCCAGCGACCGACTTTGCGCAGGCTGAGACGTAGCGTAGCGAAGTCAAAGCGCTGGCCGCTCGTCTCCAACGAGCGGAGGTAATAGCGCAACTTGTTGCGCCTGAGAAAGTACCGCTCTCGTTACTCTGCGCAGGCCGAGCCTGAGCACAGCGAAAGGCAACCGATGTCCGGAAAAAATCAGCGGAGCATATTTTTTTTCCGGACGTTGAGCGGGCGAGCTACACGAAAGACGTTGCATGCCGACTTTTGGCACCCGCGTCGAATGGGATAGTGAGAGTTGGTCTTTCAGGGTTTTCGCTTTTTGAACTTGTTTATGTCATAAACCGTCGAAGAACTCAAATATTTTATTCCGAGCCGCTATTTACCGTTCTTCCAATTTTATCAAATGTTGTTTTACATTCATTTTTTTGAATATTTGTAATATTTGATATTGAAAAATTCATTTTTGTAATTATATTATATATAACAAATATAAACCATTTGTTTACAAATACTCAAAAAAATCACGGCATTATTTTTAACGGCGGCAGGTCATCTCCGCATAACAATGAACGATTTGTCCGGGAAACTCGTTACCATCGGTTCCCGACCTCCGATAGTCGGAAAAATCAGCGAAAAATCTTTGAAAATCAGCGGGAAAGCTGAGCCGGGGGATTGCCATCCGGAGCGGATGCACGTATAATCAATAATACAGAATAATGATACCTGGAGATAAAGACAAATTAAAACCGTCGAACAGGAGGCGCCCGAAATGAAACAGCAAATTGTCGTGACAAAACGGAGTTTTACCCTGATTGAATTACTCGTCGTGATCGGTATCATCGCGGTTTTGGCTTCAATACTGCTGCCGGCGTTGAACAAGGCACGTGAAAAAGCGAAAGCGACCCAATGCACCAGTAATCTGAAACAAGCAGGACTGGCAACACTGTCTTATATTCAGGATTATGACAAATATATCTTTTTATATAGAGCTTCCCCCTCCGAGTGTTATTGGACAGAATGTCTTTTTGACAACAAATATGTGTTAAATACCGCTATTTTTCGTTGTCCGAGCTGGGAACCGAATTATTATCACAAATATTATACTTACGGAATACGTAACAATCTGGAATATGAAACCGATGATAATATTTTCCAGACAGGCAACAGCTATCTCCTATATCCCACCAGAATAAAACAGCCTTCTAAATATTACCTGTATGCCGACAGCACCTATGACTCCGGATCATCTCATGGTAAATTCAAACAGTGTTGGCGTTTGTATAGAAGTGAAAACACTACTGCCGGTGTTCACCTCAGACATACCGGTTCGACAAATCTTTCTTTCGTTGACGGGCATGTCTCAACTTGCGGCAAAAATGAATTGTATGATTTGGGTTTCAGGATGTGTTATGATGCGAACGGGATTACCAGATATAATTTATAAAAAACCAGGGGGAAATTATTATCGTTGATTTGTTGAATGTTGTTATAAACGGATTTTCCGGATGCAAAAGGCTAAAATCGATAAACTTTTGGGAACTGACGGCGAGTCAGACCGCCAGGACAGGAGCAGCGGTATCATGATAAAAGTAAATAACGGGATTGACCGGCCTGAACAAAAATCAAATTTTTTCAAAACGAGCAAAGTTGGCAATTTAAAAGATTACAAAAAAGTAACGGGAATTTTATTTATTCTTTCAACAGCTTTAATATTTATGTTGTCTGTTGATCGGTTATCCGGGGAAGAAATGAAAATGAAAGCATTTTCATTTAAACTGAGTGAAGATTCTCATGCGGAATGGAAAGAAAAAGGACAACACAACAAACCTTACCGGATTAATTTTAACGGATTTATTGAAGACAAGGAAAATCCCGGTAAAAAGCTGTATAAATTGGATATAGCATTTGACAGATTCTATAAGCTGATTTTGAGAATTCCGTTTTCAATGCCGGTATTAGATAAAATTAAATCCAAATTCATATATTTAATAGAAAACTCCACCGGAGTAACCTGTTCTTTGGGGTTCCTGTTAAAATTCGAACCCGGGTTCGGCGGATATGTAATAAAATACCCGGCAAAAATTTCCGGAAAGTGGAATACGATGGAAATTAACGATGTTTTTGAGCATTGCAAGGAAACGGGTACCAAGGTTATCGCGCAGCGATATTATGACGAGGTGGATTCTGAGAACTTTACCCCGTATTTTTCCGATATAGGTTTGTATCTGGATGGCAAGCGGGGTCAAAGACTCACTATATATTTCAGAGACATAGAAATATCGGGTAACGTTCCTTCTTCCGATGACGTCAAGAAACTGTCGGCCGTACGGTGGGCTCCCGCAAGAAAAAAAATGGAACGGCGGCTTGAAATACTGCGGAACCAGGCGGAAGCCGTTAAAAAGCAATTAACGGAAACAAAACTGATTTCCGCTTATGCCAATAATCTGAAGACGATAGAATTAAAAAAAATAAACGCATATTTGAGAAAAATTTCTCATATTCTGGAACGTGGCTTTATCCGGCGCGTACCGGAAGAACGACTGGCGACGGAAATCCGGGAATTTAACAGACTCACGTTTTTTCTTAAAAGTGTTGAAAACTACGTACAAAAAACAAAAAATGTTTCTTACCTGCCTTTTGTTGTTAACCCGATAAGTGACCAGCCAATCCTGCCGGCCAGTATTTTTTTCAACGGCGAATGCGGTACGGAAATAAAAATGACTGCTACTCCCGGGGAGTTCGAACCGGCCAGTTTCCTGATTAAGGCCATAAAACCGTTGGATAAAATCATTGCGGTACCGACTGAATTGAAGAACGTGGAGGGAAACGGAATCATCCCGGTTGCCGCGGTTGATGTCAAACTGGTAAAATGCTGGTATCAGGGGGGGACGGCATGGCTGACAAACAAGCTGGATCTTAATAAAGTAATGGTTCCGGAATTACTGTTGAATGATGATTCTCTGGTAAAAGTCGATACCGGCAAAAAAGAAAATTATTTGAAACTGTCTTTTCCCGAAGGCGAAAAATACGTCTGGATAAGTGATCCCGGAGAAAAATCCGATGAACCATATAAGTTGTTAAAGAACAGGGACTTTCCGGTTAAAGACAGTCCCGGGCTTTTACCGGTGAATATCCCCGGCGGAAAAAATCAGCAATTTTGGATAACGGTCAAAGTTCCGGCAGAGGTTGCGCCGGGGCTTTACCGGGGAAAAATAAATCTGGTTCAGGCCGGGCGGAATATCGGGACGTTTTCCCTGGACTTGAACGTCCTGCCGTTCAAATTATTGCCCCCGTATTATACTTCAAGCGTTTATTACCGCGCGAAGCTTTCCGCCAAATACGTGGCAGGTACTGTCAGTTCCGAATATAAAACCGAAAAACAACTGGAAGCTGAATTGAAAAATATGGTCGAACATGGTGTTTCCAATCCGACTTGTTATCAACCCTTTAAAAACAGGAAACTGCTGGAAAAGTATTTCTCCCTGAGAAAATCGGCCGGGATGAATCCGAAAGATTTTTATTACTGTTATGGTATTGACGTTGAATGCGGCAAGTCTTTGCAAAGCCGGAAAGCTCTGGAAAACCGGGTTAAAACCCTGTTGGCTTTTCTCAGAAGTCATGATATCGACGAGGTTTATTTTTACGGGAGGGATGAAGCTAAAGGAGAACGGCTTAAGGCCCAACGGATGTGTTGGGATATTCTTCATAAGACAGGCGGAAAGGCGTTTGTTGCCGGTGTTATAAAGGAAAATTTCGAAAAAATGGGTGATATTCAGGATCTTTTGATTTGCTCTGGTAAGCCGCTGAAGGGAGAAGCCGCAAGGTGGCATTCCCAAGGGCATAAAATCTGGAGTTACGCCAATCCGCAGGCGGGAGTGGAAAATCCGGCGGTTTACCGGCGCAATTTCGGTATTTTGCTTTGGCAGAATGACTATGACGGAGCCTGCACTTTCGCCTACCAATGTTCATACGGAAATATCTGGAATGATTTTGACGGGCGTTATCGTGACGAAAGTTTCACCTATCCGACAGTTGACGGAGTGATCGATACGATTGCCTGGGAAGGTTACCGGGAAGCGGTCGATGACGTCAGGTATCTGACGACGCTGCTGCATAAGCTGGAAAAAGCTAAAAAAGACAATAACCCTGAAAAGCAAAAAATTATTGCCGAGGCGGAAAAATATCTGAAAAATCTCAAAGAAACCGACATAATGAAGATTGACCTGGACAATATGCGTCGACAACTTGGCGAATATATAATGGCATTACGTAACTGAAGGAAATCTCTGAAAATTTAAATTTCCGGCAAAAATCGCTTATTTGCTCCGGTAGGACTGGCAGTGTAAAACCGCTGCATGGCGCTGCTATGCGCGAACTTACGCCGCGTCGCCGCTGCGGGCAATCAAGTGATTTTTTCATTTCGGAACCCCGTTTTTGTCAAGTTCCAAAACTGCATAAAACGCTCGCTTTCGCTCTCTATTTCCTGAATCCGTGATAAATTTTATTAAAAAAGTTGCGATATGCTTGAAATTAAAATCCATTGCGGCACATCTGCTTCGTTAGCAGCGACTCCCGGTTATGCCAATACAGCTTCGTCTTGCTGCCCCGCATCTGCCCCGCACTGAATTTTTCACGGATTCAGGTATTTATAAGAGCTTATCAACTAATAACCGAAAACGCTCTGATTTGTGGCATAAAAGGTTGAAAAAATCTTAAAATAGTGCAAACCGGTCTGAAGCGGTTTTTATTCCTCTTACCCTATCAATTTTTCTTGATTATTTAAAAGCCGTTGATTTTATTATAAGAAATTTATAATTAACAAGTTGTATTTTTATAACCCAGTCCGGTATAAATTTTTTTTAACAGGCTTCTATTGCGGCAGACATTATTTATTTTCTGTATAATCTCTTTTTTACCAAGAGCTTAACAATTTTTCCCCGGAATGGCACAAAACTTTCTAGAGCAAAGAAGGATAAAACTGCTGTTTATTTAGAGGATGAGAGGGGAGGGTGTAGAGGTAGAGGAGTTTGGCTGCCGGGTCCGGCTGTTTTATAAGCCGTCGGATCCGGCTCTTTTTTTGCCGTAATGCTCCGGCGCGGAAAATCAATCGTTCCCGTTTACATGGTCTTGAACCGTAAATTAACTATTCTCCGGGTATTAATTCAAGTTCAAACTTCGCTTAACTTATTTATTCTCTTGCAATTTCATCGCCGCGGGATTATAATTATAATGGGGTTTTTGCGGGAAAGGTGGAGTTGCGGATTATGGGTAATGCGGTACATGTTTTCATATACCTTACCGGCCCGGGCTGGAATATTCTCAGGGAACATGGTTTTCTCGCGGACTCCTGCCAATATCAGTTTCCCGTAACGTCCCAGCTGGGCTGTTCGCACGCCGCACTTTCCACCACCCTGACCGGCCAGGAACCGGATAAACATGGCCATTTCAGCGGTTATTATTTTAAAAGAAGCAACACGCTGGCACAAACTTTACAGCGGCTTTATACTAAACTCAGAGGCAAACCTTCCGGGTATGTCGGTAAATACTCCATTCCGTTGCGCAATCTTAACGCCTTCTTGCAAACCAATCATTGGGAGGAAAATTTATCCCCCGGCGGCTTTGCTCCTTTAACCAGCATCATCGATTTGGTTCATGAGAAAAAACTAGCCTATTCCATTGTCAATACCGCGCGCGGCTCCCCGATTCCGGCGCTGAAAGATTTACGCGGCAAACTGGAAAAAAATTTAGTGGAGTTCGCTTTTATTCAGGTTGACGAACTGGACGCCTTGCTGCACCATTCCCCGGATAATTTCCGAAAAATCAATCGTAAATTGCGTCATTACGAACGTCAGATCAGGCAAATCATCACTACCGGCAAAGCTGCCGGCGGGGATTTCAATCTGACGATATTGTCCGGGCATGGAATGACTCCGGCGCCGCAGCGGATCAACATCAAGAAAAAGATCGACGCCCTGGGCATGGATTACGGCAATGACTATTACGCGGTTTATGACCCGACGATGGCGCGCTTCTGGTTCAAGAACAATTTTACGCGGTCGATCATTCTCGATAAATTACGGGTACTGAGGCATTGCCGGGTGTTGAGCAGCCGGGAGAAAAAAGATTTCGGGATAGACTTTCCCGACCACCGTTATGGTGAAACTATCGCTCTGGTGGACCCGGGGTTCCAGATTTCGCCGAACGATGTCTTGGCGAGACCGGTCGCCGCGATGCACGGCTATGATCCGGACCATCCCGATTCGCTCGGGGCCTGTTTATCCACCCGGCCCGTCAATCCGTCTCCGGGCCATGTCAAGGATTTTTTCACTATCATGGCGGATTTTGTCTCCGGCCATGAGTGAAAACATTGTACCTCCGGACGGGCGGGCAACGCTTTCCGGGGAAGAAAAGTCCTGACGCATAGCATTAGACGAGACCGACAGATATGTTTCCATTCCAGTCCTGGAATGGAAACATATCTGTCGGTCTCGTCTATTTAGTTATTGATGCGGGAATTTATTTCCTTTTCGCGCGATAAGTTTTATTAGCGTTTGTCAGTTTGTTTAAAACGCCTTATATTTAACCAGTGGAAATTGGTTGATAATAACCGCAAGAATTGAAAAAATATGAACGGCAACGGGAAAAAAATTATGCTCGAACTCGGTTGCGGGCAAAAGCGGCGGATACCCGGGGCGGTGACTATTGATCGCGAACCGCTGCCTCAGGTTGATATCGTCGCCGATCTCGCTCAGGGTATTCCGATGGATGACGGCGAGGTTGACGAAATTTATTCGTTTCATTTTCTGGAACATATCGCTGATTTTGATTTTATGTTCAGGGAGATGTATCGGGTACTCAAACCCGGCGGCAGGCTGATCGGTACGGTGCCGCATTTTTCCAACCCTTATTTTTATTCCGATCCAACCCATAAAACGTTTTTCGGACTTTATACTTTCTGTTATTACGCTGCCGGGCAACACTATTTCCACCGCCAGGTTCCGGCGTTTTACTCCCGGGATTATTTTCGGGTGGTGAACCTGAAACTGATTTTCAAATCACCGTTTGTCGGACGGTGGCCGTTTAAAAAGCTGGTTCAGATACTGGCTAATCTCTGCACTTGGACCAAAGAGTTTTACGAAGAAAACCTCGCCGGCCTGATACCAGTTTATGAAATTTATTTCGAACTGGAGAAAAAAACCGTCCCATGAAAGAATTGACGATGTTCACCCGTTACAGCGCCTTGGGCGCGTCCAGCCGGTACCGGTTTTTCCTGTACGCTGACCGCTGGGGTGCGGCCGGGGGACAGGCAACGATATTCAACTTTTTCGACGACCGTTACCTGCGCCGGCTGTATCAGAATCAAAAAGCCGGATTCTTCAGTATCCTGAGCGCTTACCTGCGGCGGTTCCGGGCCCTCCTGCGGGGCGGGGATGATTGGCTGATTGAATACGAATTGTTGCCGTTCCTGCCCTACCGGCTGGAAAAAATATTTCTGGCGCACCGCAGATACATCCTGAACTTCGACGATAACGTCTGGGAAAAATATCAAGGAAAAAGGCTTCTGAGCGGCAAATACGACGCGCTGGCGCGTCATGCCGCCGGAATCATTGTCGCCAATGATTTTCTCTATGAAAGGTTGAGCGGCCTGAATAAAAATATAATTAAAATCCCGACGGCAGTCGATTTGGATTTGTATCAGACTGATAAACCGAAATTCGATCAATTTACCCTGGTCTGGATCGGCACGCCGGTTACTTACCTGTATCTGGAAAAGCACGCTGCAATCTTGCGCCGCCTGGCGGAAAAATATGATTTTGAACTCCTGGTCATTGCCCGCAAAGCCCTGGCGGAACGCCGCATCGCGGGCGTGAAGATGCGTTTTGAAGACTGGGCGCCGGAACGGGAGACGGAATTATTGCTGCGCAGTCACGTCGGGATTATGCCGCTTACCGATGATGACTTTTCACGGGGCAAATCGGCGTTCAAACTGATTCAGTATGCGGCGGCGGGACTGCCGGCCATCGCCAGCCCGGTGGGGGAAAACGTCAAAATAGTCGAAAACTGCCGCACCGGTTTTCTGGCCGCATCGGAAAACGAATGGCTGGAAGCACTGGATAAGCTGATTAATGATAAGCGGCTATATTCCGCAATGGCGGCGGCGGCGCGGGAGGCTTCCGCCGATTATTCAATCCGCAAATATTTTCCGGTTTTCCGGGATTTTGTCGAAAATAGTGCAAAATGAGTAGAAATTTGAATCAAAACAGGGTGATCGCGTCCATAACGACAGTTTCAACCGGGGTCAAACGTTTCTTTTCCTGGTTTTTTGCCATAGTTTACTCCCTGGCCAATTAAAGGTTCTGTCAAAATCTAGCCACAATTTCCCATTTATGTTGTTAATTATTAGCTCATTGCGTAAATCTTTCCGTTTTTCTCATTTTGCCGACTGAAAAACAAAAGCTTTTTCACTATCATCCCATAAGGATGTTAAAATTTGAAAGGAAACGGATTCAAGTTACTTTTGTAATAAGCACAAAACAAAAGGAACTTTATATGAATCCATCTAAACATAACATGAGTGTACTAAAGCGAATTGGTATTACCACTTTGAAGTAAGATTTCGATTGTTTTTATCCCGAAGTCAAACAACTTTTCTTCATGGTTAAATTTGAATCTTAATTTCAAGGAAGAAATATACCTTGACAGCCAAAATCCATCTTCTTGAGAATCAACTAAATATTCATTCCTCGTCGTTTTAGTCGGAGTGCCAGGTTAGCTTTTAAGTTCCGCAAGTTACTGTTCTTCTCCTGTCCATTGTAATTATTTTCGTTATTATTCAGATGTTTTATTTGACTTTTTAAAAAACCCGACTAATCTAAAATATAATTTTAAAATAGTCAGAAAGGTGTATATGTCATGTTTTTTAATCGCAATTTGGAAACTGCTTTTAAGGCTGCCAGTTCTTCGTTTTCAGCCGTATTGCTTACCGGAGCCCGACAAGTTGGTAAAACCACTTTCCTTCGTCACATAGCTGAAAAAGAACGAACCTATGTTTCTTTGGATAGTCTTGATTATCGTCAAATGGCTCAAAACGACCCCCGACTTTTCTTGAGCAACTTTCCGCCTCCGGTGATAATTGATGAAATCCAATATGCACCGGAACTTTTGCCGTATATAAAAGTAATGATTGACGAATCCCGGTTTAACGACTCAGGCAACAGCAACGGTATGTTCTGGCTTACCGGTTCACAGCAATTCCATATGATGAAAAATGTTACCGAGTCTCTTGCCGGGCGTATTGCCGTGTTTAATATGCTTGGCCTTTCCAATCGCGAACTTGCCAATCAGAGAAGTCGTCCGTTTCTACCTGATACATTTTCCGGGAATGAGATGAATATGCTCAACGCTTCTGATTTTTTCAAGAGAATATGGCGTGGTTCTTTTCCGGGAGTTATCACTCGCAAAGACTCAGATTGGAGTATTTTTTTTGATTCATACATCAATACTTATATAGATCGTGACGTCCGGGATCTTACCCAAGTTGCCGACCTGGGTAAATTTTATTCGTTTATCAAGGCTGCCGCCGCACGTACTGGCCAGCTCCTGAATTATGCAAACCTTGCAAGGGACGCCGACATATCTCAACCGACGGCAAAAAACTGGATGAGCGTTTTGGTTACATCCGGCTTAGTACATTTGCTTTACCCTTTCTATAAGAATCTGAATAAACGTATGATCAGTACTCCCAAGTTATATTTCCTTGACACGGGATTAGCTGCCTTCCTGACCAATTGGAATACTCCCGAAGTACTAAATGCCGGGGCTATGAGCGGAGAATTTTTTGAAACCTGGTGCTTTTCCGAATTGTTAAAAAGCTATCTGCATTCAGGTCTGCAAGCTCCTTTCTATTATTATCGAGATAAGGAAAAACGTGAAATTGACTTATTGATTGAGCACAACGGGGTTTTACATCCTGTTGAGTTCAAAAAATCAGCCACTCTAAAGAAAAGTGATATTGTAACTTTCAGCGTCATTGAGAAATTCAAAGTTCCTGTTGGTCATGGGGCTCTGATCAGTTTGAACCCGGAAAATATTATGATCTCAGAGAATTGTTCGGCAATTCCGGCTCCTTGGTTGTAATAAAGGAACTTTAACAGTTCAACAGCAAAACGTGGGAATATAAGGTCAAAATATTACCCGATTAGCTGCTAAATATCCATTCCCCGATTCAATTTCTGTTCCTTTTTCGGATAATCTCCTTCACCGTTTTGCCGGGTGAGGGATTTTTTTTCCTGACATTTCCGGACCTGTTCTACAAATTCCATATAATCTCCCTGAGAGAGTGAAGCAAATTGTTCTTCCGACATTGCCGCGAGATATCCGTCCCGGATATATTTGCGAATAATTTTCAACTGCCCCGTTGTCACCGGCTCATCTGCAAGCAGTTCGTTAATCAGATCACTGGCTTCCCTTCTACTGATTCCTTCGGGGACTTCATCAAGCAATCCCCGTTGGCACAGCTTCTCAAGAACCCGGCGCTGAGCCTCAGGCATTGGATTTTCCCGGCGCTCATCTTGCAAGGCGGCCGCTGCTCTTTTCTGTTCTTCCTGCTGAACCATTTCATCCTGCCGCTCCCCGGAAATACGCAGCAAGTTGTCCAATAAAAATGCGTTGGTTCGTGAAAGCAGCCATTTTTTCATCTCAGCGATATTCAGCATGGGCGGAACCGGCATCTTATTCAAATCCGTCTCCCGGCACATTTGAAAACCACAACTATCGATGAATTCCTGAGTTGCGTTTTTTTCCGCTTCCTGTAAATCATCCCAGTCAACGCGTTGTCCATAGCTGAACACCCGCTTAAGAAGTTCTGGATCAAGCAAAGCGTCAGGACGTTTTTTAAGTTCAGCAAGCTTGGCTTTTTCCGATTTTATTACCGTCAGTTTTTGCCGCGCCCTTTCCCGAACCAGCCTTTGCTGTTCGAGCACTTCACGTTCCAGCCGTTTTCTTTCCTGTTCAAAAATTTGAGAATAGGCAAGTCCGGCTGTCTCCAATAAGCGATTTTCTACCCGCCGGAAGAGTTTATACTGCGATTCGGTCTGCGGAACTTTTGCAAGCCGGTTCCATACCTTCAAGTAATTCACCTGAGGCCAGATATGCGGTAACAGCTTCTGCTGCCATTTCGGCTTTCTGTCTGTCAGCCAGTTCATAAACAGTCGTTCGCTCGGTACTTGGGCAAGTTCCAGCAGTTTGCGGTCAGTCGTCGTAAATAAAACTCGTTTTTTAGTAAATTTGTGCCGGAACCAGGCAATAACCCGTTTGCTTAATAAAAGCGGATAACGTTTTTGTCGACCAAACTCCGGTTCGGATAACCGATTTAAACGAAGTCGAATATCATTACGGGTATTTTGCAGTTGATTTACCTGTTCCTCTGCTTGCGGAAGCCCTACGGGGTTACGCAAAGCTTTCCCGCGAACGATGAGTTTTGCTCTTGCAAACCATGGTAAGTTTTTATACCGGAAATACTCCTTTTGCTGTCGAGTCAGTTCGTTTAGTATAGAACTTGCCTGTTCCAGTTCCTTTTCCCGCAATTTTAAGTTTTTCAGCAAAGAATTTCTCTGTTGCCGGAACCCTTTTAACTCTTTCTCATGGTTCTGCCGGGCAATCTGGTACTCCGAATTCCATACTTTAGTCGATACTGAAAAACCCTTTAACGACTTAGGGTTGAGTAATTTATTTTATCAACCCCCGGTTTTTTATTGCCGGCTTTTCCGCTTATTCTTATATTTTCCGTAAAAATTGCTTTAAAAATCTTTACGGTACAGTTAAACGGTTACAGTCTCTTTTGTCCATACTCTTCGTTAGTTTCAGCTTCGCGTACGCCGGTACGCGTCAGCTTCACTGCCTCGATTATGAACTGCGGTATGGCAAAAAATTCTGTTATGTTTTTTTGAAAAAATGGGTAACACTTTTCTGAATGTTAATGATACATTCACGGCAGAGGATGTACGAAACAAAGGAAAAGTGTCATGGGAACGAAGAAAA
>JAQULZ010000069.1 GCA_028718375.1 Victivallaceae bacterium | reverse complement strand
TTCTGGGCGTGCCGGTAGCCGGGAAACAGCAATTCCCCATGACGGTGCGTTTGCCACATTTCACGCAGGATTCTGATCGTGTTTTGAGGAATCGGGACGACCCGGTTTTTACCGCCTTTGCCGTCCAAAATTTTCAATAAACCCTGTTTGGCGTCAATATCGGCGAATTTTACTTTCAAAGCTTCGCTGATCCTCAGCCCGCAGGTGTAAATCAGACTCAAACACGCTCGATAACGAATATCTTTCACGTTTGCGATAATATCGCGTACTTCCCGCTGCGACAACACTTCCGGCAAAGGATGGTCCTGACGCAGACGGTAAATCTGAAGCGTTTTGAAATCACGGGGGAAAGTGAACTCAAAGAAAAATTTCAAGGCGGAATAATTAATCATCAGATATGACGTCGACCATTTTAATTCGTCTTCGACGTAGCGCAGGTAATCGCGGATATGGTCATCCGTGATAAGCTCGGGCTTCTGCCAAGTGTAAGCGAAAAATTTCAGTATCGCGTCATAATATTTTTTTACTGTGAGCGGACGAAAACGATGAAAATCCAAATCTTCACGGTAACGTTTACGCCACGGGGAAGTGCTTTCACTTTTGCGAAGCTTTTTCAGGCGATCCCTGACGGATTCCGGAAACTGGACGGTTTTGCACGGGACTTTTACTTTCGACATGATTGTCTTCCTTTTATTTACGGCATCAGATTCATTCTGACGCACATAAACAAAATACCATGTCGACGCGGTACCTTAAGAACAACCTTTAAACGCTGCCGCGAAGCGGCTCAGTTCAAGTGGACTGGGGTAAAAACGTGTCAAAACGTGTGTTTTTCGAACTTTTTTCGGGAGTTACTGCGAGAGGTTGTGTTTTTTTCAGGAAGGGAATTTAACGATTTTTCCCGACAGTGTTTTTTAAATGATTTCCTACGGAAAGGGAAACGGGTTCAACTTCACATAATCGCCATAGCGGAAGTAGTCTCTGCTCTTCATCAATATCAACTATAGTTAATTTAAAAGTTCCTTGCGGTTTCCTCCAGCCCCTTTCCACTATCTTCAAACCTTTTTGGACTATTTATCTGCTTGCCGCGCAAGGTAAAAATGTTCAATTTAAACAATCCGTCAGAAAGTATGGAAAAAGCTCGTAAAATAATGGTAGACGTAATACCTGAGGCAATTGAAAATGCTGGCAGTCTGTCGGACTTATGCCTTCTACTGCGAAAAATCCCCGACTTTGCCGGGAATTCGGTCGAAAAATGCTTAAATAGCGCTGCTATTCGCGCTTTTTCGCCCTGGATTCCGGCTTTGCCGGATGATTTTCTCGTCACGAAGCCCTCAGTCCGACAGACTGCTAGGCAAAGTATGCGCCAAATTCAAGAACGGGAAATGTCAATTGCGCAAGAATTAGAAAAAAAGCTTTTCGAACCATCAGAGTTGCACGGCAAATAGGAAAGACTAAAAAACAACAAGAGAAAGATCGCCAGAGGCAGCTTGAATTATTGGATGCTCAACTTGAGTTGCATCGTCAAAATATAAAAAATAGCGCCTTGCAAACTAGAAAAGATCGCCTAATAGCAATAACTTCATTTTTAGTTGCGTTGTTTAAATAATTGTGTTAAAAATTGTAATATTTAATTGTCAAAATCCTTGACTTGGCATCAGTTCGTAATTTGTATTGGCAGTTGAAGAGCTAACAAGTCTTCGAGATTAAGTTCCTCTGCAACTGTTGCAAAATCAGGCCAATGGTAAACGGTAGGAGATACAGTACCTTCTGGAGGAAACGCCACAATGTAAACTTCATACGGAATTCCCCTCTCATGACAAAGCTTTGCTCTGGCATATTCATTACGAGTAAGCGTAAAAGAAGCTGGAGGGGGGCTTCCTGTGGCTTTTATTTCAATGAATCGTTCAGGAAACTCAATATCACCAATTAAAAAATCAGCACCCGGCAGGTTATCATCTGGTAGTAGTTGAGTTTCAAGATTAGTATGTCCCAAACGCGTTATACGGTCGTAATTTGGCTCAAGATACCATTTTAGTACATAGTCTTCTGCATAAAGACCAATTCTAACATTAATAGTGATGTTTTCTGGAGGATTGCGTGTGTCATGCGTTGTTGTTCCCGTACCTCTTACGACACGCCGTGGTCTCCTGTTATTTGGCCTTAGGCTCACAGAATGGAGTTCCGGAATAGCTGGAGATACTGCCTCATTTGACAGGGTGACAAAAATATTGCTTCCTTCTGCTTCTATAATTAAATCATCTGTAAATTCATCATAAACATTGAGTAACTCAAACTCAGAAACAAGATTGCAGAAGGGATACGGAATACTTAGTGAAGTCCTATATGTTCCTGTTATAATAAGATTTTGCCGTATCTCAAGTAAAGTCATTGAAAGAAGCATATTCCGGCGACGATCTGGCGCTCGTGTGTAGTCCGATCCAATTTTCCTGCATAAACGGGAAAGGCCTGATGAATAGTTTTCGGTCGGTAGATTGGTAAATCCAGATTCTCCTAACTCGACCAGTTGGATGAGTGTAGATTCATCAAGTTGCAGATATCTTTCCACCGCTCCTGGAAAGCCAGATATCAGTTCGCCAATAGTCAGAGCTTTTGCATTGTTAAGAATATAATGACTACTCGGGGTCAACCTGCATTGTTGCAAAAAATTCTGGAGATTACCTTTTCTTAAATTCAACATGTTTCTAGCATGTGTAAAAGGAGTATAACTTCCGAAATATAGTAGCTTGATAAGTTCGTATTCAGCTGCAGGAGGACGGTTGTAGAGTTGTTCCTTAGTATCTAGGAATTGTTGTCCAACTTCAGTTAAAGCTGGAATGCCGTTGGTGTTTTGGGAGACAAGGCCAAGCGATTCAGGATCGCTTAAAAAATTGGAATGGCCGCCGATTCTCCCATTTGCAATATCATCTAACCTATCATACCACCTTGTTAAATGGCGAAGACTGGTGGTGGTTAAAGAAAATGTGTCTAATATTACTCTGCCGCCAAGTTGCGCAAGCCGTGCTTGTGCCTCATTTGTCTCAAACAGTGATTCAAATGTATTTGACAGGGGCATAAAAAATTTCCTCTATTTTTCGGGAGCCCACTAACTCCATTATAATCAGATAATTTGAAATATAGTATACAATTGATTTGTCTTCTACTGCATTATGCATTTTTTTTATGATTTTTTAATACATTATTCTCATTTAGGTGAGAATTAAGTTAAGGTGGTCTTAAAACTGGAGAGGGGAAGAGACAAAATCGGACTGCTGATAAAACAATATAATATACAAGCAAAGATAATCGAAATGGTAGTTTTTACTGCCAATTTATATTGAAAGATAACAGGTTAGAGAAAAAACAAAAAATAACCAATATTATTTCTTTTTCGTTGCAACATATAAATACTCTTGTATTTTTTGGGCTTTATGTCCATTTTGGCTCTGATAGTTAATGCGATCAACAGGGATTACTGTCGTATCGGATGGTTCAAAAATGTCTGGATCTGAACAAAACGCTCGAAGAGCTGCAAATCCTTCGCTATTGTTTTCTTTTAAAAAGCGGTTCCAATGATTCACACCATCAAAATAGCTAAGTATAACAAAACGGCAACGAGCTTGTTTCACTAATTTTCGCAATGAAGGAATGAACGTATCACGTGAGCAAAAGGTAGAGGAAAAATCATCATTCATGTTTTGCCCACGGACAAATTCTATCTTCGACATATAATTGTCCATGTTTTCTATAGTAGCGTGTTTTGCCAAAAAGTTCGGAAGGAAATAATAAGCGGTATATTGTCTAAAATTATATGGCGGGTCTATATACAAAACATCATGTTCATTGGCTTTTTTAATAAATAAAAGAGAATCTTCACACATTCCTATCTGATGTTTTCGTTTTGCGTGAATGAGACCAAAATAATCTGGGAATTGAAAAACCAAGTCACGAGTAGCTCTTGTTTCCAAACCTTCTCTGGGGAAATCATGATAAGTGCCCTGTATGTTTACAAACCGCTCCATAGTGTCAAGCAAAATGCTGACGAGTGTGCAACGTTGCACTTCATTTATCATTCCTTTTTGAAACCAATAACGAATATGATTAAGAGTACGATCTATTATTCGTGCGTTCTTAGTAGAAAAAAAGTTTCTGTGCCCTTCACGTCCACGTAGACTGGTAAATGCCGACTTGCACCCTTCCTTGGTGTAATGGTCAAAAATATCTTGTCTGTCATAATAAGCATCTCCAATATTATTTATAAAAAATTGAAGGTATGCAATTATTCGCGCAGTCGGACGTAAGTTTTTCTTGAAAGTATTCCAATCTGCGAACTCGCCATAGATATTTTTGTTTTGAAAATCCTGTTGTTGGGAGTCAAGAATTTCATCAGCTAGTTCTTCTAGAGAGTTCTTATCTTTATTGCTCAACAGAGAAAATAGATTTTTGCTATACTTTGGCACATTATTTGTCGAAAGAAAAGCTTTGGCGTAAACATAAGAAAGGTCATTAATGTCGTTAGAAATTACGGAGCAACCTTTACGCTTAAGGAATAATGAAACAGCTAGAGAACCGGAAAAGATATCACATACGGTAGGGTTGGGAGAACCTGTCACTTTTTTAATAGTATCAAACAATGGGGTAAGAATTTTAGTTTTCGTTCCAAGATAGCGGTTCATTATTTTTCCTTAAAAATGTATAGTTGTTCAACTTCATCAGATTCATCCAGTATTTTTTCCGCACGATTTAGCGGACGGTAACTGTGTGTAAGGGAAACAGAATCCACCGAAAAACCCTGTATGTTTGCAAGGCTTTTGAGTTGTGCTGGTGTAATCATCCTTCGATTACCTGTTGCGGCGCGTGATTCTGAATAACTAAGAACAAGGACAGAAGAAAGAGCTTTACTCATGCGCAAAAGTGATTCGAATGCAGCCGGAGATTTAGATACTGAACAAAAAGCTGATAAATGCTTTCCTTCACGATAAAGACCTCGGGTTACTTTTCCATCAGCCTTCATCTGCAAACGTGGATAATCATAACGACAGACAGTTTCAAGTATATGATAAAAACGAGAATACTGTTGCGCGGTATAAGGAGGATCAGCATATATGCAGTCAACTTTAGGTACGCGAAGCCATGAATGCAGAAATCGAGAACCATCCAAACCTGTGAGAAATTGTTGATCGATAGTTTCAATATCGATCATTAAAGAACGGTTATTGCCTCGAAGAGCAAACGTTCTAGAATTAAGTTCATTTATGGCTGCATCCATATTTTCAGGTATACTTATTTTACGGTCGAAAAGACAACGATTGATTGAGAATGCTTTCTTTGGTGATGAATCTGGCGTAAGAATTGGTTGTGCGAAATGTTTTCCCACTGCACTTACTGCACTAGACATTGCAGTCATTAAAGCACATAGCATAGCTTTTGCTTGCCAAGCTGAAAGCATGCCTTGTTTCTCTGCTGCATCTATTGCTGTTCTTAATGAGTCGATTTCTATTGACTGTCTTAAGCCAAAGTAGCTACCTGCATAATAAGTACAGAATAGGCATGAACATGAATCTTGTTCACCGAAATTGGGAGAAAATGAGGATATGAGTTTGTCAACAGATTTTTGAATTCCTGAGGAGTTTGTATTTTTCCGCCATACTGTTGGTATTTGGTGTGAATACTCATGCAAAGCTTGTCCATCGCCAACGAAAAGGATTTGATCTTCAATATCTATTAATTCGCTGTAGATATTCAGCAATTTAGCCTTATTTTGTTGATAAGTTGTAGTTGCTTGAAGATCTGTAACTCTTATTAATGGCAAATCCCCTCGAGAGGGTCCTACAACGAAAACGTCAGCAAAGACCTTGGCATATACCATTACATCATTTGTTATTACAGTTGCATGGTCTAGCATGGTTTGAGCAACACATGTTGTTCCTGTAAAAGCATCAAGAAACACACCACCTGCAGGAGTGACAGATCTGAGATAAGGACCAATTTGATCAAGTACCCTAAATTTAGATCCCATGTATTGTATTGGGCGTATTGGATTTTGATTGAGTGGAATTTGAATAGCCTCATTATCGAAAAGAAGCCCTTGTTGAAAAATATCTTGGCTTCCGCTTCCACTTTGAAGATCGGGGCGAAGCGGGTGCGATTCTGCAATAATTTTAGCAATATCTTCTTCTGTAAATGTGCGCCAGCCCCGTTCATCACGCGGAACAGGTGAAATCTTATTTGTGCGGAACCACCTCAAAAGAGTGTCTTTACTTATTCCAAGTTTTTCTGAAACTTCGGCCGAAGTATATGTATGTGTTTTTTTCATAGATATAAGTATATGCACATATATGTAAAAAGCAAATTAAATATGTCATTATAATAGTATTTTTGTATATCTTAATAAAAGCGCCTCTGTCTGTTCCATCCAGATTTCAGGAATTGGCTTTTTTAGCTTGGTAATGGAAAGCCCGTCAGGTTCATTGCCTTCGAGGATGGCTTCGGTTATAGCGGGAGACAGGTTCGCCACTTGAAGAAGCACCCAGATATGCGTCCGGTGATAACCGGCTTTTTCGGCAAGTTCGTTGATATCGGCGATTTCCCCTTTCTCTATCATCCGCATCCAGGCGTTGCCGCGAACAAGCATTTGAATCAGCCCGGCCTGCCGTGGGGATTCGGCTTCCTGAACTTCGCCATCAATGGTCACAGGCGTGATAATTACCTTACGTCCGTTTTTGTACTTGATGTGCAGAGGTACATGAATACAAAGATTGCCGTTGTCCAGAATCGTTATTTCAGTTTGTGTACTCATATTGCCGTTCCTTATTTTACGTGGTAAGGAAAGATACTTCAAGCAACCGATGACAGAAAAGGAATTATTCCACTTATCGAACCGGCTGAGGCAAAAACATCCGTTCCTGTTCCTCCCACTCGACCGGGATATTCCCATAAAGCCGGGTTAAGGTTGCCGGATGTGCCGCCAGTAGTTTTTGACCGAAAGAAAAAGCACATCCCTTCAATGGTTATAACGAGCTACTTTTGGGGGTGGCATCACTACCTTTGAGGCAGCTTTTGCATTTTTTTTAAATACCAATTAACAGTTTTTTATATAAAAAAAGTTAATTCGGCAAACGAAAAAAGAATAAAATATTTTGGCTATTTCATAATTGCTACAAGTTGATTTTGTGCTATATTGTGAACATAAATGAAATAGAAGATGCAAATCATGGACAGCCCCCAGGGGTATTGCTACTAAGTCTTTCTTTAGGTGATCAGTGCAGAACGAGTTAAGGAGGTATCCCCCCGATGCTGAAGTTTACGACCATCGAAAACGGCGAGATTTTTACACGAGATTTTCGGCCTCTAGTTAAGAATAACGAACTCGCATTCCCAACCAACGGCGAGGAAATCGTGGCGATTTACGGACCAAACGGAATTGGGAAAACCAGCCTTATTAAGGTTTTGTCCGGGCGAAAAGGCACGAAGGTTAAATTTGAGTTCGATGGCTCCGAGTATACCTCAGGAGAGGGAACCTTTCACGTCATCAATGACCAAAACAACCGAAACATCATAGTCGGCGAAACGAAAGACTTCTTTCTTGGCGATAACATCAAACGAGAATTTGAGTTGCAAAAATTGTTAGCCGATGTCCGCATTCAGGTTATTAGCGATATTATTTCAAAGCTAAAGTCCAACCACGGAATTTCAGCCGCGAACAGCCCACTTCTTACCCTTATCACTGAAACGGGCATAGCCGAAATCGTAAAGGATATTGTCAATAGCAAATCAAAAGGCGCGAAGTTTGAAACACAGATCATCTTCAGTAAATTTGCATTTATCCCTGTTGTAAGCCAAGACCTAATATTCCGCGCTTTTTTCAACTGATGAATTTCATCTATGACAATATTTCTTCTGGAATCCAGTTCCATAAGTTCATGTTGCAATTCAGACAGTCTCTTTTTAATATCCATGGTCATATTTATATAGTATCGTAATTTACATTTTCTCTGAATATGATAAATTAATCGAATCAGTGAAAAATTAAAGCAATAAACATTAAAACCTTTGCAAACATGAGGAAAACAATGAAACAAATAGCCGAAGACCGGGAACGGGAAGACAGAATTATAAATGAAATTATTGTTGACGCCTATGGAGAAGAAGAGCATGCCATGGGCTGGTACTATTATCTTCAGGATACCATTTCCTGGCCGTTCAAGGCGGAATGCGTAATTAAAATCAATTCATCTCCTCTTAAACTCGGGGAAAAGGTCTCTGTTAAAAAGCTGGCCCCAGAAGATGATTGCATGCGCGACGTTTATGTTATGATATCTTGGAATTCCCGCAACCTGGCAGTTCCGCTCTCCCAGTTGTCTCCGTATGACACTGATGACAATGATACCATACAGGCTGTAGAAGACTGGCACTATTGGTGTCAACGCGGATATCAATTTTGACTAAAACACACTCTTGGAATAGTTTAAAATGATATCTTCAATCTGTCAAAACTAATCTCCCGTTCTCCGCGACTTGTTTAAAACTGAGTCCAGGATTCCTGTTCCAGCCAACCGTGATTCAGAGAAAATTCCAGTTCTCTGCGAAACGGGAATTTAGAATCGCGGAGTATCACCTCACCACGTTTGCGCTTACGTTTGTCAAGCGGAATTAATGAGCCGGATAATTTTTCACACTCATTGATACCGCACCGAAAAAGTTCAACCGGGCGGATACGGTTGATTATCGCCGCGATAGCCAAACCCTCGGGATCGGTATCTCCCCAATGCCGGATTTCAGTCTGTTGCGGCAGCAATGCCAGAAAACGCCGCACCGTACTGTTGGGAAAACCGGCGGTGTACACCAGCGGCGGCAAGTCCGGCTCGCGCCGCATGAAATTGAACGGCGATTCGTTTTCACAGGTGATTACTTCCGGGACGGCGGCATCTTCTATTTCTATCCGGGTAAGATGTTCGAGATTGCCGGCATGGAGAATCGCCGCTTCACCCAGTTTCCACAATTCGCTTATCCAGTCCAGTCTGGTATCGCCGCGATAACAGATGAAAGTACCATACACCGCGACAGTCGAGGCCGTAGGGTTTTCAATCAGTCCGCAGGCGCTCATGACCGTCTCCGGTGCAACATTCAATTCCGCCGCCAGCAGCATTGCGGAAAGATTCCAGATTGCCGAACCGGGCTTGAAACTTTTGCTGTTTCCGGTAAACTTCGCACCAAATTCAGCCGGGCTGAGCATCACTTCCGAGTTCATTAAATATTCCGCCGCATCCAATGCCAAACGATAATGAGCAAGAGCCGCATCGAAACCGAGTACCGTGATCTTCTTTTTTACCGCGCTGTTTTGTTCCTTCAGTATTTCAAATGCGGCAGAAAATGCCGGATAAAGCATTTCCAGTTTCCCGATCAGTTGTTCCGGACTTTCTCCCTTTTTTCCCTCTGAATTCAAGCCGACGGCAACCAGTGACGCCGCCGCTTCCAGCCAGCTTTTAAAATCAATCCCGGCTTCTATCATTTTTTGCGGAATCAGCACCACTTTGCCGCTCCGGATTTTTAAAGCCTGCGGATGAAAAAGCTGTCCCATAGTAAACAGTTCCACTTTTCCGAACGCATCCAGCGTAATCTGTCCGGGAATTTTCGCGGAACAGCAGGCTACAACTTTTTTCAAATACTGTTCCAGCCGGGGAGCGGCGTCCAGCCGGGCTCTGATCAGCTTGCGATAATCATATTCGTTCATATTATGCCTGTTGCTTCGGGTTCTTTTCCTAATTCTTCCCCGAATCGCGGTATAGCGTCAGTTTCAGCCTCTTCAATAAACAAATCCTTTTCATGACGGACATTCCAGTGGCAGGCGTGAAGATGAACATTGAAATCAATATCCTTGATCACCAGCAGCGAAGTGGAAAAAGCGATTTCATCCTTAACCCCGTCCTGATCCGGCGAGGCGACAAACAATTGCAGTCCGAGATCAGAGGCAAAGCCCATCAGTTGGTCGCGGCGCTGGGAGTCAATGCCGTAAAACGCTTCGTCGAATAACAGAGCACACAACCTTATACCGGAACCGCTGAACATGAAATGCGCGATAGTCAGTACCAGGAGGTAATTAGGCACCGCCTGTTCGCCGCCAGAGCCGATGCTTTTGACCCGCTGATCCATGACTTTGTCGTCACCGGAAACATTCCTGACCATCATCTCGTAGCTGAACCAGTTGCGGTAGTCCAGCAGCGGGGGAATCTCTCCAGGCGTAGTGTTGAGCAGGTCGGTTTTATAATCCTGGAAAAACTGTTCCAGTTCCACCATAACTTCGGGATTATATGCGGTAAACGATTTAACCAGCTTGACCAGACGTTCGCATTCCGGCCGGGGACGGATATGGATTTTGTAGGTATTGCTGCCGAAACGGCGATTATCCAGCAAGCGGTTGATTTCCCGGTTCATATGTTCCAGGCCATGTACTTTTTCCCACAAGGTTTTGATCATGGAATCCATTATCAGTTTTTTGAACATTTCGGCGGTCTGCTCATTGATGATCCGGCTTTGTTCGTCGATCTGTTTCCGAAGCGAAGCCTCGGTCGCTTCCACCGTAACCCCGTTGCGGGAGAATAACTGCATGTTTTCCCGGTCATAGGAAAAACCATAATCGACGCCGGCGATTTCAGCGATCCGCAGTTTAAGCGTTGCCTGCTTGACCTCGGCATCGCGTCTGTGTTCCTCTACCTGTTGTTTGGCTTCTTCTTCAAGCCGGATATGCTTTTCCGTCCTTAAACGTTCAACCCGTTCTTCCGGAGCGGTAACGGCAAAACCGTGTTCAAGCGCTTTAAGTTTCAATGTGTACTCCGCTTGTCCGGAATCCAACGCTTCGCCAAGGCCAGCAAGGCGCTTCTCAATTTCTTCGCGGTGCGCGTCCAGGCGGATATCACGGTTATTAAGCCGCTTTTCTTCCTGGCGGCAAGCGTTCAGTAAATCTTCCGCTTTTTTCAAATCATCTTCTAAGGTCGCGATATTTTCTTTGTCGATAAGCGTTCGCAACTCGCGGCAGGCATCCTGATCGCGCTTGATACTTTCCCGCAATGCCTTGATTTCCGTTTCAAACCGCGTCTGGTTTTGGGCCAGATGTTCTATTTTTAAATTCAAATTATCGCGTTTCGCAATGTAATCATTCAGATCGTCCATGGTTTGTTCCAGGAGTTTTTCCAGATTTTTTCCGATACGCAACTGCGACTTCAAATCTCTAAGCTTGTCATTTTCCGTTTTAAGTTGTTTGCGGATATCCTTGATATCATCTCTCAGGCCGGCAAGCTTGCGCTGCTGTTCCTTTTTTCTGGCTTCGGCACCGATATAGCTGGCTTCCTTGCCCGAAAAAGCGCGGCGGTGACTGCGGAACGCCACGATATCGAGCTCCTGCCAGGCCGTGAATTCCGGCGGAGTTTTCGCCGTCAGTTCGCGCAACAGAATATCAAGCGCCGCCGGATTGCAACGGCTGACGTCGAATACGTTTTTAGCCCATTCGCGAAATTCGCGCGGTGATTCCGGCTGAACGGAAGCAACGGCAATACGGTGTCCAGGATAATCGCTGAATACGATATCCGCGGCATGTTCATATTCATCTTCGTTCACGACAATTACGGAGAGCAGTTCGTCTCCAATGAATTCTTCCACTATCCGGCGCATTTCATCGCTTAAATCCAGATGCCATTCCAGTCCCATGTAAAGCGGAGTATAGACGCAGCGATTATTTTCCAGCGTTTCAAGCAAATCGTAGAACGAATTGTATTCCGGGACAGCTTCCGGCTGTTCCAGCAGAGCTTTTTCCTCTTGGCACAGTTCGGTTTCTTTCCCGGTCAAACCGTCAATACAACGTTGCGCCGCGTCGGCGGTTTTATCCTTATCGGAAATATATTTTCGTAATTGTTCAAGTATTCCCGCCAGGGAATCTTTCAGAATTTTCTCATAATCATTTTCCTGGCGTTGCGCTTTTTCCAAAGCGGCGATAAGCGGCGCAATCTCCAAACCGGTCTGAAGCGATTTATCCGGCAGTTTTTTCATCAGTTCAGCCAGTTTGTCCCTATGTACATCGACAAGCTGCTTGAGAATTCCCTGCTTTCCTTCCAGTTCCCCTTTATTGCTTCCCGCTTCGGTGTTTTGCAGTTTCAGGCGGCTTTCCTGGTTTTCGATTTTATCCAGCAATTCCCGCTCACGAACAAGAGCTCCGGCCGCGTCGCGCGATTTCAGGCCGCTTACCCGTTGCTCGAGTTCTATTTCCAACCCCCGCTGCGTGTTCCGTTGTTTTTCCAATTCCTGCCGTTCAACAGCAATTGTTTCCAGACTGCCGTAGTCAGAAGCAATATCCTGGCGCAGTTTCCCCAGCCGCACCATGACGGCAACGGCTTCAAAGGCAGCCGCGGATTCGGAAGCGTCGCGGATTTCCGCGAGGATATCCACCAACTGCTTGAGGTAATCCAGCCTTTCATGCAGATGTTTCAGGTTGCCGCGGGATTCGTCCAGGCTTCTGAGCGAAATAATGATCTGTTCGAAAATATCCTTTTCCGATTCCGGCAGCAGCCGTTTGAACAGCTCCTGATAATCGGACGTATGCGAGGCTATTTCACGATATGCTTTGCCCATCGATAAAAACCGACAGAAATCATCAAACATTCCACGACCGCCCAGAAAACGTTCCGCCAGTTGGTTAAGGAACGAGTTCGGCTGTCCGTAATATCCAACGCCTCCAACAGCTTGGCGCATTTCATTTTTATCGCGCGGCCGTTCGCCCCCGGCGTCCCGGACCAGCAAAGGCAAATCCTCGATCGGGCCGTCGCTGATAATTCCCCAGCGATTGACCTGATCGTCCGGGGAATTGACGGACATGCCGATAGCGGCGCTGGTTTTACGGCCGTTGTCGCTGCTGATCTCGATGGCGGCGTAAGTTATCCCGCCTTCCGGGCGCAGATAACCGGTGTCGACATTATAACGGGTAATAATACTCTGGACCCGGCGACCGGCCTGTTTGCTGCCGGCTACCCGCGCGGCGGCATTGAATTCCATGTGTTCCCCGGCGGTCAGGACGTAATGAATGGCGTCAAGCACAGTGGTTTTGCCGGAACCGTTGTCGCCGAGCAGAAACAGATGACCGCCGTTAGGGATATCGATGGTTTCATTATTGAAATTGTGAAAATTGATCAGCCGTATTTTCGTAATCCGGCAACTGTTGTTTTGCTTACTCATTGTTTTCCTCCGGAAAATCTTCTTCCGGTTCGTCGTCACCGTCCGTTTCGGAATCAGCTTCGTCAAACTGGACCGTTTCTCCCACCGGCGCCGCCAGTCTGCCGGTATTATAATGGTACAAGGCAGGCATGGCTTCATAAATGAATTGTTCCCGGGCCAGGCGCATCCCCTGCGGGCGCGGCACTTCCGCCAGGAAACGGTAACGGAGTAATTGCGGCATCAAGCGCTTCAAAACTGTTTTAAGCAGGTATTCATCGGTATATTTTGCCTGCTCATCAGGAAACAGTTCGGCAAAACGCCGCTGCTGGAATTCCAGTAGTTCACCGATCCTGAAACGCGGATTCCGGTTGTCTTCAGTAGTCATAGAATCATCTTCAAGCAGTTTCTCGTAAAATTCGATCAGCAACATGAACGCGATACATTCATCCCGGCCGCCTAGGCGGAACTGCATGCGGTCGGTATTTTTTACCGCTTCATTGAACCAACTGCTTTTATATACCCGGGCGCATTTATTGTCCATGATAAGTTCCCAGTCAAAATAAGTCCGGAAAAAATCCCGGAATTCCTGCTGGTACCGCCGCAGAAACAAAAACATATCCTCGTTGTCACTGCGATAGAAATAAGCCGTTTCCAGTAACAGGTTCAGTACTTTTTTCACCTGTTCCGGATATTTTTCTTTAAGTTTGTCTATGTTTTCGCTCATCCGAAATCTCCTTTATATACGTTGCCGGGAAAATCAGACTCCGGCGCTCGTCCGCGACTTTTACCACGTCATGCCCGGTTTTCAGGCGCAAATGAATTTTTTTAAGGGATTTTCCTTGCCCGAGCAAACCGCGTTTAAACAAATCCATAAGGTGGAGAAAATCGGCTTCACCACAGTATGCCCCATCCTCCAACGCTACACCGTTCCGCAATGTTTTATCCGGGAATTTGCTTCCCAGCCAGAGTTTTAGTTTTTCCAGACGCGATTCATCCAGAGACTGAACCGGAGCCCCTCCCGGAGGCTTAGCTGAAATGTAAGAACGCGGCGGTTCGGCGGTTTTGACGCTGACCCGGCGCGGCTGGGGCGGCATAGCCTTGACATATTCGTCCCAGTAATTCGGGTCGCGCGGCAGCGCGGCGGCCGACAACAATTCCCTGAAAAAATCCACCGGAGCCGCATCTTCCGGCAAACGGCTCAGCTCTTCGATCCGTTTACAGATGGCTTCTCCCCTGAGATTTTTCCTTTCCAGTTCCCGGAGGTGGGCGCTGAGTTTGCCCCATACTTTCATCGCCGAGCTGTTTACCCGGGCGCAAAGTACATCGATTTTGCCTTGCCGGCGATAGTATTCCAGCAGTCCGGAAATAATTTTATCCGGCGTTTCAACCGTTACGGAACGCCGCATGAAGCGGGGTGCTTTACGCATATCCTCCGCATAAATATTGAATAAATTCGTCAGTTTGGCGGAATTGTCAGTATCACGCATACGCTCAAGTTCAGCCAATATTTTTTGCCGGAGGTTATAAATCCTTTCGACATATGAACCGAGATATTGTTTCAAGCCCTCGATAAGTTCGGTCGCCTCTTCGACATTGTAGGATTGCAGCAGAAAACTTTCCATAGTCGCCGACAGTTCATTCAGCCGCCGGCTGATGCGCTCAGTATATTCATTGGCGTTATGGAGCAGGAAAAACGCGTTTCCGGCCCGGCGCGCCAGCTCTTCCGCATCTACTGTGCCGTCCGTCCTGCCCAGAGTCCGGTTTAGACCGCGCAGGCGTTCCAACAGAAAATCCAGTAATTCACCCGCATCCTCATTACGTTCTTCGTCACCGTGACGCAGCCGGTCTTCCAGCCAGTAAAGGAATTCCACGGTTTCGTCGGAAAGCCGATAGCGGAACCGGTCGCGCCGTTCGTCTTTATAATCACGCAGCCGTTCCTTTTCCAGGCGTTTGATAATCAGTCCCCATTCGGTCAGTTGATCGATATGGCGGTTGAAGACGGGAAGCAGGTATTCTTCATCGGCACTTATCGCTTCCTGCGCGGATTTGACGGCGGCGTAAATATCCTCGTTAAGAGGTTCGAGTTCATGCTCCCGACGAAAAAACAGCATGCGATGCAATATCTGGATGTAATATTCGCGCTGGTCGGCATTCAGTAGCGCGCCGAGATTGGGATTGCGGCTGCGTACCAGCCATACCGCCGCACCTTCGGCAAATGCCTCCAGATAATCACGTTCAAATAAAGTGTTTTCCTGTTCGCGCATATATTCTCCATTCAATCCGCGGATAAAAGACGCTCCGACCGGAAACCGGTAAAATACCAGTCAGGAACATGTTAATGTACTGTTTTTCAGACAATTTTCAATTCAGAAGGCACTTAAAATTATACTAAATCGTGGTATTAATTCGGGAAGCGGAATCCCTGTGCTATGCGTTCAGCCCTGGATTTTACCAACCCGGCCATATCCGAGAAATCAAACCATTTATTCAATGCGTTTCTGACTTGGCTTATAATTTCGGAACCGTTTTTGATCCCGGCATATTCCGCCAGTTTGAGCAGATCGGACACACTGAAATTTTCCGCCTTGCCGTTAATCAGCATCTGATGCCTGTACGTCCACCGGTTTTCCGGATTGAACGCATAGGTCAGGTCATAGGCCGGCGCGAGCCGCCAGACTCCGTCCCGGTTCATCAGAAAAGAAATATTTTTGGTGTGATCGTCCTGGTTCCGAGCCATAACATTGAACACTGCCCGGCGAAAAAGTTGTTCTTTCTGCGGATAATCCAGACGCAGCCGGTCCATTACCTGAAACGCCTGCTCATAGCTGTAAGCGCTGGGAGAATTATAATCGTAATGGGCAAGTCCACACAACGACTGCAAATGAATTTTTTCTCCATTATCTCCACGATCAAAACGCCTGGTCATAAAATGCGCCCGGTTTCCCTCATGGATAAGCTTGCTTTCCGTCATTTCAATTCCGGCGGCTCCTGCCATCAGGT
>JAQULZ010000068.1 GCA_028718375.1 Victivallaceae bacterium | reverse complement strand
TATAGCACATAAATAATTATATTTCAATAGATAAAATCAAAATATATTAATATTATTATTCTGACTACATTTTAAAGAAAAATCTGAACTCAGCTAAGCTCAAAATAATCAAGTAAAATCCGTTTTATGGGGCGTCGGCATAACTATGGAGGCCAGAGTTTTTGGGCGCGCGGGTATTTTGTTTCTACGGTTGGTCGGGATGAGGAAGCAATTCGTGCGTACGTTAAGAATCAGGAGAATGAAGACAAGAAACTTGACCAGAGTGACTTGTTTCGATTAAACAAAGAACATTAAAACCCGGTAACCGCTTCGAGCGGTTCACATTTACAAGCCTCCGGCTTTGCCGGAGGTAAGTTGACTCGTTTCAGAAACCGAATTCCGGCTGAACAATGCCCCATTCATCACTTTCTTTAGGAGTGTCCTTACTTTTTTCATCCCGGGATGCCGGTTCCGGGGGAACTTCCGCTGTTGCCTTGGCTTCCGGCGCGATTTCCGGTCTGGGAACGGATTTCCTGCCGGCTTTCGGCTTTTTCCCGCTTGCCGGTTTGGGTTTCGGCTTCGGAGGCGCTTCGGGGTTTGGCCCGGTTTCCGGTTTCGGTGCTGACCGCTTCCCGGTTCCCGGTTTTTTCCTGACTTTCGGCGAAGTTTCCGGTTCGACTTCAATTTTTCCGCGGCCGGGTTCCGGCGCTGCCGGCAGCGTAGTTTCGGCATTCGGCTTAACTTCCGATTTGGGGGAGGATTTTTTTCCAATTTTCGGTTTTTCGCTGATTTTCCGCGGAATTGCCGCTTCCGATTCGACTTCAATTACTTCCGAGACGGTTTCCGGCGCTGCCGGCGCTTCAGTCTCAGTTTCCGGAATGACTTCAACGGTTTCGGATTCCGCCGCAGGTTTTTCCGGTTCGCTGTTCTTCAGCTCATCTTCGAGCAGATAACGCAAATGGGAGATTTTAGTTATCGGTTTTGAGCTGATCAGCAGGCCGCGGGCTTTTGGAGAACGCAACGGATAGTCCTGCAAATTGAGCTCAATAGGTTCGGCGCCGCGCCGGGTTTCCGCAAGCAGCGTGTAAACGGAGTCGGGACGCGGAGTAAATACTTCCAGACGGCAGTTTTTGGGACAAAGCCGATATTCGCGATCGACGATGAATTTATCGATGACCGTCCGTTTGGCGTAATACTTCCCGGTTTTTTCTTCCTTGTAGATCACGCCGAATTCCTGGGCCGGGTCGAATTTCCGGAAATCGTATAACCGCCCGGTAAAAATCTTTTCCGGAATATTGATGACCTTGTAATCGCCTTTGCGCTCGACGCCCAGCAGGTGGTCGAATTCATTACAGGTAACTACGTCGTCGCTTTTGACATTGGTGCCGATATAGCAGCCTTTGCGATCCCAGCCCACTTTGATATTGTTGAGAGCTACCGCCCGCCGGTCGATTTTCTTGAACTGGTCGATTTCCGTCCGGCGCGGAAACCGCTCGCCGTATTTTTTCAGCAGTTCCCGCAAATACCGGATCGCATGCGTTTTCAGGTTGCCGAGGTTTTTTTTGACCTGCTCAAGCTGCTTCAGAATATCATCGAGTTCCTCCCGGTTTTTGCGCAGGTCGAACAGCGAAATGCGGCGGATCGGAATGGCCAGCAGTTTCTGAATGTCATCATCGTTGACCTCGCGTTTGAGCCGGTCCCGGAACGGCGCCAGGCCTTCGTAAACCGCGGCCATGACTTTTTCAAAAGATTCGCAGTCCTCGATGCGCTGGTAAATGCGGTTTTCGATGAAAATCTCCGCCAGGGTTTTGGCGTGGAACAGTTCCTCGAGCCGGGCGAGTTCTATTTCCAGTTCGCGCTGCAGGTAATCCAGCAGTTTTTCCGTATTGCGCCGGAGTACGCTGTCAACGTCCATCTGCGCCGGCAAACCGTTGCGGATGACCATCATATTGCAGCTTACCGAGACGGAACAGTCGGTATAGGCGTAGAGCGCCTTGAGCATTTTCTGAGGATCCTGACCGCGGGTCGGGACGATTTCGATTTCGACGTTTTCGGCGGTATAATCGTTGACGGCCGCTATTTTTATCTTGTTTTTTTCGACGGCGTGCTCGATCGACGCGATCAGGCTTTCGGTAGTCGTGGCCGCCGGAATCTCGCGGATAATCAGTTTGCGGCCGTCGTGGTCAATCTTCGCCCGCAGTTTGACTTTTCCGTTGCCCCGGTCGTATTCGGAGACGTCCATCGAACCGCCCTGGGGGAAGTCGGGATAAAGTTCGAAACTCCGCCCCTGGAGTACGGCAATCTGCGCTTCGAGCAGTTCGCAGAAATTATGCGGCAGGATTTTGGTGGACATGCCGACCGCAATCCCGTCGGTGCCGAGCATGAGCAGGGACGGGATTTTCACCGGCAGGACGATCGGCTCCTGGTTGCGCCCGTCATAGGAACCGATGAATTCGGTAATATCGTTGTTGAACAGCACTTCCAACCCGAGCGGCGACAGCCGGCATTCGATGTAACGGGCGGCGGAAGCCATATCCCCGGTCAGAATATTGCCGAAATTACCCTGTTTGTCGAGAAAATATTCCTTATTGGACAGTACCACCAGCGCATCGCCGATGGAAGCGTCGCCGTGAGGATGATACTGCATGGTATGGCCGATGACGTTGGCGACCTTGTGGAATTTACCGTCATGCATTCGGAACAGCGACCATAAGATCCGGCGCTGCACCGGCTTCAGTCCGTCATCGACGTCCGGAATGGCGCGTTCCTTGATGACATAGGAGGCGTATTCGATGAAATTTTCTTCCATCATCCGGCGGAGAAAACTGTTGCTGCCCTGCTGGTCGCTGCCGACAGCTTCGGATTCGCCTTCCGCCAGCGCCTCGGCGTCCCCGAGTTCTTCGACTTCCCGGAGTTCCTGATCATCCAGTTCAGTTCTGTCGACCGTTTCACCGGTCGGGATAGATTTTTCTTCCGCCATGGTTTCAGACCAGATTCAGCATGATGTGTTCCCGGCGCTCCGGAGTGTTTTTGCCCATATAGAACTCCAGCATTTCCGGAACGTTGCGCATATGATCGATGCTTACGCTTTCCAGCCGGATGTCCTTACCGATAAAAGCCCCGAATTCATCGGGGGAGATTTCGCCCAGTCCCTTGAACCGGGTGACTTCAAGATTCGCCTTGCCCAGTTGCGCCATGGCCGCATCGCGCTCCTGCTCGCTGTAACAGTAAACCGTCGCTTTTTTATTGCGGACCCGGAACAGCGGGGTTTCCAGGACATACAGATGCCCGGACAAAACCAGCTGTTCGAAAAAGGTCAGGAAAAATGTAATCAGCATATTGCGGATATGTCGTCCGTCAACGTCCGAGTCGGTAGCTATGATCACCTTCTCGTAACGCAGGTTGTCAGTATCCTCTTCAATATTGAGGGCCTGCATGATATAATAAAATTCCTCGTTTTTGTAGACTTTCTCGAAGTTTTCCTTGTGGCAGTTCATGGGCTTGCCCTTGAGCGAAAAGATCGCCTGGGTATAGACGTCCCGGCAACTGACCATCGAGCCGGTCGCGGACTGGCCTTCGGTCAGGAACAGCATGGTCTCTTCGCCGCGCTTCGAGTTGTCGCCCCGGTGGAATTTACAATCCTTGAGTTTGGGTATTTTCAGCGCCATGCGTTTGGCGTTTTCCCTGGACTGTTTTTTCACCGCCTGGATCTGCTGGCGGACTTTTTCGTTGCGGATCACTTTATCGATGAAGATTTCGGCCTGTTCCAGATTGCGGTGGAGATAATCGACGATATTGCTCCGGACGGCATCGACGATCGGGCCGCGCACGTCGGTGTTGCCGAGTTTGTTTTTGGTCTGCGACTCGAACACCGGTTCCTTCAGTTTGATCGAGATCGCCCCGACGATGCCGTCGCGCACATCGGCGGCCTGGTAGCTTTTGCCGGTAAATTCATTGACCGCCTTGAGTACGCCCTCGCGGAAGGCCGACAAATGCGTTCCGCCGTCATTGGTGTATTGGCCGTTGACGAACGAGAAATAGTTTTCGCCGTAATTGTCGGTGTGACAAAGGGCGAATTCGATGGTTTTGCCCTTGAACGCGATGATGTCATAAAGTTTTTCTTCCCCGACCTCGACCTCGACCAGGTCTTTCAGGCCGTTTTTGGAATAATACCGGACGTCGTTGAGGTAAAGCGACAGGCCGCTGTTCAGGTAAGCGTACAGCCAGATGCGTTTGATCAGGTATTCGGAACGGAATTCGTATTGCCCGAACATTTCCGGATCCGGGACGAAAGTGATCCTGGTTCCGTCGCGGTCATCGGTTTTGCCTTCCCGGTCGTCGGTCAGGACACCTTTGGCGAACCGGGTTTCGCGGAATTTGCCGGAGCGTACCGAGCGGACGGTGAATTCGCTGGAAAGCGCGTTGACCGCCTTGGTTCCGACGCCGTTGAGTCCGACCGAGAACTGAAATACATCGCTGTTGTATTTACCGCCGGTATTGATGACGGACACGCATTCGATGAGTTTGCCCAGCGGGATGCCGCGCCCGAAATCCCGGACAATGATCATTTCCCCGTCCTGGCTGATGTCGATGCGGCGGCCGGCGCCCATGATAAACTCGTCAATACTGTTATCGATGATTTCCTTCGCCAGGATATAGATGCCGTCCTCGGGATGGGAGCCGTCCCCGAGCTTGCCGATATACATACCCGGCCGGAGCCGGATATGCTCCAGGGAACTTAAGGTTTGGATTTTGCTTTCGTCATAAATAACTTGTTGCGCTTCAGTCATGATCCCGGTCTGGATGTTGCTTTTTAAAAACCCATTACCTTAACAGTAGCACCGCAGTCCGAAAAAGCAATATTTTCAGGCAAAAAAACTGCCCCCGGGCCGCATTTTTGCCCCTGCCGGCCGTTTCGTCCGTTCCGGAGTCTACAAAACTATTTTATTCAGGGGAAATTCGACGATCCCGGTGGCGCCGCAGGCGGTCAGTTCGGGGATCAGATCGCGTACCACGTATTCGTCGACAATGGTGGAAACCGCCACCCAGCCCGCTTCGGCCAGCGGCGAAACGGTCGGACGTTCCAGGGCGGGCAGTTTTTCCAGGGCGCGGTTGAGGTCGGGCTGGCGGATGTTCAGCATCAGGCCGACTTTGCCTTCGGCGGCCAGAGCGGCTTTCAGCAGCAAAGCGAGCTTTTCGATCTTGTTTTTCTTGAACTCATCTTCCAGCGCGGTTTGGTTGGCGATGAACCGGGTGGTGCTTTCGCACAGGGTGTCGATTATTTTCAGGTTGTTGGCGCGCAGCGACGAACCGGTTTCGGTGATTTCGACGATGGCGTCGGCCAGGCGGGGAGGTTTGACCTCGGTGGCGCCCCAACTGAATTCGACCACGGCATTGACCCCCCGGCGGGCGAGGTAGCGTCTGGTCATGCCGACCGCCTCGGTCGCGATCAGTTTGCCTTCGAGATCCCTGGCCTCTTTAATCTCCGAATCTTCCGGGACCGCCAGCACCCAGCGCAGCGGCCGGCGCCCGACTTTGCCGTAAACCAGTTCGGCGATTTCAGCGACGTCCGAACCGTTTTCCTCGATCCAGTCGCGGCCGGTCAGACCGCAGTCGAGGATTCCCTTTTCGACGTAGCGGGACATTTCCTGAGCCCGGATCAGCATGCATTCGATTTCATCGTCGTCGATGCCCGGATAATACGAGCGCGAACTGATCGAAATCTTATAGCCCGCTTTCGCGAACATTTCGACGGTACTTTCTTCCAGACTTCCTTTGGGTATCCCGAGCATCAGTTTAGGCATTTTGCTGTATCCTTCCAAACTTTTCCATTGATTGCTTATCGTGAAACACCAGAAATACATAAAAAATCAATTTATTTTTTTCGCGTATTCCGTGTATTTCACGGTTCATTGAATATCTTAAATATAGCCGGAAACTGAAATTTGCCAACCGGTCAAAGTTTTTTTTCGGGTTCACGCCGGAAACGGTGATTATTTCACCCGTTTTTTGGGGGAACGTTCCCGGTTTTGCAGTTTTCGGAGCAGCTCGAGGTTGTAATTGATGTTCGGGTCATTCGGATTTCCCGCCTGGGCCGCCGCCCGCCAATATTTTTCGGCAGCGCTGAAATCGCTGTTGAGGAATGCCGTCAGACCCAGGTTAAAGCAGGCTTCGGAAGAGTCCGGCTCCAGTAAGGGAAGCTGGATTTTCAGACATTTCAGCGCGGCTTCCGGGTGTTTGAACTCAAGGTAGCAGGCGGCGAGGGAACCCCAGAATTTCTGGATGTAACCGTCCCGCCCGAAAAATTTCAGGCCTTTGGTTTCCGCCAGGCGCTGAAGCCGGACGAATACCGGAAAGGCCGTTTTGACGTCGCCGCGCCGGAACCGGGAATAAGCGCCGAGGAACAGGCCGGCGTTAAGCCAGGCGGCGCGGTGGATCCGGCTGGGATACCAGCGCAGCCGGCCGCCGGCCGCAGCCGCGGCCAGCGTCAGGAACTTGGCGGCGGCCAAGTCGAGCAGCTGCGGATCATTCCGGTTGATGGCCACGGTGCCCAGGTTGTCGATCGCTCTGAAATTCGGGTATTGCCATTGTACGGCGCGGACGAAAAGATTTTTACTGTCGCTCCAGACCGGCAGATAAGACCAGGTCAGATACCAATAGCAATACAGTACCGGCAGGAATGCCAGGGGGGCGTATTTCCGGAGTCGGCCGTTCAATTTTTTTTCGCGGTTTCGGCGGCTGACGAACAGCGCCAGCAGCGCCCAGCTTACGGTAGTCGGCAAGTAGTTGTAGCGGTCGCCGTAATCGACCGTCCCGATCGTAATGATGCCGCTGACCGGGAAGAACAACGCTCCCCAGCAGAAAACGGCGGCCCCGGCCGCCAGCCATTTCCGTTTTAACGCCGTGCCGTTCCTGAACAGTGCTGTCCCGGCAATACCGGCCAGCAGGGTAAAGCCGCAGGCCAGCGGCAGATACTCCCGGCCGGGCAGACTCACCGGCGGGTAAATCGGGTTCAGTTGAAACGGCACAAAGCTACTGCACCAGTACCACATGACATTATGGGCGATGATCCAAATGCGCTGCGGAAACGTGATTTGCTCCGCCAGCGGCGACGGCATTTTTTGCAGGAAACAAAACCAGCCGAGAAAAAGTACTGTCACCGCCAGCGAAGGAATCACCAAGGTCAGTTCCCGCCATTTGCGATGGCGCAGCCAGGTGTAGATCAGCATCACTGCGGGCAGGCCGACCGCCGCCGGTTTGGCGCCGAGCGACAGCAGCAGCAGTAACGGAGGAAGCAGGGCAAAGCGCCGGCAGCGGCAGGCTTCCATATAAGTATAAAAGGCGGCCAAGGCGAAGAACACCGCCAGGACATCCTTGCGTTCGGTGATCCAGACCACCGAGGGTACCCGTTGCGGATGTACCGCCCAGAGCAGCGCCGTCCCGGCGGCGATCAGGGGGGCGACCCGCAGCCGCCGCAGGATCGCCAGGAAGAGGAGCAGCGCGCCGCAATGCAGCAGCAGATTATGGAGGTGATAACCGGCCGGATGGTTTCCGAACAGCGCGTGGTCGAGCATCAGCGAATAGGAAGTCAGGGGCGTGTAAAGCCGCTCGACGCTGCCGGTGAGCCAGCAGCGCAGATTGGCTAAGGTGAATTCCAGGCGGGGATCCCCGGTATAATAGCCGTCGCCCCATTCCGTCAGGAAGCGGTAGTGCAGCGCCGGAATAAACACCAGCATTGTAATCGCGACCGCGACGGCCGCCCAAAGTATTACCGGCGGATAAATTTCCCGCGCTGTCGGTTCCGACTGCTGTTCCTGCATTAAAACACCTCCCGGGCTTACCGGTCCGGTTTGTTTTCAAGAAAAAGCGATGGCCGGAAGCGGTGATTATTTTACCCGTTTTTTGGGAGAATGTTCCCGGCTTTGCAGTTTCCGGACGGTCTCGAGATTATGGCGGATTCTGGGGTCATCCGGATTCCGCTCCTGAGCCGTTCCCCAATATTTTTCCGCAGAGCGGAAATCTCTTTTGATGAATGCCGTCAGACCCCGGTTGAACAAGGCATTGGAAGAATCCGGCTTAAGGAAGTGAAGCTGGATCTGCAGACACTTCAACGCGGCTTCCGGCTGTTTGAATTCGAGATAGCAGGCGGCCAGGGCGCCCCATAATTTCTGGATATAACCGTTCCGGCTATAAAATTTCAGGGTTCCGGCTTCCGCCAGCTGCCGGAGTTTGACGAATGCCGGGAAAGCTGCTT
This sequence comes from Victivallaceae bacterium, assembly GCA_028718375.1. Taxonomy (GTDB): domain Bacteria; phylum Verrucomicrobiota; class Lentisphaeria; order Victivallales; family Victivallaceae; genus JAHOYW01. Next base: position 8,082 of record JAQULZ010000068.1, on the reverse strand, counting down.
TGAGATTGCCGCGCAGGAACTGGGCGTAGGCGCCGAGAAACAGGCTGGCGTGGGACCAGGCATCGCGGTGGATATGGCAGGGATACCAGTGCAGCCGGTCGCCGGCCGCGGCCAGCGTCAGATACTTGGCGGCGGCCAGGTCGAGCAATTGCGGATTGTCCCGATTGATGGCGGTCGTGCCCAGATTGTCGATCGCTTTGGGATTCGGATACTGCCACTGCACGGCACGGACAAAAAGATTTTCACTATTGCTCCAGACCGGCAGATAAGACCAGGTCTGGTACCAATAGCAATACAGCACCGGCAGCAATAACAGAACAATGGCTTTCCGAAGCCATTCAGGTTTCAAGTGTTTTTGCTGGGTCTGGCGGCTGATGAACAGCGCCAGCATCGCCCAGCTTACGGTCGACGGCAGGTAATTATAGCGGTCGCTGTAATCGACCATGCCGATTATGACAATGCCGCTGACCGGGAAAAACAACGCTCCCCAGCAAAGGGCGGCGGAAACGGCCGTCAGCCATTTTCGTTTCAAGGCCGAACCGGTACTGAACAGCGCCGCCAGCGCAATGCCGGCCAGCAGGATAAAGCCGCAGACCAGCGGCAGATATTCCCGGCCGGGCAGATTTACCGGCGGGTAGATCGGGTTCAGTTGAAACGGCACAAATCCGCTGCACAAGTACCACATTATATTATGGACGATGATCCAGGCCCGCTGCGGAAGAGTAACTTGCGCCGAAAGCGACGACGATACCGGTTGCAGGTACAGGAACCAGCTGAGATAGAGGATGAGTACAATCAGCACCGGGATCGCTAACCGCAGTTCCCGCCATTTGCGGTGACGTTGCCAGGTGTAAACCAGCATTACCGCGGGCAGGCCGGCCGCCGCCGGTTTGGCGCCGAGCGAGAGCAGCAGCAGCAAAGGGGGAAACAGGGCAAACGATGGTTGTTCATGCGCCCTCAGATAGGTATAAAAAGCGGCCAGGGCGAAGAACACCGCCAGGACATCCTTGCGTTCGGCTATCCATACCACCGAGGGAACGCGTTGCGGGTGTACCGCCCAGAGCAACGCAATACTGGCGGCGATCAGGAGAGAGACCCGCAGCCGCCGCAGGATCGCCAGAAAGAGGAGCAGCGAGCCGCAATGCAGCAGCAGATTATGAAGGTGATAACCGGCCGGATAATTTCCGAACAGCGCCTGGTCAATCATCAGCGAATATGAAGTTACGGGGGTGTAGAGTTTCTGGATGCTGCCGGTCAGCCAATAATGCAGATTGGCGAGGGTGATTTTCAGATGCGGATCGCTGGTGTAATAAACGTCATCCCATTCCATCAGGAATTGGTAATTCATTGCCGGAATAAACGCCAGCACGGTAACTGCAACCGCAACAACCGTCCAGAATATTGTCGGGGGACAAGCTTTCCGCTTTATTATCTCCGGCCATAATTTCCGCATGAAAAACAGTTTCCTGGAATTATTTGTCCTCCCCGTTGGGGCGGGAAAGGACAATGGTTGGTTTATTTCCCTCCTCAGCCGCGGATCACCGCCAGAATTTCCTCGCGCCGGGCGATCATCAACTCCCGGTTGTCGGCTTCGACAATCAGCCGCAGCAGCGGTTCGGTATTCGAAGGCCTGACGTTAAACCACCAGTCCCGGTATTCGACACTTAAACCGTCCAGTTCGAACTGCCGGCCATCGGCGTATTTTGCTTTCAACCGCGCCAGAACGGCCCGGGGATCGGCGACTTCGGAGTTAATTTCGCCGCTGCCCGCATATTTGCGCAGAGGAGCGACCAGTTGACCGGCGGTTTTGCCGCTTTTGCAGATGAGATTGGCGAATTTGACGAACGCCAGCCCCTGACACTCGGCGGTGTAATTTTCCTTGAAATAGTAATGCCCGGAAAGCTCGCCGGCGAAAACCGCAGCGTATTCGCGCATCTGGGCCTTGATAAACGCGTGGCCGACCCGGGACATGATCGCGGTGCCGCCGTTGGCCTCGATACATTCGCGGACGGCGCGGCTGCTGCGCAGATCGTAGAGAATGGTCGCCGGGCCTTCCGATAAAATATCCTGCGCGATCACCGCGGTGAACAAATCCATCGGGATGATTTCGCCGTTGTTGTCGATAAAGCCGCAGCGGTCGGCGTCGCCGTCGAAAGCCGCGCCGAAATCGGCTTTGACTTCCCTGACCTGGGCGCGGATCGCCTCCAGCGTATCCGCTTTCAGGGGATTGGCTTCATGGTTCGGGAACGTTCCGTCGAGTTCTTTATACAGCGGAATGATGTCGAAGAATTCTTCGATCCCGGCGCTTTCAAACGAGCCCATGGCATTGGCATAGTCGACGACGACTTTCAGTCTGCGGTTGACTTTGACGTGTTTTTTCAGGAACGCTCCATATTCCGGCGCAATGTCATAAGCGGAAATGGTTCCGGATTTATCGGACCTGCTCCAGGACTCCTCGGTGAAAATCCGCTCGATATCCGCTATTCCGGTCGCGGCGCTGATCGGTACGGCGTTGGCGACGCACATTTTGAACCCGTTCCATTCGGCCGGATTATGGGAAGCGGTGATGATGACGCTGCCGTCCGCCCCCAGCCGCCCATTGGCGAAATAGGACATCGGCGTTGAACACAGTCCCAGGCTGATGACGTTCGCGCCCTGCGCGGTCATGCCGCGGGCCAGGGCCCGAAACAGCGGCACGGAATGCGGCCGCATGTCATAACCGACTACTACTCTTCTGGCGCCGGTGAATTCGATATAAGCCCGTCCGATTTTCTCGGCGACGGCTTCGTTCAGTTGGTCGGGGTAAATCCCCCGGATGTCATAGGCTTTGAAAATGCCGGCCATTGGTTGCTCCTTGAAATAATCAGCTGGTTCAGAATAACCGTAAAAATAACCGCCCCGGCAGTAAATTGCAAGCCGCGGCAGGCGTGAATTTGAAAACCTTTTTTTCCGACAGTATATTATTTTTCTATAATGGCTAAGTCCGGCAATTCGGATGAAAGCCAACGATTGAGGACACAGACGCTAATTCTGCCGCGGGTTTTGCCGACCGGCGGCAGACTAACCAGAGGATGAACTTATGGCTATGGAAATTTCTTATGTTTTAATCACTCCCTACAGTTTGAAAAAATCCCGGACCGGCGGCATTCTGGCGCGGTTGCTGAGCCGCACGGACCTGGATTTGATCGGGGCGCGGATCTTCGGTTTCGATCACCGGCTGGCCCGCGGTTACGCGGATTCTCTGCTGCGGACGGTCGGGAATGCCAAGCCGGACCGAGCTCAGTTACTGGCCGATTACGTAATGGAAAATTTTGTCGAGAAAGACGGCAAAAAAGAACGGGCTTTATTTCTGCTCTTCAAAGGTGAGGATGCCTGTGCTAAACTCAGCGCAATCGTCGGCGACCTGGATTCCCATAATTCGAGCAGCAATCCGTTCCTGACCGGCGAAACCATCCGCGACACTTATTCCGACCTGGTAGAGGACAAGAATCAGCCGGGCGCCATTCGTTATTTTGAACCGGCGGTGCTCACGCCTCCGAATCTCGACTGCGCGCTGGAAAAACTCCGGCTGTTCGCCGATTTTGCTGACCGGACGCCGAATATCGTGGAAAACGTCGTCGGAGTCCGGAATACCGATGAACGCACGTTGGTAATCATCAAACCCGATAACTGGCGTCATCCCAGCAGCCGTCCCGGAAACATCATCGATATGCTCAGCCGCACCGGACTGCGCATCGTCGGTTGTAAAATCTATCGCATGTCGGTTGCCGAAGCGCTTGAATTTTACGGCCCGGTACAGGCGGCCCTGCGCAGCAAACTGGCGCCCAAAATCGGCGAAAAAGCCCGGGCGGCGCTGGAAAAAGAGTTCGATTTCCGGATGGCGGACGGTGTTGTCGACGGTCTGACGGAAATTGTGGGAACAAGTTTCGCGGACGACCAGTTTTACCGGATCATCGAGTTCATGTCCGGCCGCCGGCCGGCGGACTGCCCGCCCGGCGAACTTAACGAGCCGGGCCTGGTAAAATGTTTGGTGCTGATTTACGAAGGGGAAAACGCGATCGCCAAAATCCGCACGGTCTTAGGCCCGACTGATCCCACCAAAGCTCCGGGCGGTACAGTGCGCCGCGATTTCGGCAGCGATGTCATGGTCAATACTGCTCACGCCTCGGATTCGTCGGAAAGCGTGGTGCGCGAAATGCGCGTGATCAAAATTACCGAAAACAGTGTAAGCCACCATATCAACGGGTTTTTAAAGGAGTATAGTTCCCGGTAAATTTATCAGCGAGGGAGAAAACGTTATGGAATTCAGCGAATTACTGAAAAAACGGCGGACGGTAAGACGTTTCAAGCAGGTACAGGTGTTCGATAAGGATATCCGCGCGATGCTCGAAGCCGCCCGGCTGGCGGCCTGCGGCGCCAACGTGCAGAAACTGCGCTATATCGTGGTGCGCGATAAACAACTGGTTAAAGACATTTTCGACAATACCGCCTGGGCCGGAATGGTAGCGCCGCACCGCACCCCCGAATGGGGTAAAAACGCTCCGTTGACCTTTATCGTCGTCATCACCCCGAAAGACGTGGGCGGGATTATGCAGGCCAATGCCGGCGCGGCCATTCAAAGCATGGAATTTGCAGCCGCGGAAGCCGGGCTGGGCACCTGCTGGATCGGCGCTTATAAGAAAGATAACGTCGACCGGCTGCTGGATTTGCCGGCGCCGCAGGAAACGCTTTATCTGCTGGCGGTCGGCTATCCCGACGAAGAACCGGTAGCGGAGGATATCGATCCGGAGGGTTCTATGAAATATTATCTGGATGCCGATGACGTGCTGCACGTGCCGAAATTAAAAATTGATGCCATCACCGAGTGGCGTTGATGAAAGAGCAACCGTAAATGTCGTTCGCGTCCGGATTTTTCCTCCTGAATGTCATGCTGTTTCTGTTCGGCCTGCTGCTGCTGGTCAAAGGCAGTGATTTCTTTGTCGAAGCCGCATCCCGGATTGCCCGGAATTATAAGATCCCGGAAATCGTCATCGGCCTGACCTTGGTCAGCATCGGCACCTCCCTGCCGGAATTCGGTACCGACGTTTATGCCTCGATCAAAGGTCAGTCCGGTATCGTGGTAGGCGATCTCGTCGGCAGCAATATCACCAATATTTCCCTGGTTCTGGGAGTCGCGGTTGTATTGCTCGGCAGTATGCCCAGTCCCCGAGCGGTAGTCAAACGCGATGCAACCTTCATGCTCGGGGTGTTTTTCGTTGTCGCGGCGTTGGGTTTCGCCGGGAACGGCAGGCTGGGGCGGACCGGCGGCGGTATTATGCTTCTCCTGATGACGGGATATTTATTTTACCTCTTCAAACACCGGGATTCCCTCGCGGAACTGGAGGAAGGGGAAGTTCATCATCCGCCGGCATTCCATTCCGTATCCGTTGCCTGGCTGTTTCTGGCGGTCGGGACGGTCATGATTTTTTCCGGTGCCAAAACTATGGTCGACAACGTCGTCGCTGTCGCCGAACGTTTTCAGGTCAGCCCGGGACTTATCGCGGCGACGATCGTCGCCTTCGGTACCTCGGTGCCGGAACTGGCCGTAACGGTGACCAGCATCCGCAAACGGAAAAACGGTATTGCGCTGGGCAACATCATCGGCAGCTGCACTTTCAATCTCCTGTTGATAATGGGCTTGTGCGCGGTGATAAGTCCGCTCCGGATCGAACCCGGTTTCCAGAAAGTGATCATTCCGGTCATGCTGCTGTGCGGAACGATGCTGGTGGTTTTCATGCGCACCGGCTGGAGACTGGTCAAAACCGAAGGAATAGCGTTTCTGCTGCTCTATCTCGCCTACCTGGCGTATAATTGTTATGCCATGTTTTAGGTATGGGCAATACTGACCCCGAACAGCGCATTCGCGTAAAATTCCGGATTGAACGGCTGCATATCGTCGGTACCCTCCCCCAGTCCGACAAAAAATACCGGAAACCCGAATTCCTGCTGCAGGGCCACGGCCATGCCGCCCTTGCCGGTGCCGTCCAGCTTGGTTAAAACCAAACCGGTCAAGCCGGCAACCTGGGAAAATTCGCGGGCCTGGCTGATGGCGTTCGCGCCCTGACTGGCGTCGACGGTCAGCCATACTTCGTGAGGCGCGCCGGGATAAATTTTATTTACGGTACGGCAGATTTTGGCCAGTTCGGCCATCAGGCCCTTGCTGGTATGCTGGCGGCCGGCGGTATCGATCAGCAGAATATCGGCCCGGCGCGCCTGCGCCGACTTTACCGCGTCGAAAGCCACGCTGGACGGATCAGCACCATGGAGCGCGGAAACAACCTGAACCCCCGTCCGTTCGCCCCAAAGTTTGAGCTGTTCCGCGGCTGCCGCCCGGAAGGTATCACATGCCGCCAGCAGCACTTTTTTGCCTTCCTGTTTCCACCGCGCCGCAAGTTTTCCAATGCTGGTGGTTTTGCCGCTGCCGTTTACTCCGACGATCAGGATTACCGTCACCCGGCCGTCCGGGGTGAAATGCACCTCGCGCTGATTCCGGCTCAGGATCCGGCAGACCTCGGCCGCGGCGATTTGGTCGATCTCCGCGGAAGTCGAAATCAAGCCCTGCTCATAACGGTCGCGGAGGTCGGCGACTAACCGCAGGCTGGCCGTTACCCCGAAGTCCGCTGCAATCAGCAGGTTTTCCAGGTCATCGAACTGTTCCGCAGTCCATTTTTTTTCTCCGGTGAACACGGCGGAAATGCCGCGGGTTACCGAAGTGGTCGTTTTCAACAACCCCTTCCTGAATCGGGCGAAAAGCGAGGTCATAATTTGTCCACCGCCTCGCGCGCCGGGCGATTCAGGCCATCCTTGATCCCGTTAAGCACGCCGTTAATGAAATTACCGGCTTTCCGCCCGCTGTAGTCCCGGGCGATTTCGACGGCCTCATTGATGCTGACGATCGGCGGAACTTCGGGAACGTAAAGCATTTCATAAGCGGCCACGCGGAGAATATTGCGGTCAACCAGCGCCATCCGGTTCAAATCCCATTTTTGCGCTTTTTCATTGATCACCGCGTCAATATCCGGCAGCCGGGCAAAAATTCCTTCAACCAGCCGCCGGGCATATTCGCCGCCTTTACGGGCGAAGCGGTTGTCTTTCAGGCCATGCTCGTTGCCGGCCTGGCCGAGAAATTCCTCCCAGCCGTCCAGCGGCTTCGCCTCAGCGGAAAAACTGCGCTGAAACAAAAACTGCATCGCCAGTTCCCGTCCCAAGCGCTTCACGTGCATCCGCGCCGTGTCCTTATCCGCATTTGCCGTCATGTTTATTCTCAACTTCCCGCGTTATTCATTACCGCTATTTTACCGCCTTTACCAGATTGGCCATTTCAATCGCCGCCAGCGCCGCATCAGCGCCCTTGTTGCCGGCTTTCGTGCCGCTGCGCTCGATAGCCTGTTCGATGGTATCGGCGGTAATCAGTCCGTAGCCGACCGGGACTCCGGAATCCAGGCTCAATTGCGCCAGGGCTTTCGAAACTTCCGCATTGATATAGCCGGCATGCGGCGTTGCGCCCTGGATGACTACTCCCAGAGTTACCACCGCATCGAAACGACCGGTTTCCATCAGTTTCTTTACCCCGAACGGCAGCTCGTATGCTCCCGGCACCCAGGCGACTTCAATATCCAAAGCCTGACCGCCATGCCGGACGACGGCGTCAATGGCCCCGGCCAAAAGCTTACTGACGAAGAATTCGTTGAAACGCGAACAGACAATGCCGATTTTCAGGCCGCCGGCAACCAGCGACCCTTCAAAAACTTTTTTCAGTTCCTTATTCATAATCATATTCCTTTTTTTAGTTCTTCTCAAAAATCTGTAATGGAACGCCAACCGTTAATGTCGCCAATGCAGTCCCGAGTTGAGTATCGCTTTTTCAATCGCGGTAAAGTTTTTCCGCGGCATAAAACCGCTCACTTCGTTCGCTGTTTATACGCTCCAAAACTTGACAGCTCAATCAAAAGCGAAGATCATCACTGTTTTCAAAAACAAAAAAACAATTTTTTTGTTTTTGAACTGTTTATCAGCTCTTTTGCCGGGGCGTCGAGTCAAGTT
>JAQULZ010000067.1 GCA_028718375.1 Victivallaceae bacterium | reverse complement strand
TAACGGGGGTTGGGGGCATGTGCCTTGATTGCTGAAAATCGACAAAAAATCTGTACTAAATCTACTGTCAAACAAATTTTTACCGCATTAGCCCAGGCTTCCAACCTTCATGCAACATGCAGGATAGAATTTATGGGTGAAACAATGGGAGCTACATCAGAACCCGTCGTCAATCAAGCGGCAATCCGGCATAACCGGTCGCAAGCTCCCTTTTATTCCGTTTGCTCGCTTGATAGCCGTCGGAACCTGATGTAAATACAGTTCTTGTCGCTTCGGAAGAAAAAAAAGATTTTTCTTCCGAATCCTTGAAAAACATTGGCCGCCCCATCCGTCATATCGCATCTGAAATGACGGGTTTTTTTGAACGTTAAAATATTTTCGCTCACTCTGAGCCAATGTAATCCACAAATTCTGGCGAAGAGGCATTATTGTAATACTAATTCGGAATTACCACCCAGGGGAAAGAATTAGTTTTACATTTATTATGAACATGTTCTGCGGGTTGAGTTATTAATTCAAATACCATCTCAGGCCCGCTTTGAGTTCTCATCGAAAGATTTTCTTTACAGACATAAACCGGCACACTGTCATAAACCTTTATTCCGTCTCCAGTAATAGCGCGTATTGTGATAATATTAAACTTATCATGAAATCTATGATAAGGGATATGCTCTTCCCATTCCGTCCATAAGAAACTATTTTTCGCTTCTAAACGTACCCATTTCTTGTTGTCAAGTGAATATTCAACTTGCGTTATTTCATTATCTTCCGAATAGGTCTTTACCTGCAATACGGCTCCCGAAGAAAGTATTACGGGTCTTACCTGAGGCCGCGGCCCCAGGGTATGAATATTATTTATTTTTTCCAGAGTTACTTGGTTTTTTACGTTTATTTCTTTATAAAATGAATGCAAACGGCCGCCATGAATTTGAAAAATTCTATAGCCGGCACGGACTGGAAACATATAATGCGGAGCCAGTCCAGTCCATTGAAAACCGGCAAGCGGTCCTGTTTGAATCTGCTTGATACGGTCTATAATATCTTCATCATTCCGATGCCGGTGACCGCAAATGCAAGCAAGAACATTGTATTTTTTCAGCAGGGAAAGGAATTTTTCCGCCTTATCCCATCCAATATACGTGCCCTGACGGGGAAGAATTGGAATATGGTATCCAATTATGAGAGGTTGCCCGCTCTTGGTCTTCGCCAGTTCACCGGCTAGCCACGCCGCCGTATCCGCATCAAAAACGTTTATTCCTTTTTTCTCATTGATTTTCCGAAACGGTTCAAAGAAGATAAATTTTATCCCCTTACACGTAAAAACATTTCGTATGGAACCGATATTGCTTTCCCAGAAACTGCCGTCTTCATTCAGTACGATATTTCCATCAGGAAGAGGTCCGAGCGCCAAATCGTGGCTGGAGGGAATACTATATACTTGCATATCCAGATATTTAAGATGTTTGCAGTATTTTTCGACATCCGCCAGACCCGTGTTAACCGCATCACCGGTTATAACCAAAAAATCAAGGGCCGGCTTAATCCGGCTAATTTCAGCCAGGGCAATCTTGAAATTCTGCTCAATTTGCTGAATTACGTGCCGGGGAAAAACCAAAGAATCCCCTAAATGAATATCTGTAAATTGAACAAATGTCAAAGGACTGTTTTTCATATTCTTCTGTTGATAATGGAACTCATCTCTTGGGTTTAATTGTTTACTTGATATATTAATAATTCCCGCCGCTTTGGTTTTTTTCAGGTTTGCCGGCTTTTATTTGTCAATTTTATAATCCACTGGGCAATTTTCCTTCTTATCTCATCGTATTTTGAAATCGGCCACGCAGGAGCAACAATGACCGGTTCTCCGGTCACCGGATGAATGAACGTGTAATCTCTAAAGCTCGGTTTTATTTCATTTTTCAGCTTGTCAAGAAAAATTTTCGCCCGCCCTGCGTTTTCTACTGTCTGTTTATCATTTGAAGCTAATGATTCTTCAATCAGCTTTTCAAGGGTCCTAAGGTATTTAAGATCATCAAGACCTTCCCTGATTGCTTCCCATTGCAATGTCGGGAGAGGCTGTTCATCTCCCGGATAGGCAAATGCGGCATATAACGAATCGATGGGATTAAACGGATTACTGGCATAAGGCTCGAGGTAATGAAAATTATGAAATCCTTTAATTTGCTGTTTCCAGGTAATCATACCGGAAATAAATCTAACGGCAAATATTGGGTTAAACCTTCCACTTCCTATTGAATTGTAGGCCCATATCGCTTTATTTTGGTTTGGGGGATTTCGAATTAAATCCAATGCTCCGTCGCCTCCTCCCAATGCAATAACATCAAGTAATGGAAATATATTATTATTATCCTTTATTGTTGTCATATAAGTTCTTGCGTTAATATTCCTCTTAAAATAATTTAATATATTTAACGCATTTCCGATTCTTATCGGAAACCAGTGGGGTTCGTCAACCGGCCAATACAGTATTTCAGGAAGATTCTCCTTTCGGCTTATTTCCGTTATTTCCTGAACCGCGCTTTTAATATAAGTCCAATCTTCCTTCTTTACCTCAAAAACCTTTGCTGCATTATGGGTGTTGTACGGAAGAAAAGGATTTATATAATATGGTATTGGTTTAGTTAGCCCGGCTTTTTTGGCCAGTCTTGAAAATTTCAGCACCTCTTGAGGGTTTAATTGTCCTCTGCTGCCGAAATTATAGTTTTTGCGGTCACGCCCATGAGGTACCGAAAGTGATACCGAATTCATATTATGTCTTTTCATATCCTGCAGTTCCGAAAAAGTCCTTGACCAGCCGTCAATCCCCCTTTTAGGACTTCTGTTGCTTACTCTATAAAAAACACCGAAAGTATAATCATTTAACGGATCAAGTTTAAAAGGATAGACATACAGGCTTAAATCCACCGTTCCGCTTCTTTTGCCATTTGAATATAATTCAATTGTCCCTTTATATTCCCCGGGACTTGCGTTATCCGGCACTTTGATATTCAGCCATATCTGCCTGGCGATATCTTTTTTCAGATCAAGTTTTTTTAACGGCCTCAAAAAACTCGGCAATAACATATATTTGTAACTTCTGTAAAAACCAAGTCTCTCGTATTTATACTCTACAATATTTATTTTAATGTCTTCTTTTCTTATTTGATTTCCTCGATCATTAAAAAAACCTGATGTTTTTATATTAAAGTCATCAATATTTTTCAACGGCAATAGCCCAAAAACTGCCGGTTCGGTCTCACCGGGAGCCGCCCATATCTGTATCTTGCCGTTCAGTTCTTTTTTCCCCGGGACGGAATTGGGATAAACCATGTCAAGATAATTTCTGGTAAACAAAAGGTATCCCCTCTGTTTATCGAGCGGGGTTAATTCAGGCATCTGTCGGTTCTCAACATATTTATAGCGCTGACAACGGCTTATCCAGTCAGGTTGTCCCAGATTGATCTCTTCCCATATTTTCCGCAGTTGTTTTTCTGCCAGTCGGCCCGCATCCTTTTTATGAATTATCAATCCGTTGAGAAGAAATCCGTATTCCCCTTTAAAGGATAAATTGAGTTGTCCACTGTTGACTGTAACGGGAAACGAATAAATATTGAAAATAAAGTTCTGAGGAATGGAAATCCTTAAATTTTTTTCTCCCTGGGCAAAAACGTCAAAAACCGGCGGCACATCCATGCTGTCTCCGGCTATTATATGAACTATATATTCTCCATTGGGCAGATCCACGATAAACTCGCCTTCTTTGCCCTCGATATATTGACTGGTCAAATCATTCAGGCTGGATTTACAACCGCAATGATTAATTTTTTTTGCTAAAGGAGTATTTTTTTTCAGGTTTTTTCCACTTTTCCACCCAAATCCCTGCTTGGGAGAATAAACGGAATTAACGTTTACCGGACAGAAATTCTTTCTGGGCTTTCCATTTTTTGCCCCCACCATTGCAAACGCATATTTAAACTTGTATATATCACTATTTATGAACTCATGCCTTTTGTTTTTTATCTTTTTATAGGCACTCAGCATATCTTTATACCTGCCAGAAAAACCCGGTTTTGTTTTCTCCGCCGCAAAGCAGCAAATGCCAAAATTTTGAGGATCCTGAAATTTCATTCGAGGAAGAACCGTCATGCTGGAATTAGAATTCCCTTTTCCTCCTACGCATATATTAAGATTCCATTGAGCGTTTGATTTGGGCGGCACGGTATTTAAATCCTTGTAGGGAACGGCTATTTCCGCCTGCCAGGAATTTTTGTCCCTTTTCACCTTTGCTTTCCAGTCCGGATTCCAGTTTATATTTACCTCTTTTCGAAGTTCAGAAAGCTTATTTTGGTTTGATCTTTTAAATTGCTGGATGCCATCCCAAATGGAACCGCTTACGTTTACCGCCAGGTGATAATATTTATTAACATTCATATCAGGTGAAATAAACAGTTCGATATGGTCCTGCGTCCATAAGTCACTGTCGCGCGGAAGCTTTTCCGAAATCAGTTTTCTGTTCCCGGGGAAATAGTGCTTAACGGCAAAATAAATATTTGCTTCATCATATAAAATTTTTGCTTCCGTCTTTTCCTTGGAGAAAGTTGTCAGTTCAGGGGTCAGTGACAGGAAATTTTCAATAAGGGGAGCATTTTTCCAGATATCATCGCCGAGATTTCCATCCAACACCGGTGTGCCGTGGGCGGCAAACACTTTTCGTTTGATTATTTGAGAATAGGCTTTATCGTATTCTGCATCAAAAGGGGTACTATATGGAGAAATTTCGCGATATTTCGGGATGATATTGCCGGAAAACTCCTCACCGGTTCCCAAGTAAAGATCATCGAACCATATTTTGCCGGTAGCCAGACCTGCCCGAAAAGCAAGCGAAACGGTGATAAAGGCTACGTCTTTTACCGGCTGATATTTTATTGTGTATTTTTTCCAATCACTTACTCCGGCCTTTAACTTTAACCCCGAACTGCGCCCCTGAACGGCTTTTCCGCTCTTGTCATAACCCATTATCATGCAGCCTCCAAGGAAACCCTTGCTTTTACTGACCAGATTACTTTTCATCCATATTGAGAAAGTATAACAGTCGGTCGGACTTATCATAATTTTTTGACTCCAAGAGTAACCTCTGTTACCCAAGGCTGAGTTTACAGCATTATTTTCGATAAGCAGGCTGTACTTGCCGCTGTGTTTTTCGGTTTCAGTTCTCATCAGCGAACCGTTTTTAACAAGCTTTTCTTTCGTTCTCTCCCATACGTAGGCGCTTTCTCTTTGACTTTCTTCAAACCCGGGATTCAAAATCAGATTTTTCTGAGCGTAATTGGTTGGCGCGATAAAAAAGATAAAACAAAAAAACGTTATGCTATGTATTCTCCTCTGAGCGTAAAACTGAAATAATTGCTTTTTTAAATTCATTTTTATATTCCTTATTAGTTGTTTATTAGTAAAGATTTTTAGAAAACCCGAATTGATCCATCAATTGCCCTTAATAATCAGGAATGAAATATTCATTGGTGACTGGCGGATAACCCGCTTTTTCCCATGAAACATGAATATCTCCCCACAAAATGTTATCTCCGAGGGAATGCCTGAACTCTCTTTTATCCCAAACTCGATGAAATTCTTGAGAATCGGCAAAAAAGACTTTATGTGAAGGATTTTTTACCTGTGAATTTTTTTGTCTGGACCAATTATCATAACTGTGGGCCAAAGAAGCTCCTTGAAGATTAGAATTATAACCGTAACTCACAGTTACATAATCAGGATTATGGCCGCTTACATTCACAATTTGCGGTGTTTGATCGGATGGACAAATAAATATACCCTTTGAATAATTGCTGTTAACTCCCACAGGAAAATTGATACTTAAATAAGGCGCTATTGCTTGTGCCCATATAGTACCGTTGTCGTTGCTTATCGGAAACCATCCTGAATAATCATCCACATATAATGCTACTGCAGAACCTATTTGTTTCAGGTTTCCGGCACATTGGATTTGCCTGGCTTTTTCCCTGGCCCGGTTAAGCGCCGGCAGCAGTATCGAGACCAGAATCGCAATGACGCCAATTACCACGAGCAGTTCGATAATGGTAAAACATTGTTTGGTTCTGAAATCTGCCTTTTTCATCGCAAACCTCCTTATTTTGATTTTGGTTCTGTCAAAATTTTTTGAGCTAATTTTTATTTATGTTGTTAATTATTAATTCGTTGCGTATTTTTTTCGTTATTCCCCTTTTATTCACTGAAAAACAAAAGATTTTTTGTTTTTCAGAACACTTCCCGTCTCACTTTATCGCCGCTTTTTTGTCAACGGCCAAAATCGTATAAACAGCGACTGTAAGGAGCTCGATTTTGCGCCTTGACAAGGAAGTGGCGATAAAGTAACGTTATGCGTCCGAATCCAGCTCGACCGCTCAGCATTTTCAAAAAACCACTTCGTTCTTTTTTGAAAATATCGCTTTTCGAGAGCGGTACTGTTCGGGCGCGGCAAGCCGCGCAATACTTTCGCTCATTGGAAATGAGCGACCAACGTTTTCGGCCGTTGGATCACCGAGGCGTTGCATCCGCCTTTTTTCATTTTTTTCAGGTTATTTTTGACACTACCTTGATTTTTGCCTTTTTTCGTTTATTTTCCTCTGATAACAGTCCCGATATTTCCACCTCCGTTGATCTGCAAAGATTTTTCACTTATTTTACCATCCATCAGAGGTCAGAAAAGGTTATTTTCATCGCCGGTGATATTCCTTATCAGTTCCAGATAATAGACAAAATCAGCAAATGGAATGTCCGGAGGAACAGCATGGTCAACCGCGGGTATATACCCGCCGGTAGCAAGCAGATAAGGAACTTTATTCATAACCTCTTTTTTGATAATCTCCCTTCCTCGGCTTAATGCCCTTTTATCTATATTGCCCATTAACAGAAGCTCTTTTCCGTATTTCTTCCTTAACGCAACTGCATCCATACCGGCCGCGGCTTCCAGCGGATAAACTCCATTAACTCCTCCTTCCAGCCAAAGGGGAATAAGCTCATTGATGTTGCCGTCACTGTCAACTAAAATTATATCAATATTGTGCTTTTTCAGAAAAGACGTAACTTTTTTATATTGAGGCAGCAGGAACTCACGAAAATGTTTTGGAGAGATGAGCGGAGCGGTCTTATAGGCCATATCTTCCCAGAACCACACATAATCCAGTTTAACCTCTTCGACCAATTTTCTGTTCGCCTCAATAAAAAAATCGCCTAAGAACTCAAATATTTCATGGAGCAGTCCAGGATCATCATAAAACATCACTGATAATTCCTCTACCCCTATCCACTCCCGCGCCCAGCCGAAGAAACCTCCAATCATACTCCCTAACGGGTAATTCCTGTTTTCCACGGATTTTTTGTAATCTTCCCAAAATTGCGGATATCTGGAAGGGGACTGCGGATTGTATCTTTTCTTCATCTTTTCAAAATCTTGTCGGTTTTTAACGGGAAACTCCAGGTATTGAGGCATGGAAGTATCGTTTTTAAGTTCTTTTTTCCTGATGCCGGCCTCATCAGAAACAATCCGATAATCTTCTTTTTCTTCTATAATCACTTGTTCAAAAGGAGGAAGCGGACGAAAGGTATCAATTATCGGTTCTCCATTCATCCGGCTGAATTTGAAGTATTCATCAATATGGATATCTTCCGGCAATCCCTCTTTATGCCAGCGTTTAATTGTATCCTCCCAGAAATTCTGATAAATAGCCTGAGAGAGATAAGCGTCATTAAACCTTCTGAACCTCATTATATCTAAAAATCTTTGACGGTCATTCATATTAGTTTATCCATGATATCACTTTTTGTTTTATATTTCCCTGTTCTTATCATTTGTCCATGAAACTGTTACTATTTCCTCCGGTTCGGCGGTAATAGTTTTGCTTCGTATATTGGAAAAAGTTAGCTTATAATCGGTTTTTTCCGGTCTGGAGTTCCAGAAACGGAAAATCATTCCACGGCCCTGTTCATTTGGGACCGCCGTCCAGAGAACCAGTCCCGGTTTATCGATGCTGAAAAGGGAATGGGATTTTCCAAGTATCCCTTTGTGAGGATAAGTAAGCAGGGTTGTCGGAGGCATTGAATTTTCATACGCAATATGTATCCAGTCCGGATTGAAAGATTTTTCCGGACCGATGATGGTATATGAAAATTTTTGCCTGCCGAGGTCAAGATATTCATGATAACCGGAAGCAACGGGAAGCGGAGCCCGATACCAGGCGGCTATACTTGATCTGGCAATGGTAAGACCGAGCTTTTCCTGTTTGACGTCATAGGCGGCCTTTTCCGGACAGGAAACACCGAAATAAGCTTCTTTTTCATCCTCAGCAGCCAATAAAATGCCGTTCGGAAGCTCTCCTGTCGTCAAATCCGGAATTTCCCACGAGCCTACCCTGAGCGCTTTTACTCCTTTCAGCTTTTTTCCCGTAGTGAAAGAAAGTTTTGCGACCGCGTGTTTCTCCCGCCAGTCCAGTTCTGCCCTGCATAAAACATCATTGCGCTCCGGCAGTATTTCGAAGTCTTGGATAAATGCAGATTGATTGAATTTTGAGGTAACCCGCATCACCGCCCTTAGCGGACCGGTTTCGATCCATTCAAGGCTCTGAAATTCAAAACGTCCCTTATAATGGTCAAATTTATCCACTCCGTGGGCCCAGGTGTCCGAATAATCCTCGAACACCAGCAGTTCGCCGGCATATAACTTATCCGTACCGTTCTGAAGAATTATTCCTCCCGATTTTCGATCCGGAGCGATTTTGATTTTTCCGTTGTCCGTAAAATCGGATCCGATATTCACCGTTTTTTCCGGAACAGTCGGGGGCGCGTCCGGGATTATATGAAAAACCCTGATTCCGCAGGGAGGAAGTTCGCCGCGGAAAAGTACTCTTTTCCTCCACTGTAAATCGCCCATTACGCTAGGAAGCGGGATTTCCTGAGCCGGAACGGTATTACCGGCGGAGTCGGTCACGAGATAACCCTCCGGCTGTTTATTCAGCGGGCGATAGTCAAGCAGGAATTCTACCGCCAGCGGTGCTTTAATTTTCCAGGGATGCGGATTGACGGCGATAAGCGCCTGACCCTTGCCTTCCGTATTCAGAAGCAAAGCTAATTTCAAAAATGCCCGGTTGATTTCCTGTTCGGCGGAAAATATTCCTCCGGACAACTGCTTTTCGGAATCCTCCGACGCTGCGGGCGAACAGGTGCCGCAGATAATATCATGGAATTGGTTGAAAAGTAAAATTTTCCAGGCCTTTTCCAATTCCGCGTTAGCGGAAAGATTTTGTTTATCCGCCAAGCAGCCGGTCAGGGCATTGATGAGATCGGCATTGTATAGAGCTTTCCGTAATTCCCATGATTGTTTTTTGACTTTGGAATTGGCGCTCAAACAGCCTCTGCCGTGATAAAGCAGCTCGCCCTTGAATGAAGGAAGCAGGGCAAACGCCGGAGATATTTTTCGGAAAAAGTTTTCAAGAGTGGAAAATACCAGCTTTACGCCGTCCTGTTTTAACTCTTCGCGCAGTTCCAAAACAAGTTCAATGTCATTCCTGCACAGTCCGCCCCCATGATTCCCCAGGCCGAAAAGCACCGGCCAGTCACTCAGGTATTCCGGCATTGTTTTTATATTGAGTTCTATTTTTTCCCTGAGCCGGTCCTGTTCATTCGTATAACCGCCAATCAGGCGCAATGCAATGATTTCCGAGCCGTCATTGCTTCGCCACCTGAACAGCGGTGCAGGAAGTTTCATTTCATCCTGGCGCGGCCGCTGGAAAACAAAAAACGAAAAGCCCGTCCTGCTGAGAAGCTGAGGAAGTCCGCCCGCCTGCCCGAAACTGTCAACCAAATAGGCTATCCGGGGCTTGATTTTAAACTCTCTCTCGAAATATTCCTGCCCATAGAGAGCCTGACGGAACAATGATTCACCGTCGCTTAAAACCGTATCCGGTTGATTATACCAGCCGCCGATCACTTCCCATCTTCCTCGTTTTATCATTTTTTTCACTTTTTCGAAAGAATCGGGATCGTGCTCCTGAAGGTGTTCATAGGTCAATGATTCGCCTTTGGTATATTTGAGTTCCGGATATTCATCAAGAAGTTCGAGTACGGTCCTGCAGGTCGGGATTATTTCGTTCATCCCTTCCTGCCGCCTCCAGAACCATACCGGGTCAAGATGACTGTTCGCTATCAGGTGCAGAGTTTTAACTGTTCCTTTCATAATAAAACTTTCTAAAAATTTACCAACCTAAGTTCTTTATTAATAATTTGCGTACTTTTAAAATCATAGTTTGGCTTACTGGGTACGCTAGAGCTTCTTTCAATGAGGGTCACGGACAATACGGTTTTTCTGCAACCTGAAAAGTCCCTGTTTTTAAGCCGGTCTAATAAGATGTTCGCTGCATTTACCCCAATCCGCCGAATTTGCGGATCAACCGAGGTAATTGAAACTTCAGCCAATGCTCCCAGAGCGCTATTATCAAAACCGGTTAAGGCAATATCTCCAGGAACCTTATATCCTTTTGAGAGCAGAACCTTCAGGGTTATAACCGCAAAACCGTCTGCCGTTGTGGTTATGGCAGTCGGGGGGTGAGCCAGCCTGTTCCAGTCATCTATCACAGCAGAAATTTCTTCAAAATAATTATAATTCAAATCTTCTTTAAATGATATTTCCCTGATCAATGTATTATCCACATTTATACTATATTTTTCCAACGCTGAAACATATCCCTCTAACCTTTCTCTTACAGTAGAACAACGACTTGGAGACATAAGGTGAGCTATCCTGGAATGACCTTTTTTTATCAGGGATTCCGTTACCAGATAAGAACCGGAATAATTATCCGCACCGGAATAATCACATTCAAGTTCGGCGTAATAACGGTCTACGAATACAAATGGAAACTGCCTTTTCTGCAGCTGCTTAAATAATACTGCATTATTCTTGTCTTTTATTACTACGGGACAAACAATTAAGCCGCTGGTTTCATTTATAAGCTCATTAACAATATCTTTCTCTTTTCGCAGATTTCCATTGGAGTCCCTTATGGTCAATCGGTAACCGTTTTTTGACAAGACCTCTTCGATTCCATTAATCATCTCATTTGAATTCTGGTTCATGTAAAATCCAATGAAACCAATATTTTTTGTGTCTTGTTGTTCTTTGACAAAAGTTCCACGCCCATGTTCCCGATACAACAATCCTTCCGCCTGCAATATGGAAAGGGTTTTGTTTACCGTAGTCAGGTTTACATTATATTTTTCAGCTAATTCTCTTTCTGACGGCAATCTGGAACCCACTGAATATTTTCCGGCCCTGATCATATTTCTGATTTCATTGGCCAGCTGCTCGTATTTAGGTGTAGTTTTTATTATTTTCATGACAATATACCTATAATCCAAATTAAATGAGTGACTCATACACTTATATAATAATACTGCATAGTTCTTTTGTCAATAAGCTAAACCTTAAAATCCATGGAAAAATTGACTATTCGCAAGTATCGCCGGAACAAGCAAACTAAAGGCAACCCGTCGTTTCAATTGAGAACGCATCAGCATCTGTTTTTTTATTAATATGCGCTATTCACCACCCAATTCTCTTGAGGCGGCTATAATAGTCGATAATGAAAAACCCTTTAACGACTTAGGGTTGAGTAACTTATTTTATCAAAACCCGGTTTTTAATTGCCGGCTTTTCTGCTTATTCTTATATTTTCCGTAAAAAAGGCGAACACTGGGCTCTCACCGCCGGACGGCCTCGCGAGTGCCGCTGCGGAAAAATTTCGGCGCAATCCCGATATATCTCTTGAACTGGGCGGAAAATTCGTATTGCGATGAATATCCCAGGACCGCGGCGATCTCGGCGATCGACAGGCCCGGCGCGCTCAGCAGTTCACAGCTCGCATCCAGCCGTCGCCGCAAGCGGTATTTTCCCGGCGAAATACCTATCCGGTCCCGAAATACTTTACGAAAACGCTCATAGCCCCAGCCGTGACGGCGGCAGAAGTCGGCCAGATTTACCGGAGACTGGAAATCCGCCGCCAGCAGTTCACACGCTTGAGCCAGCATAACCGCGTCATTATCATCGACCGGCTCTTTTCGCATCCGCCGGCTGCAATCGATCAGGAGAGCGATCCCGTCATTCAGTAATTCGGGAAGTTCCGTTTCTCCGGCAGTTTTCAGTTGCGTAATCAGGCGGTCAATTTTATTGGTCAGCGCGGCATCGATCCGGATGCGGCCGGTAAGTTTGTCGGAATCGATGATCCGCATGGTCCGCAACGCATCGTAAAGTCTTTTTCCGGTTTCGATATAGTACTCCTGCCAATCGCTTTCAGGATCGATGAAATTACTGTGCGCGACTCCGGGCAACCGCTGAAAAAACATCCCTTCGCTTAACGGATATTCAATCCCCCCCGCATCGATATAGGTCCCTCGGCCATTTACCACAATGACCAGAACGTAACGGGGAAACACCAGGTTGACATTGTCGCGCGACACGCCGCGCTTGCAGATGAAACCCGCCCCGATACCTTCCCGGGATTCGTCCCAGCCGATCGAACGGTATACCAAGGTCGGAGACACCCAATGGCTCAGCTTTTCAGCCGTTACTGTCATAAAATACCATAATCCATATTTTTTTTACCACTAAACACATTTATTATACGTGATTAAACATTATAATTCAATACCAGATATATTATTTATCCGAAAATAAGAAGGTAAATCATGAAAACTGACCTGTGCCTCTGGCAAAGTCCGGAAAGTATCGGCGTCAACCGGCTGACACCGCGCGCTACACTATATCCCTACGCGAATGAAGCGGCAGCGCTGACCGGCGACCAAATCAACTCGCCCTATTACCAACGGCTGAACGGGACCTGGCGTTTCAGCCTGATAAACCACCCGGACCAGACGCCGGACGGTTTTGAGCTGCCGGAATTTTCCGATTCCGGCTGGGCTCCGATCGCCGTTCCCGGTAACTGGACTATGCAGGGATACGACCAACCTCACTATACCAATGCCCAAATGCCCTGGCCGAACTTGCCGCCCAATGTCCCGCAGAACAACCCGACCGGACTTTACCGGACCGAATTCGAAGTACCCGCCGTCTGGCTCGAACGGCGCACGGTAATCCATTTCGGCGGCGTTGAAAGCGCGTTTTTCGTCTACCTCAACGGGATGGAAATCGGGTTCAGCAAAGATTCACGCACTCCGGCTGAATTCGATATCTCCAAATACCTCAAGCCCGGCAGCAACCTGCTGGCGGTCAAGGTCATCCGCTGGTCGGACGGGAGTTTCCTGGAAGATCAGGATCACTGGTGGATGGCCGGAATCTACCGCGACGTATATCTTTACAATACCGGACAGGAATATATCGCCGACGTTTTCGCAACTTGCGGTCTGGACGAAAAATACCGGGACGGCATCCTGCGGCTCCGGATAACGTCGGCGTTTCCCGCCAAGCCGGCAAACTGGAAAGTCGGCGCCCGGCTTTATGACGCCGCCTGCAAGCCGGTTTTGGCGGAACAATTAGAAGCGGAGATAAATTCGCCGCTGCAAAGCGATCCGGCCCGCCAGGATACCGAACTGGCCTGCATCGTACAGGCCCCGCGGCAATGGAATGCGGAAAATCCGTATCTTTACACTTTGGTGGTTTCGCTTATCTCACCGGAAGGCAGAACCGTCGAAGCAACTTCCTGCAAGGTCGGCTTCCGCAGCGTTGAAATCCGCAACCGCGAACTGCTGATAAACGGCGAACCGGTACTGATCAAAGGCGTCAACCGGCACGAACACGACGACCGCACCGGCAAAACGGTCTCCGAAGCATCGATGCGCCAGGACCTCGAATTGATGAAACGATTCAATTTCAACGCCATCCGTACCTGTCACTATCCAAACGCCTCACGCCTCTACGAACTCTGCGATGAGTACGGCCTGTACGTAATCGACGAGGCAAACGTCGAAACCAATGCTTACTGCGAAGACCTCTGCCAGAATCCGAAATGGTGCGCACCGATCCTTGACCGCGTTCTGCGGATGGTGGTCCGGGATAAAAACCACCCTTGCATTATCGCCTGGTCCCTGGGTAATGAATCCGGCTGCGGCGTCAACCACGCCGCCGCGGCCGGCTGGATCAGGTATTATGACCCGTCGCGGCCGGTGCATTACGAACCCGCCGTCCCGCGCGACTGGTATTACTCAAAGTCGGATTACGACTTCACCGACACCAGCAATAAAAACGATCATCTCACTGACTTCATCGCGCCGATGTATTCCTCCGTCGAAAAAATCATTCACTGGGCCGAAAATACCACTGACCGCCGCCCCCTGATCCTCTGCGAATATTCGCATGCGATGGGCAACAGCAACGGCGGCCTGAAGGAATATTTCGAGGCATTTGAACAATATCCCGGCCTGCAGGGCGGTTTCATCTGGGACTGGGTTGATCAGGGCCTGCTTAAAACCGATGAAAACGGGCGCGAATACTGGGCCTACGGCGGCGACTTCGGCGACGAACCGAACGACAAGAACTTCTGTATCAACGGCCTGGTCTGGCCCGACCGTACGCCGCATCCGGCCATGTATGAATTCAAATATCTGGCGCAACCGGTCGGTATCGATGCCCTTGAGGCGGAATCGGGACGCTTCGTCGTCCGGAATAAGAACTATTTCACCCGGCTCGATCAATATGAAATCAGTTGGAAAATGTCCATCAACGGACAAACCGTCCAATCCGGCAAACTGCCGCCTCTGTCCACGCCGCCGCAAAAAGAGGAAACCGTCCAGTTGAACCTTACCCTGCCGGCACTCGCCAAGGGCCAGGAATGCTTTATCGATTTCACTACTGCGCTGCGCCAATCCACGGCCTGGGCCGTTGCCGGATATGAACTCGGAAACCGGCAGTTCAAACTGGATATCGCGGCCTCAATCGCCTCCACAACCGCTGAAAAACGGCAAACCCGGCCGTTGCAGGCGACCCAGGACCAGACGCGGCTCATGATCGCGGGCTCCGGCTTCAGCATTGAATTCGACCGTATAAACGGCGTCATGAGTTCATGGCGGAAAGCCGGAAAGGAACTGCTGGTACGCGGTCCGGAACCGAATCTCTGGCGCGGTCCAACCGATAACGACGGTATCAAGGGATACACCGGCATTCGCCGGATGGCGCTGGATAAGTGGCTGGAGCTGAAGCTCCACGAACTGCGTCCGGAACCGGGAACCGTCGAATACACGGCAACCGGAGCTGCAGTAACGGTACGGATAAGCCGCCGACTGGCGGCAATCAGTCACCTCCAGATCTGCACCGTTAGAAACGATGGCTCGATAATGGTTGAAAACCTGATCGATCTGCCGGAAAAATATACCAACCTGCCCCGGATAGGGGTAAGTATGACGCTGGTTCCGGGCATGGAAAACCTGGAATGGTTCGGACGCGGGCCGCATGAAAACTACTGGGACCGCAAAGCCGGAGCGCCGGTCGGATTATACCGAAGCACCGTCACGGAACAATATGTGCCGTATATCATGCCCCAGGAACACGGCAATAAAACCGATGTCCGCCGGCTGGCCCTGAGCGACGAGGCCGGGCACAGTATTGAAATCGAAGCCTGCAGCCTCCTGGAATTCACCGCCAGCCACTTCACCGCCGCCGATCTGTTCAAGGCGCATCATACTAATGAATTAGAGCCGCGTATCGAAACGTTCCTAAGTCTGGATATTCACCAGCGAGGCCTGGGTACCAATAGCGCCGGCCCGGATACGCTGGAAAAATATAAAATCGGTTCCGGGCAATACCGGCTTGCTTTTATAATGAGGTGATCAATATGTATCCCTGCCGATCGAACGGTATATCAACATCGAAGACACCCGATCGTCGGTCTTTTCAGCTGTTACTTTCATAAAATACCATAATCCATATTTTTTTTACCATTGAACATATTTATTATACACAATTAAGCATTATAATTTAATACTAGATATATTATTGATTCGTGAATAAAAAGGTAAATCATGAAAACCGACCTGCACTTCCGGCAAAATCCGGAAACGGCGCCGCCCGCAAATGAGAAAGCATCGGATAGTTTTGGACCGCCGGAATTCATTGTCAAAAAAACAGGTGAGAAAACCCGGCGAATCAACGTAAAAGCCGATATTTCAGGCTTGCCATCCGAAGCCGGCGCACGTATAATCAATAATATGGGAAAAGTTCCAATATTTGCAAGGCGCAGCAATTCCGGATCAGATGATAGCCGCCTGGTCGGATAAAAAAAGAAAAATTAAAAAAGAAACAGGAGGGCTAAAATGAGTGCGCCAAGCAAAGCTGGCATTTGCAAGCTGGACAATCCAGCCCGGGTAAAGGTTAGCCGCCAGCCCGGAACGGAACTATGGGCATAGTGAGGTAACGAGCCATGTCATGCCATAGGAA
>JAQULZ010000066.1 GCA_028718375.1 Victivallaceae bacterium | reverse complement strand
TGGAATATTACATTCTGTCATGGCGAATCCTTTAAATTATTACATTGGTAAGATACTGTAATATAACATTTTAAGTGTGATTCGCCACTTTCTTTTTATACTTTTCGTGAAATATTCAGGCTAGCAGCCTGTCGGACTTATGCCTTCTACTGCGAAAAATCCCCGACTTTGCCGGCAATTTGGTCGAAAAATGCTTAAATAGCGCTGCTATTCGCGCTTTTTCGCCCTGAATTTCGGCTTTGCCGGATGATTTTCTCGTTACGAAGCCCTCAGTCCGACAGACTGCTAGATATTCCGTCGCCCGGCCAGGGCGACTCCGATGGTCGCGGCATCGGCAAAGGAAATATCCGCTCCCGCCGGCAATCCCTGCGCCAGACGGGTGATTTTGACGGCTTTATCCTTGAGCAGGTTGGCGATATACATTGCCGTGGCCTGGCCTTCGACATCGGGACTGAGCGCCAGGATTATTTCCCGGATTTCAAGCTGTTCGAGTCGCCGCAATAAAACAGTCAGATTCAGATCGGCTGCAGAACGGTTGTCCAGCGGGCTGAGTTTGCCGCCGAGCACGTGATAGACCCCGTCAAAAAAACCGCTGTTCTCGATCGCCGTTACCTGGCTGAAATCCTCCACCACGCACAACAGCTTAGTATCGCGGCCGGCGGAACGGCAGATCGAACACGGTTCGCCGTTTTCAGCGAGCCCGCCGCATTCCGGGCAGAAGGTTGCCGTCTTCGGCAGTTTTCGCAACGCTTCCCCGAAGGCGGCGAGTTTTTCGCCTTCCCATTTGAGCATCGCCAAAGCCAGGCGTTCGGCGGTACGCCGGCCGATGCCCGGCAGGCGTTTCAGGTACTCGATCACTTCGTCCAGGGCTTCCGGGTATTTGAATTCAGCCATTGCGGACATCTCCGTTATGCCGGTTGGAAACGGTTAAAACAAACCGGGAAGATTGATTCCCCCGGTAACTTCCTTCATTTTTTCCTGAATGTTGATCTGAGCCGCGGATACCGCGCTGTTGACGGCGGTTTTGACCAGGTCTTCGAGCAGTTCGAGGTCCGCGCCGGCCTCGGGCGCGATTTTAACCTGACGCAGCCGGAAATCCCCGCTGAGAACGACGCTGACCTTATTGTCCGGACAGGTGCCGTAAAATTCGCATTCCGCGATTTCCGCTTTCATTTTTGCGAGGTTCTGCTTCATTTCCCCGGCCTTTTTCATCAGGCCGGCCAGTTCACCTAAATTACCGAACATGCTTTTTCCTTGTCTAAAAAATTGTTGTTGATGTCCCTTTTTTGTGATAAGTACCGCCTTGTTCAATCGCGGTCAGGCAGCATATTCGGAGCAACGCTCCGTTATGCTGATTTTTTACTTTGCTTATATGCATAAGGCGAATATAAACGCGCTTTACAAAATTTGAGACATTAAATATTGACACCTACCCGTGAATGTCAACGATCGTGCCGCCGAACAAATCCAGCGTGGCGTTTACTATTTCCTTCTTTTTGACGGCTTCAACCGTCTCTTTGTCCGCCATAATGCTGGTCAGCCCTTCCCCGCCCGGTTCAGCCGGCACGGCGTCTTCGGATGATTCCAGTTCTTCCGGTTCCGGTTCCGGTTCCGGAACTTCGTTATGTACTGCCCGGACGCCTTCCTTGTGCACCAGTTCGACGGCTGCCGCCCAGTCCCCGGTGATTTTCTGGATGGCTTTATGGATCGAGGGCATAATCTTTTTGACCGCGGCGTAATGTGACGGATCGAATTCCTCATAAAAAAACACCGTCAGCAGTGAATGATCGAAACTTTGCGGGCTGCCTTCGTTCATGTAATGAGCGATCGTAGGATCGATGAGGTGATCCGATTTAATGAATTTAATTATCCGCTGCCATAAGCCGTTCGGAGTCAGTTCGTCCGAACCCGGTTCCGGTTCCGGCATCGGCTCGAAGTCAAACTCCGCTTCCGGAGGCGGCACCGGCTCGGACGCCGAGCGGGGATTTGCAGCCGGTTCCGGAACCGGAGCGGCCGGAACGGCGGCGGTTTTCGCGGACGGCGGGGCGGCGGCGGGCAACTGGTCGAGGAACTTCAGTTCCCCGGCTTGGCGCAGGTAGTTCAGGCGGGCGATCAGATCTTCTATTTTGACCGAATGAGCCAGGCGCATCGCCTTCAGGATGATGGTCTCGAGAAAAACCTGTTTATTGACGGCGTCGTGAAGCACGCGGCCGACCGCGGAAAGATTTTCCATCAGCAGTTGGATTACGTTTGGATTGATGTTTTCTCCGAGGTCGCGGAAACGCCTGATGTTTTCCGGGTCATGTTCCAGCACGGCTTCGGGATTGCTCAGCAGCTGACAGAGTTGAATGCCGCGGAGGTAATTGAGCAGATCGCTGAACAGCGTTTCGAGATTCTTGCCTTCGGCGGCGAGGGCGTGAATTGAAGCGACTACCCCGCCGCGGTCGTTGTTAAGCATGGCGCGCACTATTTTTTCCAGTTCGGTCGAGGCGGCCAGACCGAACAATGACAAAACCTGTTCTTCATTGATTTCCCGGTCATTGCCGCCGAAAAAGGCGATCATCTGATCCAGCAGCGACTGAGCGTCGCGCATTCCTCCGGCTGCGGCGCGGGCGATGGCGGTGAGCGCCCCCGGCGAAATAGTTACCTTTTCCGCGGCGGCGATTTCCGCCAGCCGCGCGGCGATCAGACCGGTCGGGATCGGTTTCAGGTCGAACCGCTGGCAGCGGGAAATGATGGTCGGCAATACCAGGTGGACTTCGGTCGTCGCGAAAATGAATTTGACGTGCGCGGGCGGTTCTTCCACCGTTTTCAGCAGCGCATTCCAGGCGTTTTTGCTCAACATGTGGACTTCGTCGATAATATAAATCTTATAACGGCAACTGACCGGCAGATGCAGGATTTCGTCGCGCAGGTCGCGGACGTTGTCGACGGAATTCTGACTGGCGGCGTCGATTTCAATCACATCGATATTGTTTTCCGCGGCAATGCTCGCGCACGACCGGCATTTGCAGCACGGTTCGCCGTCCTCGGGCGCTTCGCAGTTCAGGGCCTTGGCAAAAATCCGGGCGGTAGTGGTCTTTCCGATGCCGCGCGGGCCGACAAACAAATAAGCATGGGCAGTGCGTTGCTGCCGGATGGCGTTTTTCAGGGTTTTCACCACGTGTTCCTGGCCGACAACGTCGGCAAAGCGCTGCGGTCTCCATTTCCTGGCAATCACTTGATATTCGCTCATCTTCCCTCCGCGTTATAAATTTTTCGTGGCTTCGACCGGGATGAAATCAAAGCTCGACATCTCCCAGAATATTGCTCATGGAACCGATCCCTTTGTCCGGACTCAGGCGTTTGGGGCGGAGCGCCGGTCCGGGACCGCCGCTGACGGCGCGGCGCTGCAATTCGAAAATCTCCTTCAAACCCTTTTCCGCCAGATCCAGCAGCTCATTCAACTGACTCCGGGAAAAAGCCTTGTCCTCGGCGGTACCCTGAATTTCGATGAATTTCCCGGATTCGGTCATGATGACGTTCATATCGACTTCCGCGTTACAATCCTCCTCGTAACAGAGATCCAGCACCGGCTGTCCCCCGACAATGCCGACACTTAC
Organism: Victivallaceae bacterium; assembly: GCA_028718375.1. Classification (GTDB taxonomy): domain Bacteria; phylum Verrucomicrobiota; class Lentisphaeria; order Victivallales; family Victivallaceae; genus JAHOYW01. Next base: position 13,300 of record JAQULZ010000066.1, on the reverse strand, counting down.
TGCGGCCACCAGTTCACGAACCGGATTATTCGGGAATCCGGCCGCCTTCATCGCCACTTGCAGGGCAGTCGCGGCTCCGGTAATTCCCGCACAGCGCGTCCCGCCGTCGGCGTCAATGACATCGCAGTCGATATTAATCGTATTCTGACCGATTTTCTGCAAATCCGTCACTCCGCGCAGACTGCGGCCGATCAGCCGCTGGATTTCGACCGTCCGTCCCCCCTGCCTGCCGTCGGCAGCCTCGCGCCGCATCCGGCGGTGCGTGGACGCCGGCAGCATTCCGTATTCGCAGGTGAGCCAGCCACCGGAAAGATTCTGCTGCCGCATCCAGGCCGGAACCCGGTTTTCCATGCTGACCGTACACACTACCTTGGTGCCGCCGACTTCGATCAGCGCGGAGGCCAAGGGATGGGCCAGATAGTTTTTCGTGAATTTTATCTGCCGCAACTCATCAAATCTACGTCCGTCAGGCCGTTTCATCCGCAATATTCCTGTTGGTTTTCATTTTCAAAAAAAAAGCGCCATCGAAACAGATTTACCTACAGCACCCGGCTCGTGGCATGGAGCTGCTTGGTTCCCCATCTGACTCGGTTAGCTGGAGACCAGTGCATAGGGTCCGGTCCGATGACGCAGAAATCAACTGCCGAAAATATGACTATACACTATTTCGTGAGATAGTCAAGGCACAGGGATAATTCATTGCGCAAATTCTTGCGGTCGACCACCCGGTCGATCAATCCCTTTTCGAGCAGAAATTCCGCGGTCTGGAAACCCTTGGGCAAAGTGGCGTTAGTGGTTTCCTGGATGACCCGCGGCCCCGCAAATCCGATCATCGCCCCCGGCTCCGCCAGAATCAGATCTCCCAATACCGCAAAGCTGGCCGTCACTCCGCCGTAAGTCGGGTTGGTCATGATGACGATATACGGCAGCCCGGCTTCTTTTAGCCGTTCGAGCACGGCGCAGGTTTTGGGCATCTGCATCAGACTCAATATGCCTTCCTGCATTCGGGCGCCGCCGCTGGCGGTAACCAATACCACCGGTGTTTTCCGTTCCAGGGCTTTTTCAAACAGCCGGGTGATCTTTTCCCCTACCGCCGACCCCATCGACGCGGCGAGAAAACGGAAGTCCATCACTCCCAGCGCATATTCCCGGCCGTCAAGAGTGGCGGTGCCGCAGATAATGCCTTCCTTCATCCCGGTTTTCGCCTTGTTCTTATTCAACCGGTCAGTGTATTTCTGGGAATCGGTGAACTGCAGCGGGTCAGCCGATTCGAGCTGGGCGTCCATTTCCCGGAAACTGCCGGCATCGGTCAAAAGCGCGATGCGTTCAGGCGCTGCCAAAGGCGAATGATAATTACAGTGCGGACAAATGTTGAGATTCTTCTCCAGCACTTTTTTGTAAAGCGTCCGCATGCATTTGCGGCATTTCAGCCACAGCCCCTCGGGAATTTCCCGTTTCCGGTAACCCGAATAATTTATCTTGATGGTGGAATATTTCGCTTTTCCGCTATTGAATAAAGACATAGTGTTTGCTCCTGCTTAAACCGTTTTGTTGTGACCCGGGGGAACGGAAATCAATCCGTCGCCGCCCCGCCGTTTTTTGTCTTTTTCCCGGCTTTTACTTTTTCCCGTTGGTCTTCCTCTATTTTAGCCCGCAGAATCTGCGCCATCATCGGCGGAAAAGACTCCAGCGCCACTTTGATCATTCCCCCTTTGATGGTCGCATAGGGCGCCAGACCGATCCGTTCCTTTACGCCGGCATTGGCTTTCTGATAATTGTCGTAAAGATACCTGGCTATGCGTTCATGCGCCGTCGCCTGTTCCATATCGCCGTTGACCAGATAATTCAAACTGCTGTAAATCAGCCCCCCGATAATGTCCGTGGCGGTTTTTACGGAAGCGTCCCGCATGTCCTCCGCCCATTCCCGGCACAGAAAAGTCATGAAACTGCTGCGGTATTTGCCCGGTTCTTCCCGGCGCAGCTTCCGGTAATATTCCTTCGCTTTGGAAAAACTACCGTAGCTGTAGAGCAGGACAATCGCGTCTTTCATGAAATTTAGCTTGGCGGAACGGAAACTGGACTGCCGGTTGTTTTTCAGATAGGCGTCGTCGTAGACCTTAAGCACCGCATCCACCACGTTCAGGTTGGGAATGCAGACAATCGTCGCGTAATGCTTGTCGTCAAGCATCATTATCCGGCCGGATTTGAAGGCCGCAAACAGCGCCTGGGTAATCATCCGTTCGCAACTGATGTCGTGATGCGAAGGAGTCATTTTCAGCCCCATAGTCGCCCAGTAAATCGCCTGAGCCTCGGGCAGCCGCCAGTCCAGCAGCCCGTATTGCCGGTTGATTTCCTCGATCGTCCGCGCCTTGAGCTTGAATTTATCGTAAAGCCAGACCACGCGGAAATAATCGTCCAGATCCGCCGCCAGTCCCGGATTGTCCAGGACCGCAGTAAAAGCCGGCGGCAGCGCACCGTTTTTCCTGAAATCCTCGTTGAGTTTAGCGTAGGTTTCAATACCGGATTTTTCCAGCGCCGTCCAGAACGGGCTGTCCTTGGTTTTAGGATATTGGCGCAGGAATTGCTGATAATCGGCCGGGGCTTTGGCCAGTTTCCTCCAATCCGGCTCATTGCCGATAACCTGCATCATTGAAAGGGCGAGGCGGTTTTTGTAAAGCTGATTGGCGTCATCCATGATGTTGCCTATTTTATGCTGGAATATCCACCCCAGCTCCTTATACAGCCCGGCGTCTTCCGGATTATATTCCAGACTGGAACGCAGCAGTTTGATGCCTTCGTTGACCCAGCGCCAGCGGTCTTCCCGGCTGGAGCAGGTGACCGAAATATTATAGGCCATATTCCAGGCCAGATAAGCCGCAGCGCCCGCAAAACGGGGCTGGAGCTGCTGAATCCAGTTGGCGAGCTGTACCATTTCAAAATAATTGCCTTTATCCTGGAGACCGGTGGCCCGGAGCCAGAGGAAATCGGCGATTAAGCCGCGGAAACTGCCCAGGGCTACGGTGGTGAACATTACCAGCGGCGGGGCGTTTTTAATCTGTCCGGTGAACCGCAGATGATTCGCTTCGATGCTCCCGTCAAGTTGTTTCTGGGTGTAATGAATTCCGATCAGCAGCGCGACTGAAACCAGAAACGCGGCCGTGAATATTGCGAGTTTTTTAAATCCGGTCATAATCTATTTCCTGATAACCAAGCCCAATTCGCGCCGTTTGTAGAGCCACATCCCGAGCAGGAACAGGGGCAGCGCCCGAAGCACGAAATATTGCAGAAACAATTTGCCCATCAAAGTCAGTTCGATCAGTTCCCCGTTGGCGACATAATTGGTGATTTCGAATTTCTGCATCGGGATTACGCCGAGCAGCAGTATCTTGCTGACCCAGTACGCAATAACATCGCCGGTTCCGGCGAAATAAGTGGTTCCGACCATATACGTGGCAATGCTGCCGAACATCAGATAAGACATCACGACGAACACCGCCGTCGGCATCGACAGTACCGCCGCGGCCGCGCATCCCAGGCCGGCCAGAATGACCAGCTGCAAACTGAGTACGAGCACGGCCCGGAAATAATTCTCCGCAAACGAAGTTACTTTCAACAGCAGTTTGGGCCCGTCTCCCTGTTGCGTAAACAGCGGCGCTTGCTGCAAGTCCATGTTGACGAAATTCACCCTTACCTCACCGTCCGGAGAGATCAGGCCGGGCGGCAGGCTGATTTCGTTGAAAACCCCGGTCATGAACTGCCGCGGCCGGGTTTCCATGAGCAGGTCGAAACCGACGAATTTTTTCCTGACCGCCCCGGTTCCGTTTGCCGTTTTCTGCTCGATTAATTTAGGCTGCCCATAGCCCCACAGGCCGTGGGAGAGGCGCTGCTTGGAAGTATCGACCTTGTTGACGTAAAAGCGGTAATCGATATATAACGGCCGTTTTTCATCGACCGGCAAGTCTTTGTATTGCCAGACCCGCAGCTGCCCGGTCAGGATTTCCGAGAATCCGGCGGTGATTTTCACTTTGCAGGCCTTGAATTCCTTCTCGGGGTCGAACTCCAGCCCGAGTTCCTTTGCGCGCTCGGCCTGCTGTTTGAGCAGTTTCCTGGCCAGCAGGTCGATATCCGGCAGTACCGGCATGAAGACGCGCCGGCCGACCAGTACTTCATTGTCAATGCGCAGTTTCTCGACGGCGCTGAAATCCCGCCGGTGATACTGCCAGATCACGCAGCCGTAAATCACCGCCCCCGCGGTAAACAGCAGGATCAGGTGAATTATCCAGATTCCGGTCCATTTTGCCAGCCAGACCACGAGCCGCGATACCGGTTTGCTGATCACCAGATGCAATTCATAATTCTCGATATCCCGGCTCGTGATCTGACATCCCAGCCAGATAGAGGAAAGCGACAGCACGAAAACCGCCACGGCCAGGGAATATTTCAGCGAGATCTGGATGAAACCGTGAGCCGTTCCGTCGCCGCTGATGGTGGCGGGAATAAAAACCACGCACAGGGCCAGGATCAGCAGCAGCAACTGGAAAATATGCGAGCGGATGGCGCTTTTAAAAGTAAGTCTGATTATCGCCCAGAAAGCTTTCATCGCATGATCCTAATCTTGTTTCATAAAAATCAGAAGACTGCTTTAAAATAACATTCCATAAGCTATTTTACCATCTTTCAAATTCGAAATACGCTAAAATAATGACGATCCCGGTGTCGGCAGGAGACGGTTTTTCCGGTGGCCGACTTTGCGCAGGCTGAGACGTAGCGCAGCGAAGTAAAAGCGCTGGTCGTCCGTAATCGATTATACACAAATTATGTAATAAATTTCAGATGTCGTTATGAATACGTATTTTATGAAAGAAATAGAGTTAAAACCAATAAAATTTTTGCTTCTTGAGTTGGCTATTGCAATAAAAGAAATATGTTTATTCATGAAAATAAAAACGAACCGTTCAAACGCGGATTTATCCGGAAATAATCAAGCCGAATATACAAGCGGGCGAGTTTCACGAAAGACACTGTTTTTTTCAATAACGGCGACTTCTGTCGGTCCCGTCCGTTTCAGGAAAAATCCGCATTATTCGATAAAAGTATGAGAAAGAATTTGCTACTTTGACTTTAATGGTTTATATTACTCTTCTTGGTAGAGATAAATCTGGCTTTACTAATGTACTAGTGGGTGAACTACCCGCTTTTTTTATTGATAAAGTGCCGGAGTATAACCTTGGTAAACGGGGAAGGGACGGAAAAGCGATGAATAATGAATTATTGACGATTCTTGAATATCTGGAACAGGAGCGCGGCATCAGCCGGGACGTCTTGGTGAAAGCCGTGGAAACCGCGCTGTTGTCTGCTTCGCGTAAAAGTATTCATCCCGCCAGTGAACTGAAAGTCAAAGTCGACCCGGCCACCGGAGAAATCAAAGCCTGGGCTCATTTGACCGTAGTTGATTCCTTTCCCAATGATGACCAGCTCACGCTGGCCCGGGCCCGGGAAAAATACCCCGAGGTGAAGATCGGCGATGAACTCGACTGGGAAGTTACCCCGAAGAATTTCGGGCGTATTGCGGCTCAGACCGCCAAGCAGGCTATTATGCAGCAACTGCGCAAGGCCGAAAAGGAAAATGTCAAAATTGAGTTTGCCGAACAGGTCGGCAAGATCATCAACGGGGTGGTACGGCGTTTTGAAAGCGGCAATATCATCGTTGATTTTCAGAAGGCCGAGGGCGTCCTCCCGGCCAAAGAAAAAATTTACGGGGAACAGTACATGGCCGGCGATCACATTAATGCGCTGCTGCTGGAAGTGGATACCAAAACTTCCGGGCCGAGCCTGATCGTCTCCCGCACCCATCCCGATTTTGTCCGGCAGCTGTTTGAACGGGAAGTGTCGGAGATCCACGACGGCATCGTTGAAATCATCCGGGTCGCCCGCGAAGCGGGCAGCCGCTCTAAAATCGCGGTTAAAAGCAATGCTCCCCGGGTTGACCCGGTCGGGGCCTGTGTCGGGATGCGCGGCACCCGGGTAAGGAATGTTACCGCCGAACTCGGCGGCGAACGGATTGACATCATTCCTTATGATGAAGACATAAAACAGTATGCCATCAATGCTCTGCAGCCGGCGAAAGTCAAATCGGTTGAAGTCAACGAAGATAAAAACGAATTAATTGTCTACGTTACGCCCGATCAATCCCGGCTGGCGTTCGGCAAAAAGGCTCAGAACGTGCGCCTGTCGTCGAAGCTGATCGGCTGGAATATCAATATCCAGGTCATTGAACCGAAAAAAGAAGAAAGTATGGAGGACAAGATCCGCAAAGCCGCCGGTGCGCTGGCTGAAGCCGCCGCCATTTCCCCGGATACGGCCCTGAAACTGGTCAATAACGGTTATGTGTCGCTGGAAGGCGTTCTGGCGGCGGGGCAAGACGAACTGCTCGCCATTGAGGATATTGACGCCGACGCAATAAAGAAGATTTTTGCCGGCCGGGAGCGGCCGGAATAAAAACTGCTGAAAATGAAAGGACTGCCGCGTGAAAAAGGTAAAGATAAAAGATATTGCTAAAAAATACGGAATATCTCCCAAGAAGATTCTTGAGGAACTGGAATCCGAAGGAATTGAACTGGAATCCACCAGCAGTCCGATTCCGCCGGATATGGTTGAACTGCTCGAAATGCATTTTGAAGAGATTTTCAGCAAGTCCGCCAAGTCCCGTTCCGCGGCTTTTGCCGCCGCTCGGCTTCCTGCCGCTGCGGAAGAACGGGAAATTCATTTAAAAACTCCGATTATTGTCAAGCAACTGGCGGAAGCGCTGGGAAAAAAGCCGAACGAGATTATCAGCGCCCTGATGAAGATCGGGGAACTGGCCAGTATCAACCAGTCGCTCAGCGAAGATATTGCCGAAAAGGTTGGTAAGGAATTCGGGGCGAAACTGATTATCGACCACCGGACCAAAGATGAACATACCATTCACGGCGGTGAAGGCGTATTATTCGACGATACCCCGGATAAACCGGAAAATTTACGTGAGCGTCCTCCGATTGTAACTTTCCTCGGTCACGTCGACCATGGCAAAACTTCGTTGCAGGACAAAATCAGGAATACGATGGTGGCCGCCGTCGAGGCCGGTAAAATCACCCAGCATATCGGAGCTTCCCAGGTAACTTTCAACGGTCATAAAATCACTTTTATCGATACTCCCGGTCACGAGGCCTTTACCCGGATGCGCGCCCGCGGGGCTAATGTCACCGACATCGCGGTATTGGTAGTCGCTGCAGACGACGGTTTCATGCCGCAGACCATCGAAGCTCTCAATCATGCGCAGGCCGCCAAAGTTCCGGTAATCGTCGCCATCAACAAGATCGACCTGCCGGACGCCAACCCGGAAAAAATATTGCTGCAGATGCAGCAGAACGGCTTGATGAGTGAAGACTGGGGCGGCGAAGTCGGAACGGTACGGGTTTCCGCGCTGACCGGCGAGGGACTTGATAACCTGCTTGAACGCATTCTGCTCGAGGCGGAAATACTGGAACTCAAGGCCAATCCCGATAAACCTGCCAAAGCGCTCGTGCTTGAATCCCGGCTGGAAGCCGGATTAGGCGCAACGGCCAGCGTTCTGGTTCAGGAAGGTACCCTGAAAGTAGGCGATATCATCGTTGCCGACGAGTACTACGGCCGCGTCAAATCCCTGTTCGACGACCACGGTAGCCGGGTGGCGGCGGCCGGGCCGAGCACCCCGGTCAAACTGGTCGGGCTTTCCGGCGCGCCGGAAGCCGGTTCAAAGCTGGGGGTCTGTAAGCGGGAGCGCGACGCCCGTAACGAATCCGAGCGCCGCGCCCATCTTGCCCGGCAGGAGAATCTCGCCAAAGGTGCAGCCGTTTCCGTCGAGGATTTATTCAGCCGGATCAACCGGGAAAATAAGCAAACCCTCAATATCATCATCAAATCCGATGTCCGCGGTTCCGGCGAAGCCATCCAGGATTCACTGAGTAAACTGCCTTCGGATAAGATCGAAGTCAATGTGATTATGAACGGGGTCGGGGCGATCACGGAAAACGATATTACCTTGGCGGCCGCCTCCAACGCTATTGTCGTCGGTTTTCACGTCAAAGTGAATCCCGGGATCAATGATCTGGCTAAAAAAACCGGCGTGGAAATCCGCTTGTACAGTATCATTTACGAATTGCTCGACGACATCACGGCAGCTTTGACCGGGCGGCTCGAACCGGAAAAACGCGAAAAAGATCTGGGGGAAGCCCGGATATTGCAGATTTTTGAAGTCAAGAAGGGGATTAATGTCATCGGTTGCATGATCGAAAAGGGTTTGGTTAAAACCGGCGCCAAGGCCCGGGTATACCGGAATAATCAACTGATTTACAACGGCGAGGTTACTTCACTGCGCCGCTTCCAGGATGCCGTCAAGGAAGTCAAAGCCGGCCTGGAATGCGGAATAAAACTGGATAATTTTGTGGACTTCGAGCAGGGTGACGTGGTCAAGTTTTTCGAGATCGAATTGCAGCAGGCTAAACTCTAGATGAGATGGGGCGCATGGGCGGAAGCAACCGGATTATCAGGATAAATGAATTACTGAAACGTGAATTAGGCAACCTGATCACAGCGAAAAATATTGCGCCGGCGGCTTCCGTGCTGGTTTCAGTTACCCGGGTGAAAACCGCCAGCGATTTGCGTCAGGCGCTGGTTTTCGTCAGCGTTTTCGGCGGCGGGGATCGTACCGGCGGGGAGACAATCGAAACGCTGAACCGGCGCCGGAGCGAATTTCAACATGATATTTCACAGGTAATTACCCTCAAATACACTCCGATATTGAAGTTCGTGCTGGACGAAAGCATCGCAGCCGGGGACCGGATATTCGAACTGCTGGGGGAGGTCGATGACAACGGAGAAAAATAGAATATCGCCGGCGGATGCGGCTGGATTATTCCGAAAATATGATAAATTTCTGATCGTTACTCATGAAAACCCGGACGGCGATGCCGTGGGGTCCGGATTCGCGTTGCTGGAATATCTCCGGCAATGCGGCAAGCACGCCGAACTGCTGCTGCCGGAGCCGGTTCCCGAAAAATACGCCGATTTTGCCCTCAGCGGCCAGCGCAGTCAGTTGAGCGGGCTGGACTGGGCGGATTTTGAGTTTGTCGTGTATCTGGATACCCCGATTCCCAAACGGACAGCGCTGGCCGATTTGAAATTCGAGCAGATTCAACTGCCGTCCCTGAATATCGATCATCATCCCGATAACGCCGATTATGCCCGGTGGAATCTGGTCCTGTCCAGGGCCGCGGCTACCGCCGAAATTCTGTTCATGATTTTCAAAACCGGCGGCGAAGCGAAAATTACCCCGGTCATTGCCGGACTGCTGCTGCTCGGAATTGTTATGGATACCGGCGGCTTCCGGTTTGACAACACTTCGCCCAAGGTGTTGCGGCATGCGGCCGAACTCCTGGAGTTGAAAGCCGATTATCATCATATCGTCAATGAAATGTTTTTTGCGACGCCGCTGGCGCAGTTGGAATTTCAGGCCGAACTGATTGCCCGTCATCTCCGCCGCGCCTGCCATGAGCGCCTGGCCTGGTTTTACATTCCTCCCGAATTAATCCGGAAATACCAGGTCAATATGCGTAATACGGAAGGCCTTATCGATACTTTGCGGGCCCTGCGCGGCGCGGAAATCGTGGTGATTATGCAGCAGCATGAACTGGGCTTCAAAATCTCCCTGCGTTCAAAGAACCCGAAATATTCAGTCGGGCGCATTGCGCGCCGGCTCAACGGCGGCGGGCATGAAATGGCCGCCGGCGGTCTGATCAAGGCCGCTACGCTGGAAAATGCCGAAAAAATATTGATTGCTCAGGCCGAAGGAGTGCTGAATGCGTTATAACCCGGAAAAACATCGTTTACCGCCGTTTAAGACCGACGGCGTGCTGCTGGTGGACAAACCGCCGGGCTGGACCAGTTTCGACGTCGTCAATATGGTGCGGAATCGTTTCAACGTTCCGAAAGTGGGACATTGCGGGACGCTTGATCCGGCAGCCAGCGGTCTCCTGGTACTGATGTTAGGCCGTTATACCCGGCTGAGCCAGAAGTTCAGCGGCGAGGATAAGATTTACCAGTCCGACCTGCTGCTCGGCACTGAGACCGATTCGCAGGATATGGACGGCGAAATCATCGCCGAAAACGATTATTCCCGGGTCAGCGAAGCGCGTGTCCGGGAAGTGATAAGCACTTTTTCCGGCGATCAGGAGCAACTCCCGCCGATGTTTTCGGCCAAAAAACAGGACGGCCAGCGCCTTTACCGGCTGGCGCGCCAGGGCGTCGAGATCGACCGGGAAACCAAACCCATCCATATTCATTCAATCGTCATTGACGAAATCGCCTTGCCGCACGTCAAGTTTACGGTAAAATGTTCCAAAGGCACCTATATTCGCACCCTGTGCGCCGACATCGGCCAAAAGCTTGGTTGCGGCGGAGTACTGTATGCACTGCGGCGGACGTTCAGCGGCCGCTTCGATCTGAATAACGCGGTGACGGTCGATACCTTGAAAAGTTGGGAGCAGGCCGACCTGGAAATTTACGTCCGGAAACTGCTGTTTGAAAAAATCGCCGGCGATGAACAAAAATCATGAAACTTGATTCGAAAGCATTTGACCGGGCGGTGGCTACCGCCGTCGCCGCCGCTGAAAACGGCCGGTTTTCCCTTGATGATGTATTCAGTTGTCTGCCTGACGCTATTGATCCGGAGACGGTAAAGCTCCGCCTGGAACGCGAACTGGAGCTGAATGACGCTTTATTCAAATCCCCTGACGAAAATATTTATGTCGTCCGGAGTAAATTTTTTACCGGACGTAAATTTCTCATTACTCCGGGAGAGTCGGAGATCGACCATAACATCCTGTTTCCGGGACATCGTTTCTGTACCTTTTGCCGGGAGGATATTTTCCCTTCGGAAATAACCGTTTTCGGCCAGAACGACGGCCGGGAACTGCACCTGCGGCAATTCACTTGTCCGGCTGCCGCGTTAATGCCTTCCCATATTTTCCTGGGTTCGGAACAATTGTTCGATTTCCTGGTCGCGGAAAATCCCGCTAACCGGGCTTTGCTTGGCCGGAAGTTTCCCCGGTGTGAAGCCGTGTTGAATGTTTTTGACTTGGAGGACTTTTACCGGGCGCATGACTTTACCCTCGGAGATGCATTGCTGGTGACGGTTAAAGACTGGACGGAAGGCGTATTCGTTTTCAGTTATCTCTCCGGCGCTGACCGCCGCAGTTCCAAAGTCAAAACCTGGATAGATGAATTCGGCCGGGCGGTGGAAATGGTCATCGACCGCTTCGGGGATTATCTGGAAATCCCGGATCAGCTTCGCTGGGCGTTCTTCCTGGGCGGGGAGGAGCTCTGGGGCGCGGAAAGCGGTTCTCTGGATGAGTTTTACCGGGATAATGACCGGATCGAGGTCAGTTTCACCAATGCCGACCATACGGTGCTGGTGCGCAAAATCGCCGCGCCGGAAGCCGAAACCGTCGAAATCCCGGACAATATCGGCATTTCCCGGGGCAGAACCGAAACCTTGGACGAATTGCTGACCGATATTAAAAGTTCATTGAAAGCCGTGGAAATCGATGCTTATATTTTCTCCTGTTGTTATCAAAACAATCCCGATTTCGATTTATTTTTCCGGCGCTGTTTCGGCATAAAAAAACTGTCTTTTGCCGATGACGCCCAGGAAGTTGTTTTCATGAATTACCTGGAAGACCGCTGGGAGACGCTCTTTGCCCGTTACAATCCGCATGCGGACCAACCTAAAGCGGAATTGCGCGACCGGATTCTTGAATCTATTGATGCCCGGCTCGAACTGCTGGAATACCTGGAGGAGATGAACGTGGCGCCGGAACAGCTTCCGGAAGCGGCAATGGACAAGCTGGCGGAAGTGTCGCTGTATTTCCGGCGGCTGCTGGAAGTCCTGAATTCCGAAAACCATACTTTACTGGAAGAGGAAAGCGAGGCGATCGCGGAAACCATTGCCGGAATGGGCGAGATCCAGGCGGAACAAATCGAAAAAATCCACAGTTATCTGGGCTTTTAAGTCATTTTTACGGCAGTTATCAAAGTATATTTTTCCTGTTTTTTTTATTAAAATCCAAAAATATCGGTATTTTTGCCTCTTCACAAAAATCTGTACCAGTCAGAGGTCTTTATAATTTTGAACTTCGGTAAGAAAATGGTCGTATACAATATTACAATCAGGATAGTTTTCTTTTACCCATGAACTGCAGGCGTTCCCCATATCAATCGCAACATTTTTAAGTTTCACTTTTGCTCTTTTGAGCTTTTTCATAAACGGTTCCAGGCGATCTGCGCTCTTACCTTCCCCGACGAATAATACTCTGCCGCTAAGCAGTTCCCTGACCACAGTCTGAAAACCATGTTTGGCGCCGATGTAGACTTCATCAATGCCAATATCTTCAATATCTTCCAACTTGATCTTACTTCAAATATGATTTTTCAATTTCCTTAACTGTGCACCAGTGCAACTGCAGATGTGCCGCGGTGGCAGTAATCGTCATATGTTTTCTTAATTCCAGGGCATAATTGGCAACGTACTTGGGGAAATGACATTTTGGAGAAGGCAGAAAAGGCAACGTTTCCACTTGACAATTATAGTAATCCCTGCATCTTGAGAGTTAAAGTTGTTGCTCCCATCGGCATACCTCGAATATCACGATAGCCGTAATGAATAATACGAACATTGCTGCTAAAGCACACCGGACACTTAAACTTATTGGGATTACGGGTAATATTCCAGACCATATCTTGGGGATAGTAAATGCTTTGCTGTTGAAAATCACGGATTCCTTGCGTATAGTAAGCATACTTGTTGACATGTTTATTCCTTTATATTCGTTTTGGGGGAATAAACATGTCTTTTTTTATTCAAAATAACATTCTGTTTTTTTAGAATGTCTACTTTTATTATCCCTTCCGGCAGGAAAGCAACTGGATGTCAAGCTGAGATAAAGTCCATCCGGCGCCTTCCCGTGATGATAGCCGGGTAGATAGGGAGATTTTCATTGAACTTATTTCGGATTTTACTTGGCTAAATTCGTAGTATCTCCCTTATAGTAAAACAGTAAAGTGTAAAATATTTTTAAATTTTACTGTCTACACTAATTGCACCTTTAAAAGTTCCAGGATTTTCTTTTGTTCTTCGTCCGGTTCGGAAATATTGCTTTTTACCACTACGCCATTGATCAGATTATCAACTTTACGGATGGATTTTAAGCGTTCGATGACGATTTCA
>JAQULZ010000065.1 GCA_028718375.1 Victivallaceae bacterium | reverse complement strand
GGCTTGCTCTTGATTAATCAAAACTGAAAGTGGCAGTGGACCGCTTCAAAATAAAAAAAGGAGGTAATTAAATATGAATGAATTCAAAAAAGAGTTTATCACCTTTTGCCGGCGGGTAGTGTCTCTTCATGTTATTGTCTATTTTTTGGCTGGAATCTTCGCATTATTATGCTTGAATTACGAGGAACTTTTTAGCAATGAAACAACATCCTTACTAATGCGTCCGGTTGATTCGCCAATTGTCGCCGCCGGTCCGGGGCTACAAATAATCAACGGTTTTATGATGTCGTTATATCTTTTCCCATTTAAAACGATATTTATCGCCGGTAAAAGAAGTTGGTTAAAATTATTCTTTCTTTTATTAGGTTTTTCAATTTTTTCCCCACAATCGCCAACTTTCGGCTCATTGGAAGGTATCATCTATACCAAAATACCTATCTGGAATCATTTATTAAGTATACCGGAGTGTTTAATTTATTCAATACTATTTTCAGTATTATTGTTTGCCTGGTATAAAAGACCTAAAAAAGCTTGGAATATCCTATCGGTAATAGCTGTAATGCTAATTGTTTTAGCTAGTGTAGCAGGTGTTTTAGCGGCAATAGGAGCGCTAGGAAGCAACTAGGCTGAATCGACACTTACCATAGTCGCCAATCGGGTCAATATTTATTTAAGTGACATTCAGAGGGTATATTTCCAGATGCGGAAAGATACCCTGAAAGATATTCCTGGTGTGTGAACATCTTTATTCTCAGAAATTATAATGATATAATAAAAAGTAGCAAAATTCGCCAAAAATTTGAATGAGATATAACGCGAATGATAAAAAACATTTTAAAACGTGAACAAATCAGCGCCCAGCTTAAAAATATCTTTGACTATCGGCTAACGGTGGTAGTAGCGGCCATGGGTTACGGCAAAACCACGTCGGTTAAGGATTATCTTGATGAGGTGAAGGCCAAATATATATGGCTCTTTGTGGAAAGTGACGAAGCCTCGGCGCAATATATTTGGGACTCCTTCACCCGGCAGCTCGCCAAGATTGATCCGGAGTTCGGCAACCGGTTAAATACTTCAGATTTTCCCATTGACGCGCCCCAAAGAGATAGGGTAATCAATATTGTGGCGGACTATGTATCTGCGGACAACATTATATTGGTAATTGATGATTACCACAATGCGAACTCACCTGAACTGGACCGGTTGATTGAAAGAATGGTCCGGGCCGATATCGGCGGATTGCATATTGTGCTCATCTCCAGAATCAAGCCGGAAATAAACATCGACGAATTACAACTCAAGGGATATTGCTATCTGATTAAAAGCAATCTGTTTGAGCTCTCCAAAGAAGAAATTAAAGAGTATTTTAAATTGTTCGGGCATGACATTTCCAGCGATACCGCCGAAGAAGTCCACCGGTTCTCCGAGGGTTGGATCACCGCCGTCTACCTTATTATTCAGCGGTACTGCGAGACCGGCGAATTAAAGCCGGATCGAAACCTTGAAAGTTTGCTTAAAACAGCGGTCATGTCCCGTTATACCCCAGTCGAAGTCAAGATTTTACTCGCTCTTTCCTTTCTCGATGATTTTACGCTCCAACAGGCGGCCTATGTGGCGGATGACCCGGCGGCGGCGGAGACAATCCAAAGATTAAGCATTGATGATTTTTTAATCCGTCATGATGAGCGGACCGGGACTTACAAAATGCACAATATTTTCCGCAGTTTTTTCCAAAAATTGCTGGAGGAAAGACCCGGCGAACTCCAACTGCGCGACATACATAAGCGTTCCGGTGAATGGTATATTGCCGTCGGTAATGTACTTCTAGGGTTGAAGGCTTTTTTAAAGGCGGAGG
Organism: Victivallaceae bacterium; assembly: GCA_028718375.1. Taxonomy (GTDB): domain Bacteria; phylum Verrucomicrobiota; class Lentisphaeria; order Victivallales; family Victivallaceae; genus JAHOYW01. The sequence continues at coordinate 15,070 of JAQULZ010000065.1, read as the reverse complement.
AATATGATCTCATTTTAGCCGAATTTGAAAAACCGGGGATTACGAAAATACTGGATCGATATCCCCGGTTATTTTTAGAGTTATTCGAACAAATCCCCGCCGAAGTAAAGTATCGGCGCCCAATCGGCTACCTGACCTATGTCGATTATTATATTACCGACGTTGATATGAAAGGGGGCGCGACTCTCCTGGCTCAAATTGAGCAATATTATCAAGCGGATTCCGCTACTCCCCCTGTTTTCCATAGGATCGAGAATGCCGGGAACGACATCGTCCGTTCCTTTTGCTTTCCGTTTACCCCTCGCGACATTACTGTAATAGCCATAGTAGCGCACCATCTGCTCGCCCCGGTTGGGGATGTGGGAGCACATGGCCGCCAGCCATTCCATGGCGGGGAATGTCTTTCGATCCTTGCCGTCTTTGGCGCGATAGACGACAGTTCCTTCATGTCGCTGATACTTCATGCGTTCCTGCGAGAAAGAGGCCCGGATGATATAACGCGCCAGATTTTCCATCGCCGCGTCATCTTTCGGCGAAATCCGGTTGCCACAGAAGACATTGAAGCCGGAATGCCTCCATGAGGAAAGCATCCGCACTGTTTCTTCAGTGATCTTTCCCCTTTTCAGGAGCATCCTGAAGACCTTGTGCCGGAAAATCATCTCCAGTTTTTTCAATTCCAGCGGCGGCGCGACGCGGAACATGCCTTTGTTCCTGCCTGCACAGATGACAGCGTAACGCCGTGACGTCTCGATGAATCGGTGATGGGGAAAATTTATCTTTTTTCGTGATTTCGGCATTTGATAATGGTTTTTTGGATGGTATTTTAATCGTTAATGCGCCTTTGGATTCGCCGAAGGTGGTTAACATAAAGGTGAATTATGAGACGGCAAACATATTCGCTCAACCAATTTGCCGCTTATTTTTCTTATACACTCTTGAGAATTTTACCGCTATTCGTTATGGCTGCCGGTTCTCCCCAGTCCGCATGAGCTCCGTATATACTGGGACTTTTTACTTTCAAGGTGAATTCAGTTGCTCCGTCGAGGGCAACGGTTAACTGTTCTCCAACTGAGTCTCGGGGAACAGGATTGCTTTCCGCCAGGCATTTGCCGTCGACCCATACGGAAAATGTTAATATTGCCGAACACTGACGGTTTTCGTTGTTATTATCGAAGCCGATCAGAGAATGAAATTCTCGCAACGGTTCCGGCGAACGCAAAACAATTTCGCTGTCTGCGTGGGTTCCCAATCCCCAGGAACATTCGCGGCTCCCCAGGCGTAGTTTGTCGTTCATGATGGATCTGCCGATATGCAGTTTTTCCCACCCCTGGATACTGGATACGATATTGATATGTTCCTGCCTTTTTCCCAAGCCGGATAGCCAATTGTCGATACGCTGTATTTCTTCTTTTTGAACATTGTAACCGCTGTTCATGATAAATATTCTCCTGATTTGGTATATTTCAATGTATTCTGCGTAATAAGTTAATATCCTTATAATCAACGACTTTAAAATCATTTTCCTCTTGAAATTTCCTCCTGATGGTGATATATTGCAATGTCTTGCGGGACAACAACATAATCCCCAAAAGGAGGAAAAATATGATGCAAAATTCTCTGTTTTATGACTACTACGCGCTGATCGATTCGTGCTCATTCCTGAAAAAATACGATGCACTTTTTCGGGCCTTTGACATGGTTTACGACCAGCCGGATCATCCGGAAGTCGGACGCCGAGGCTATCCGCGTTCGGCTTACCTCAAGGCTTTGCTCTACAAGCAGTCGGCCAATATCAAATACATTTCCGACCTGGTCCGTGACCTGGAAAGCCGCCCGATTCTTGCCGAGATGTGCGGTTTCAACGCCGGGCGGATTCCCGATGCCTCCCGTTTCTCGCGCTTCCTGACCGACACCAATAATTCCGAAATTGAAGCGCTGTTTCACGCATCCGGTAAACTGCTGGTCGAAAAAGGGGTTGCAACTCTCGATATTGTCATCGCCGATTCCAAGCCGATCAAGGCCAACACCAAACACAACAATCCGAAAAATCCCAACCGCAAACTCGACAAAACCATCAAGATCAAGCGCAATCCCATGGCGACGCTCAGTTACTACTCCTATCTCAAACAGCCGTTCGGCGATAAGAAAAAAGAGTTCACCTGGTTCTGGGGCTACCGTACTCACGTCCTGCTCAGCGGCGAAGGGATTCCCCTGGTTGAAGTCACCCTGCCGAACAATCGCACCGACGGCAAAGTCGCCAAAGCTTTACTGAAAAAACTGGTCCGCGTTTACGGCCAGAAAAAGGGCCGTATCTTCCTCGGCGACGCCGGTTACGACGACCGCGAACTTTACGATTTCATCGTCGAAAAGCTGAAAGCTGAACCTTTCATTCCGCTCAATCCGCGCGGCCGCAAACCCGATAAAACCCTGGGGCCTCACGACCTGCCGTTGTGTGAAGCCGGACTCGAAATGAAGTTCGCCGGCAACAGCCCCGATGGGGCCAGAAACCGCAAGAAATTCCGTTGCCCGATTACCGCCGGCAATCAAGCGGAAAAAGCCGAACTTCCCCCGCAATGCCCCATCAACCACGAACGTTTTCGCACCGGAAAATGCTACGGCTGTACCGCTTATATCGATACCACCGATGACCATCGCAGCCAGGTCCCCAGAGAATCCAAACGCTTCAAGGACACCTATAAACTGCGCACCGAAGCCGAACGTTATTTTTCCCGCCTCGGCCCTCGTGAAGTCGAGGAAATGTCGCAGTACAAATACCGCGCCATTCGCAACCAGATGACCTTGGCCCATCTTACTTTGAACTTGACCGCCGTCGCCGCCGCATTGGTTCTGGAACAACCGGACAAGGTCCGTTGCTACAAAACTTTTGCCGACGCCGCTTAGCTTTCTCTGTCATAAAAAGTAAATTTGTCAAACAACACGCATTGCACACAATGCTCGATGGCTTACGCCAAAATTTTCAACTTTTCCGCCATAAATCCGGTTTCCCAACCAGTTTTCACCGCCAAACAAAATTTTTCATCATTCCGGCCGGCAACCCGATCCCGACTTGTCGTCGGATCTCCGTTTTTCTCCTATTTCGCATGAGTCATGGTATATTTCATATATTATAGCGTGGAAATCAATCGGTGCTTGACAAAATCTCCTTTCTACATAATAAAACTTATTGCACTGAAAGAATCGATTTTTTTTCAGGGTATGTCAGTTTAGATTTATTTGTGAATTGTGGAAAAGCAAGAAAACCTTTACTGACGGGAACCACGGTAGCAGAGAGCGCTGGAACCACCAGTTCGCACATTGATTTGCCGTCGCAACAGGACACCGGCTGCGGCAATGTGGAACTATTTGCCAGGATTAGTACTTCGCGCTCGTCCCGACTGCGCCAGAAAGAAGAAAGAACAATATCGACTTCGATTGTATCTGACTTGAACGGCATTGCCATTTGAGGGCTGGAGACTTTAAAACCTGGCCGCAGCATCCGCCCGTAACGTAAAAATTCCGGATACCGTTTTCTCATGGCATTGAGGTTAAAAATCAGCGTGGCGGCATTCTGCTGCTCCGCCTCCGGAACTGTTTCGTCCCAGGGAATATTCCACCCCCAATGCAGGGCTCCGTTCCGTCCCAGCACAATAGATAACAGGTCACCGGCACAGAAACTGTATGCGGTTCGCCAGCGCAGATTGTCCGGACTGTTGATAAAATCCAACTGCCAATCCAGACCGCACTGGTTCCCCTGGAAATTATTGATGTACTCGTGATAGACAAACGCATAAGCCGGAACCGGAACGCCGGAAACGCATTCCCAGTTGAAACGCAGATCGTTAAAGGGTAATGATGCGATATAAGGTTCAGCGGCGGCTCCTTCTGCGCCAAGGAACATTGTACTCCCGATTTCCCTGATGGTATTGCGGCATTCAGCCAGCAGCGAACGCATTGCCTCGGTCATCCAAAGGCCTGGGACAGGAGGATGGCGATGGTGTGCCGCATAACAGTTGTGAGAAGACCCGCCACGGTTCTGATCGAAGAATTGGGCGTAGTCGATTCCGGCGGCGGCCAATTTTCTGATTTCTTCCTTAACAATCCGCCGGGACCATTCCTCGGTCAGGCACATATCATATCCAAGTCGCTGGAGGTCTGGACCGCAACAGATGGCGGCATCAAGTTCCCCTTTAGGGCCGCGGATCATGTGTTGTTCCAGTTCCGCCTCAGTGCATTCCTGTTCACGGGAGTATGTTTCAATGCAACTCTGCTGAGTCCAGGCGGTTCCCGAACAATAGACTCCGAGCAAGTGTCCTTCGCGGTGAAGACGATCCCTGAATTCCGTAAGCAGCGCTTCTCCCCCGTAAGGCGGCCACACATACGGCGGAGCCCACGGCGCGGTACCTTCCCAATGCATCAACAGCGCTATGATCCGGCTTTCGAACGCCTTGGCCCAGCGCCGGACGACCAGTAATGCATTCCGATAGGGGAAATATTCGTTCGGCTTCATCGGCCCGACATCCAGTCCCTCGCCCTTGACGGGATAGATCACCGTAACCGGGGAATCGGCAAGCGGCGAATCGTCGTGGTCCGGATCGAGTTTCGGGAGATGCAGTGTTCGCTCCATCCATGCCCGGTAGCATTCAGCCGCGCCTATCCAGCCGCCGTTCAAAGAGGCGAGCACGCAGTCGAAGTCGGGATGGTACTCTTCATCTTCCGTGCCGCAGAAACATTGAATGCTCAGGCGGGTCGAACCGTCAGGCTGCGGATAGAAGTCCAGCGATTTCGGTGACGCGGAACAATCGTGTGCCGCGAAATAAATGCCGTTGCCGCCAGAGTTGTAGGCCGCCATAAACTGCATCTGGCAGGCCCCCGGATAGTAACCGAAACATGAGGCGTTCGGCCAGCCGGGTATGCCGTAAACCTGATGCAGTTCCGGCCGGCGTACCTCCACTCCTTCATTATGAGGCCAGAAAATCCGCCAGTCTCCCGGAACCGTCACTGGCGGGAAGTCGATCCAGACCAGTTTCAGTCCGGCGGCACTGCCGGAAACGCGGGGACGGAAACGGAACAAGCCGTCACCTCCGCCGCGGATGGATATTACAACTTCGAGCGGTCCGAGTTCGGGATGGCGGGAGAAACGGAATGCCTCCCCCTCCGGTTCGATTTTTGTGAATTCACCCGATTCGACGAGTTTCCACTCCCCCTGGGAGTCGAGCAGACCCAGCCGGAAAATCCAGCCGGCGTTTTTTCGAAGCGGAGTGATCCGGTCGAAACAACACTCTTCGATAACCCCGGCAGCAGACAGTTTCAGATGGGCGAGCCCGGAAAAAATGGTATGCATGAAATTCCTCTGATCGATTACTGCTTTTTCAGGACGATTTTGGCGATGGCTTCACCTTTGAGCACACGATGGTCGAGCCGATATTCCAGCCGCCATGGAACGAGCTTGCCGCGATTGGATTTCGGAAGCTCCTGAATCGCGTACTTGATGGGGGAAACGCCGGAGGAGATCGTGATCTCCAGGTTGTCGGTCTCGTACCGTCCATCTCCCGCCGGCCGGAATTTCTGATAGCTGACGAGCGCCCCGGCAAACTCGCCGGGAGACCGGAATTCGAACCGGTCGGTGATCGTCAGCGTTCTCCGGTCCCGCCGGAAAATGAAGGTCCGTTCCAATTTCTTCAGATTTGCCTCGGCTGGATAGGCCGAGGTGAGATCGAGGGTTAAGGTCACCTCGTCTCCATTTTCCCGGAACTCTTTCACTTGGGTGTTGGCGTCGCCGGCAGGCTGATGACAGCCGTTAATTACCGGAACCGGATGCCCGTAGGAAGAGGCGAGCTTCCAACTGTAACGTTTTCCGGTAAAATATTCCATGGAATAGATTGGACAACCGGGATCGCCGAGAATGATCCGGTCGTTGTAGCTCAGACAGAAAGAGCCGAGGTCGTTGTGATTATGATCTTCATGGTTGGTTCCGCCTTTGGCGGCAAACGCGAACCGTCCGGTCTTGCGGCCGATGTCGCGGCAGACGACAACCTGCGGACCGGAAAAGAAGGTGGTCGGCGGAACCGCGTCTTCTTTTGACAGATCAGCTTTGCCGATTTTTTCGGCCAGCAGCGTGCGGCCGATGTCTTCACAGAGAAACACGCCGTGACCGCATGGCCATCCGTCTCCCCACTCCTCCCCATAGTTGCGTTTTCCGCTCAGATAATCGATTTGGGCCAGCAGCCAGGGGGATATTCCCTCGGGGTTTCCGTCGGTGCCGTAGTCGGCAAAATGCGGATACAGATTTTTGTCCATGGCGTAGCGCCGGGGATAAAGCATAATCAGGTTCAGCGTCGGATCCGGCTTCAGCAGATCGAGTTTTCCGCCGGTTCCGCGCCGAAGCACTTCCGCGCAGTCTAGGTAACGCGAAAACCCCATGTCGAAATAGCCGGCTCCTTCGACGATATACCCGTCCTTGCCGAAGGCATCACGATAAACCTGCAAAGAGGCCACGGCGTTAGTGTAAAACACCGCCCGTTCATGTTTGTCCAGGAAGACGTCCGCGGCGTTCAGCACTCCAATCTGGCAAAACGGATTCCAGTTGGAGGTGGCGGTCAGCCAACTGAGCTCCGAGACATCGAACGCGCTTCGCGCCGCATAAGCTTTCCGCATCGGTTCCAGACACCATTTTTCGATGCCTTTTTCTATCGCGGCATTAACCTCCGGCGGAAGCTTTTCATGGAGAATCCACCACGCCTCCGAAAGATCGCGGATCTTGCGGGCGGATGTGAGATCGACTTTGAATTTGATCGGTAAGCGGCCGGTCCAGGGTTCCTGCTTCACCCACGCCATGAGATATTCCGCCAGTTTGGGCAGGAACCGTCCCCGGTTCTCTTTTGCCTCCATGACAGTCATCGTACAGACGGCGCGGGAAAAGTCCAGATTGTTCTTCTGAACAGGAGCGGGAATTTTGGCGGCAAGCCATATCTCTGCCCGGCTGCGGACCCACTCGTTGACCTGATACCGGTCCCAGAACTTCCGGTCCGAGACCGGATGCGCCAACCCGTAATGCCCGTTGTTCAGCGCCGCTTCGATTTTCGCAACATCTTTGTCGGTCACATCCAGCCAGTTGGCCGAAGGATCCGGCGGCGGCGCGGTTTCGCCGGAAAGCGCAAGTTCCGAAAATTCCACGCTGTTCCGGTAGAAGTAGAATCCGAGTTTCCCGGTCTGATACGGAAGTTTTGAAACTTTTGCCACGACTTCCCCGTTCCGGTTCAGTTCGGCAATGTTATTCTTCAGGGTGAACGTGTATGAATCGAACTTCGTTTCCGGTCCACATGGAATGGACGGCGTTATGATTTTTCCGGCACCCCGGTCGATTCCATGCCCGCGAACGGCAAAACCGATACCCCTGGTGTAAAGCGTCAATTTTCCGCCGGGCAGAATAATTCCCCAATGCTGGTCGCCGCTGGAAGCGGAATAGCGCCGCATCTTGAATGAAAGCGTATAATCGCTCCACTCGTCTTTGCCCAACGTCAGTGTTGCGGATCCGCCCTTGGCGTTGTCCCTGGAACGCAGAACGCCTTTTTCTACTTTCCAGCCGGACTTGTCCGGAACGATCCAGGCGGGAAGCTGCGGATTTTTGAAATCCGCCTTCCACTCTTCCGCTTTCAGCTGGAATCCCACCGTCAGCAGAATGGAGACTGCTGCAACGAGGCAAACATTTTTCCCGGATTTGTACATCAGTAATCGGCTCTCATATTTCGCATTGAATCCTCTCTGTAACCGTTCGGCATTAGGTAGCTATCATAGGTTCCCTGCTTCAGCCAGTTGGCCGCACCAGAGAGACGAGCGAAATTGCTGCCGTTGGAGTGACCGTAATTATAAACTCCAGACGTGCTGCCATAAGGATAATAATGTCCGGTCTTCCAACTCCGGGACAGGGAGGCGGCAGAGAATGTTCCGTCGGCATTTTTGAGTATTCCGTAGTACTGGCCGAGGGGGTCTTTCTCAAATCCAGTGTTGATGCAGCTGAAAATGACGACCGACGCGTTCTTGATTTTCGACAGCTTTTTGCCTCCCGGTGCGTAAGGGTCGGGTATATCACGGCTGTGAGCCGGATAATTCAGCGCATAGGAAAGAGGCTCACCCTTTCCGCTTCTGACCGTAGCATCTATCGGGCAATGAAATACTTTATTACTAGGCACATACTGATAAATGTTATATTGCCATCTGGTCGTATAATCTCCCCCGGCCGACGCAAGACCGTCGTCGACAACCCAGCCGTCATAATCATTGCAGTACGCAAACGTTCCGGTTGCAAGCTGTTTCAACTGGGAAACACATTGAATTGACTTTGCCCGATCCCGCGCATTGTTGAGAGCCGGCAGGAGCATTGAGGCTAGGATCGCGATGATTGCGATCACGACGAGAAGTTCTATTAATGTAAAACACAATCTCTTTTTCATGATTTTATCCTTTTGCATTTTCAGTTCCAAAAGTTGATTCCCCTAAAAAAATTAATTTTTTTCAGCCATCAAATTTAATCTTTCCATAACAATCCTTCCATTTGGGTTATTTTTTGTTAAAACGGGTATTGACATAATTCACAACCGAGTATCACCATATTGCACCTTTTCCGTCCGTATCCGGGGATTCTTCGGATACGAATTATCTCAATTAGTAATTATTTAGTTTCATAAAGTTTGCTTCCTCCGACAAAAGTTGAACTTTTTTCAGACCTATTACTTACTTGATTCATTTTTCGACTGCCTCCTTTGTTATTTTACTATTTTTCTATGCAAAATGCAATTTACATTTAAAGAATTATTGACTTTTATAACAATTTTTGCTAAACTATTTATAACAGGTTCGTAACTCACTGATTCGGAGGGAACTCCATGGGACATGGCAAAGCAGCTTTCCATTCCGGGAAAAGCAAAAGCCCCTACTGTCCCTTCAAAAAAATTTGTGTTTTTCTTAATGGCGAATCTCCTGAAGCAATCCTTGCTGACCGCGATTACCTGAGAAACCGTGTTGATGAACTTGAATTTTCCATGGATATTGCCAACTGGCAGGCTGTAAAACTTCAGGCACGTGTCAAGGAACTTGAAGATGATAAATCCAAACTTGAAAAGGATCTTTCCGAAGCGCTTCAGGCTCCCTTTAAAAAAGCCAAAAAGAAAGAAGCTCCTGAGAATCCAAAGAAACGTGGTGCTCCGGTGGGACATCCTGGCTGGTTTCGAGCTAAACCTGAACAAATTGACAAAACCGTTGATGTTTACCTTGATGCCTGCCCATTGTGCGGCGGTGAAAACATTTCGCCGTGCAACCATACTACTGAACATATCCAGGAAGACTTTGAAAACGGCAGGCTTATTTCCACTTGCTTTGTTCACTGTTACTACTGGTGTTGTGATTGTAAAAACGTCGTCCACGGTTGGGGTAATAACGAAATTCCCAATGCCTTTATCGGACCGGATGCCAGAGCTAAAGCAGCCTATGTCCGTTATGAGGCTAAGGCTTCCTATAACAGTACGATGCAGATATTGCAGTGCCTGTGCGGATTGAAAATAGTAGCGGGTTCGCTGGTCGGATTTGACCATAAGTTTGCTGAAAAGGCTACTCCGGTATACGAAAGCTTGAAACGATCTCTGCCCGAATTTCCATTTATACATATTGACGAAACCGGCTGGAAGCGTGACTGGCTCTGGATATTCACCAACCCGTATATCGCTTTCTTTCATATTGACGAAAGCAGAGGTTCTAAAGTCGTTATTGACCACCTTGGGGAATACTACAACGGTGTCATTATAAGCGATTTTTGGAGTGCCTATCTTAGTCTGATCGAAGCTTTTGGCAAACAGAAATGCCTTGTCCATCTGTTGCGGGACATCAGGGATTTGTTCAAAGACGAATCCCTTGTCACGGAAACAAAAACCTTCCTTACAGAGACCAAAGATTTGTTTAAAGATGCTATCTTTCTTCACAATGTGCACCCCGCTCTTTCTGATACTGAATACCGTTCGGCTAAAAAGAAAATTCTAAAAAGATTCAGAAAACTACGCAAACATTCTGAACTCGAACACCACGAAAGCGACAACATACGCAAGCGCTTGATAAAATTCAAGGATGAACTCTTTACTTTCCTTGAACACCCTGCTATTCCTCCGACCAATAATGCAGCCGAACAAGGCATCAGAAACGCGGTTTTATTCAGAAAAATCACCTTTGGCAGCATGACAAAACGCGGGAAACGTAATGTTTCAATCATCATGACTATTATACGAACGGCAAAGCTCAGAGGCTTAAATCCGATCAAAGTAATGATGGAAATAATGAACAATAATGCGTCCTCTACATTAACAGAGCGTTTTTTGCACCCTAAAATGGCGGAAGCTCCATGACAAAAATACATATGGTAACAGAAAGTATTCCTTGATTCCGAAATCATAATTTTGATTCCGGCAGGATAACCTGTCCCATGATTGTTATTTTGCTGTCTTTCTGCCATTATTTTTACTTCCATTTTATTTCAAAAAATTTTCCATTTTTTTCTTTGTCGGATTTTTCCGGATATTTCAGTGCTTTAAATCACTACTGATTTTCTACTCAACTTTTTGATACTAAATTTTTACCTCAATTATTAATTTGGACATTTTGCACTTGGATCAGCGATCATTTCAGTACTTGTAAAATAAGATGATTATTTACTACTGTTTTTCCATTTCAAGCTTAAATAGTTCCAGTTGTTACTGTTTTTCAACTTCCTTCAAAGCTAAAATTTCCCGATAATGGGCTGGAGTTACTTTTTCATATTTTTTGAATTGCCGAATCATATAACTGGTGTCGTTGAATCCAACCTGCTGGGCAATCTGGTAAATTGGCGCCATCGTTGTCCGCAGCATTATTTTAGCTTTTTCTATCCGGTATTGCATTTGATATTCCATCGGGCTGACTCCTGTTAATTGCTTAAATTTTGCAAAAAACGAGGAGCGCCCCATTTTTACCTTACGGGACAATTGGTCGAAGAATATCACAGATTTGTAATTTTGACTGATGTAAAAGGTAGCATCATTTATGTTCTGCCTCACTTCTGACAATTCGGAAGACACATTTCTACTGGCCTTGAAATCATGCCTTGCAATCTCCATCAGAAATTCGATCAGCAAAGCAATACTATAGATTTTAAATCCTTTTTTTCTGTTATTCACTTCTAACAGCAGAGAGTGTACGAGTTGTTCGAGTTTTTGATATTTCTGTTGAGGAAGGTGCAATATGGTCTGCTGTTTCAGTAAAGCCTTGATCCCGGGTAATTCTGCAAGCTCTCTCCAGGTATCTCCAAGAATATCTGACGAAAACAATATGTTATATATACATAACTGGTCATCGGAAGTATAACAGTGTTTTACCAATTCAGGAATCGCCAAAACATCTCCCTGGGCAATAGGAGAAACTTGATCTTTTACCTGATGAATTCCATAACCGCCAATAACCAAAACAAATTCAAGAAATTCATGAGAATGCAGAGGCGCGGTACTCACCATTGTCCCAGGCTTAGAATACATAATTGTCAACGGGAAATCCTGAATAGGAAACGTTTTTTCCCGGGTACAAATTTTGCAAAGTTTCATTTTCGTGTCCAGCAATTTGTTTATATATTAAATATAATTCATATTCCCTCGAATTGGTATAACAAAAATCCGAAAAGATAAAATTATTGTCCAAAAAAACAATACATGGTATTATATTCTGATAACAAACTGACCTGTATGCAACTGCCTGCACAGATGACAGCGTAACGCCGTGACGTCTCGATGAATCGGTGATGGGGAAAATTTATCTTTTTTCGTGATTTCGGCATTTGATAATGGTTTTTTGGATGGTATTTTAATCGTTAATGCGCCTTTGGATTCGCCGAAGGTGGTTAACATAAAGGTGAATTATGAGACGGCAAACATATTCGCTCAACCAATTTGCCGCTTATTTTTCTTATACACAGGAATTAAAATCCAAGGGGATGGTTATAACGTGGACGACAACAAAAATGGAAATTTGATGGGCGAAAACTTCGAGCCCGAAATGACGATAGCGCCACGCAATTTGCGGAGAGAACGGACGTTTAATGTCGGCGACGTCATCTGCGGACGCTACCACCTGGAGGAAAAGCTTGGCGCGGGAGCGATGGGTATGGTGTTCCGCTGTCGGGATGAGAATTCCGGCGTGGAGTACGCCGTCAAAATGGTGCCGCCGGAACTTGCGCGCGACGAAGATGCGATGGAAAGCATTCGCGCGAACTTTACTCTGGTGCATAATTTGAAGCATCCCGGCATCGCGGGGGCGGATTTTCTCGACAAAGACCTTAAGACCGGGGATTATTACCTGATCATGGAATATGTCCCGGGCAAGAATCTTTCGCGCTGGCTTGCCGAACGCCGCCGCGACGGGGGACCGGATTTCGCGGAGGTGGTCCGCATTGCCGGGGCGATTGCCGCCGCGCTGGATTATGCCCATTCGCAGAAAATCACCCATCGGGATATCAAACCGGCCAATATCATGATTACCCCGGAAGGACAAGTGAAGGTACTGGACTTCGGACTTGCCGCCAAGGTGCGTTCCAGTATGTCGAACATCTCGATGAAAATCGACAACTCCAGCGGCACCCCCAGTTACATGGCTCCCGAACAATGGAAAGCCCAATATCCGAAGCCGTCCGTCGACCAATACGCTCTCGGGGTATTGACCTATGAAATGCTGGCCGGACACCTGCCGTTCGAAGCCGCGGATAATTCCATTCTCCGCGATGCCGTGCTGAATGACGTTCCGGAGCCCGTTGACGGCGTTTCCGAGCGTGTCATGAATGCCATCCGCCGCGCCATGGCGAAAAAGCACGAGGACCGTTTCGCAAACTGCATGGAGTTTGCCGCCGCGTTGACGTCAAGTTCCAAAATTCCAGTTCAGAATGACACGAAAAAATCAGATGAAGGAATGCTGGTCTTCTGGATATCCCTCCTCATCATTGCCCCCCTCCCCATCATTGCTCAAGACGTCATTACTGGACATCCAGTAAGTTGGGATTCTCCGATATTTAGAGTGATCGGAGTCATGGAAATCATCCTGGCAGCTGCCAGCTATATCTGTATAAACTGGAAAAAAACAAGGTACAATAAACTATTCTGGACCCTCTCCTTGTTTTATATTTTTCTGTATATCTTTTGTTTCGTATGCCATGGAGTTGATTTCATCGTTGAGCCTTCTGTTAATGGGATAATCAGTTCTTGCTTTCTGATTCTTTTTGGAGCGATTTACTTTTGCTATTGGAAAAAACATATCGATCACCCAGTCCCGTGGCTCTGGCGAGTGAAAGCCGTAAAACAGAACGGTGAGCTACAAAAAACAGAAGGTTCGACAATTAGTTTTACCTCTGCAATTATGCTTGCGGTTTGGACTGTCATCACAAGTTATATTTGGAGTCAATGGACGAATCTACTCCTCCAGAGATGGTATCATGATATTTGGATACATGGATCCTTGGAATTCGCTGCAATTATATGGATAATTACTTCCTTTTTGATGTTGATTTTTTTCTTCAAAAAATCAGAATCAAATAACAAACAATATGTTTTTGTAACATTCATTATTACAATGGCGGCAGCTATTTTGTTAATATTAGCAGAAAGGGCATTTAATATTTGGTGAAAAAATGACAAAATTTTTCAATTTGATGTTTGGACTCGGGTTTGGATTTTTGATGGGCGGATGCGTTGTCATGCGCTGTCAGGAAAATCAGGTAATGCCTTCCCCCGCTCCCACTGTTGCCATCCAGCCAACGGTCGTCGTACAAGAGCCGAATTATGTACAGCCAATCTACGTACAGCCCAATTACGTGCAACCGGTTTATGTACAGCCGGTTTATGTGCCGCCGCCGGTTGTTTTCCCGTTTTGGCGGCCATGTCCGCCGCCGGTTGTTTTCCCGTTTTGGCGGCCATGTCCGCCGCCGTGCCCGCCACCGCGTCCCAGGCCCATGCCGCGCCCGTATCCGTGTCCGTTCCCCGGACCATATCCTTATCCCCCGCGGGGCCGGTAGGGGACATATTGCGCAGAACTTCATGGAACTGAATATTGGCAGAGGATCAGGATGAAAAATTACAATTGGAAAGAAGAGCGGGAGAAGTCCCGGCGGTGGACACGGTCCTCGATACCGGCGGAACGTCGCTCCGAAGCTGTTGCTTCCCCGGTTACGGACGCGACTACTCCGAAGGTCGCAAGCAATGCGGCTTCGCGAATGGCGCCGGGCGGACGTCGGGTGCTGGCCATTGTCACGGTCGCCTGCCTGCACAGATGACAGCGTAACGCCGTGACGTCTCGATGAATCGGTGATGGGGAAAATTTATCTTTTTTCGTGATTTCGGCATTTGATAATGGTTTTTTGGATGGTATTTTAATCGTTAATGCGCCTTTGGATTCGCCGAAGGTGGTTAACATAAAGGTGAATTATGAGACGGCAAACATATTCGCTCAACCAATTTGCCGCTTATTTTTCTTATACACTGCGATGAGTTTGAGTGTAAATGCATGAATGATGATACCTTTAACTGTCCCGGATGGGATTGTTTTGGAACTGTTTCGCCCAATGGAGTTTACCGCAAATGTCTGCATTATTATAAGCCGAAAAATTAAAAATGTATATAGAGAGGAGGAGAAATATGTTCAAAACAAAAGTTTTTATTTTTACAGCTTGCAACAATTTCAAAGTGACATATTGGCACTTTGGGAATAGATAGCAAAATATGGTATCGCCATTTGTTTTTACGGTTTGAAGTGATATATTAAAAAAGGTGCTGGCAAGCACTGCTTTTGAGGAGAAAAGGAATTTTTGCACCCTCCTATATGGCAAGATTTTGGTTCAACTCTTTTTTAAGGCATCTAGCATTGTTCAACAGAGCGATAAATCAAAAATTGTGGAGATGATAAGATGGTCAATATAACAGATGTAAAACAGATTCTTCAATTTGCGATAGATGCGGAGATTAAAGTCTTTCTTGATGGTGGCTGGGGTGTAGATGCGCTGCTTGGACATCAGTCAAGA
>JAQULZ010000064.1 GCA_028718375.1 Victivallaceae bacterium | reverse complement strand
AGCACATAAACAATTATATTTCAATAGATAAAATCAAAATATATTAATATTATTATTCTGACTACATTTTAAAGAAAAATCTGAACTCAGCTAAGCTCAAAATAATCAAGTAAAATCCGTTGTAAGCTGATTCCGCGGCTTGATGCAAATCAAATGCTGTTGTTTTGTATTCTTTAGAAAAAGAATATTCAAATTTCTGATAAAACTCTTTTGCTCTTTCAAACCGATGTTCGAAATGTTCCTGAGCAACTTTCAATTGCGTTTCAGGCGGGAGCTGTTCATTGACTTTGAGCTCATAGTTGCCGGTGGTATAAAGCAGGCAGCCTTCTTTGACGCTGAAAAAATAATGGATTTCTCTGAGCCGCTGTTTCAGATAGTTGAGGTCGTGAACGATGATCCGGAAGGGCTGTTCCACGGAATGGCCATTGCAGTGGTCGGCGACGGTATGCCACAGCCAATGATTTTTCGCGGTCGACTTGCGGCGGCAGATTACCAGCAGATCATAATCGGAAGCCTCGCCGGATTTGCGGTCGGGCGGCAAATCCTCGTCATCCCGATAGTCGCCGCGCGCGTGGGAGCCGGACAGGATGATCATTTCGACGTCGTCGCACATTTCGCGGATGACGGCGACGGCGCGTTCCAGCATGGCGCGTTTATCCGGCGGCAGATGGTCGATCGAACTTTTCATGGAAGCAAATATAGCGGCGGCCTCACAGAATGCGAATCCATTTTCAAAATCTTCGCAATCAAAGTTAAAATCTCAACCGTTATAGAGTATAATTACGAAATACCCGGAATTTTTTCAGGTGGTCGCAAGCGTGCCGGTACTGCGGTTAAAGCAGTTCCGCGATCTGGACGGCATTGAGGGCCGCGCCTTTCAGTACCTGATCGCCCGAAACGAAAATATCCAGACCGCGCCGGTCATGCCGGGAAATGTCCTGACGGATGCGGCCCACCAGAACGTTGTCCTGCCCGCTGGCGTCGACCGGCATCGGATAAACATTGGCGGCGGGATCGTCGATTACCGTAACTCCCGGAGCGGCCGTGAGAATTTCGCGCGCTTCCACGGGAGTGATTTCACGCTCGAATTCCAGGTTCAGGGCTTCGGAATGCGCCCGGATGACCGGCACCCGGACGCAGGTGCAGGAAACCATCAGTTTCGGCAGATGCAGCATTTTACGGCTTTCGAAAAGCATTTTCAGCTCTTCCCTGGTATAACCGTTATCGTAGAACTTGTCGATATGAGGGATGAGGTTGAATGCGATCCGGTGAGCGAATGCCTTCGGGACGATTTCTTCATTATCCAGCACCTGCCGGGTTTGCAGTTCGAGTTCGGCCATGCCTTTAGCTCCGGCTCCGCTGGTGGCCTGGTAAGTCGCGGCGACCAGCCGTTTAAGCCTTTTCGCGCGGTGCAGAGGAGCTACGGCTACCAGCATGATGATGGTCGAACAATTCGGATTGGCGATGACGCGGTTGTGTTTCCGGATGTCTTCCGGATTGACTTCCGGAACTACCAGGGGCACGTCGTCCTCCATCCGGAAGGCGCTGGAATTGTCGATCATCACCGCTCCGGAATCGACCACGGCTTGGCGGAATTGCCGGGAAATATCCGCTCCGGCGCTGAACAGGGCAATATCGATATTGTGGAACGATTTTTCAGTAAGTTCCTCGACGGCGATTTCAGTATCCTTGTAGGTCAGAATTTTGCCTACGGAACGCGAAGAGGCTAAAAGATGCAGGTTTCTGACCGGAAAATTGCGCTTTTCCAAAGTCCGGATCATTTCTATTCCAACCGCACCGGTCGCCCCGGCCACGGCCACATTATATTCTTTCGACATTAACTGTCTCCTTGCAGTTTGGCATTGGGCTTGACTGAACCGATTAAAATATAAGGAAAAAAGTTTTTTTCAAGTTCCGAAAGCAATAATACCCAATCTCCAAATAACTCCATATTTTTGCAACTTGCGTATTACTTATAAATGGGGGGTATTCCTCATTGCCGCATTTTTTTCCGGTATTCCTGTTTCAGACCGCGGGCGAAGATCAGCATAACCAGTCCGGCCGCCATCGCATAGAAGACCAAAAATCCCCATCTCAGATTCAGGTGTGCCGCGGAAGGCGGATCCATGTGGGCGAGCTGATAGGCAATGCATCCGGCCAGAATAATGACCGGCCCCGCCAGCATGATTATGCCGCCGAAAAAAAGTTTCGTATGAGTTTTCATTTCAATTCCTTTCCTGGTTGTTTTTCACTTCCTTGGCGGTTACGTCGATAATATCCTCCGAAGCCGGGATTTGTGCTTCATTGTTCCGGGTTTCAGGTTGTTCCGGGCGGGATTGTGCGGTTTGGGTAAAAGTGCCGAACCAGGTTTTTGTCGGGCGCGAAGGCAGAAACAGATAAACCAGCAGGAGGACCGGCAGCAGCAGAATCACCAAACCGAAAATAATTATTCCGGCCAAGAGCAATAAAACCGTTTTGATGAAATTTTCCAATTTATTATTCCTCAGCAACTTAAAACTTTTTTCCATAATTTCTCCGGAGTCCTTCGAAGAGGGCGGCTGCCGCCGAATTGGCCAGATTGAGACTCCGGTGAAATTTACCGGCCATCGGCAGCAAATACAACCGTTCCCGGTAGATATCATAGAATTCGACCGGCAATCCCGAGCCTTCATTGCCGAAGACCAGAAAAGAATCGTCAGCATAAGGGCATTCCCAGAATACCTTAGTCGCCCTGGTCGAAAAGAAATACAACTCGGCTTGGGGATTCCGGGCTTTGAAATCTTCCCAGTTCCGGTAGACGCTGAGTTCCAGATATTGCCAGTAGTCCATGCCGGAACGCCGGAGGTATTTATCGTCGAGCGAATAACCCAGCGGTTCAATCAAGTGCAGGCGCGTATTGGTGGATACGCATAAACGGCCGACGTTGCCGGTGTTCTGCGGGATTTCAGGATGCACTAAAACTATATGATAATTGTTCATATCCGATAACTATAGGTTCTTTCCCGCTTTTTGCAACAAGCGACTCTTGTATTATGTCCAAAGCATGTTATTATAAGCGGAATGTATGACAACGAAGGATGCTATCTTGAGACTGGGTTCAGTTGCAATAGTGAGAGTCCGGCTGGCGGTTTGGTCGGGAGCGGTAATGCTGATTGCGGCGGCGGGCTGTGCCGTAAACAATAATTCTCTGCAAATCCGGGATCTCGCGGACTGTTTGTCCCTGTACGGGGTCAAAATCGAATATATCCGTCCGCTTGAACCGGCGCTTTTATATGCGGATGCCGGCATGGAGATGGGGATCAGCGGTCAGCGGGTTGCCGCTTATTATTTCAACGTCAATCTCCCGATCCAGCGGGAGCGGATCGAAAAAATTAAAAAGAACAAGTACGTCTATATCATGGGACTGAAATTCCCGGCCCTGGTCAAAGGCTCGTACGTGTTGGTAAATGTCAACTCCAACCCGCAAAAACATAAAATCATAGCGGCATTTGATAAATTTGAGATGCGCTGAGCTGAAATTATTCAACGGATAAAACGGCAGTTGGTGATTATCCGTAATTAATTTAGTAACAAACAAAAAAAGGAAAAGACAATGGCTTGCAATTGTAAGTGCGACAGTAGAAAATATGTCTATTTTTTCGGCGGTAACAAGTCGGAAGGCAACGCTTCCATGAAGCAGCTGCTCGGCGGCAAAGGCGCAAACCTGGCGGAAATGGCGGAACTCGGATTACCGGTGCCGCCGGGTTTTACGGTAACGACCGAAGCCTGTGCCGAATACGGCCGGATCGGACGCGATAAATTGTTCGCCCTGATCGAAACGCAGGTGAAAGACGCATTGAAAACTTTGCAGGAAATTACCGGCAAGACTTTTGGGAAAGGTCCCAATCCGCTGTTGCTGTCAGTGCGTTCCGGCGCGGCGGTTTCCATGCCCGGGATGATGGATACGGTATTGAATCTGGGGCTCAATGACGAAACGGTTGCGGCCATGATAAAACTTACCGGGAACGAACGCTTTGTCATGGACTCCTACCGGCGGTTTATTCAGATGTTCGGCAATGTGGTGCTCGGCCTCGAACATCATGATTTCGAGCATGCTTTGGAAGCCGTTAAAAACGCCCGCGGGGCGAAACTGGACACCGAACTGACTGCCGACGGACTGAAGGAAGTCATTGCGAAATATAAAGCCGTCGTGAAACAGGCGACCGGAAAGGATTTCCCGACCGACCCGATGGAACAGTTGTGGAACGCCGTTCAGGCGGTGTTCGATTCCTGGGACAATCCGCGCGCCATCCGTTACCGGCAGATCAATGACATCCGCGGGTTGCTCGGCACCGCCGTTAACGTTCAGACCATGGTGTTCGGCAATTCCGGCGAAAACAGCGCTACCGGAGTCGCGTTCACCCGTGACCCGTCGACCGGCGCCAACGAATATTTTTACGGCGAATTTCTCATCAACGCCCAGGGCGAAGATGTGGTCGCCGGTATCCGGACTCCCCAGCAGATTACGCTGGCCGGTTCCCGGGCCTGGGCGGCTTCCGCCGATGTTCCGGAGGCGGAACGGCGGGCTAAATATCCGTCGCTTGAGGAAGCCATGCCGGAATGTTTCAAGAACCTCGACCGGATCCGGGTGCTGCTGGAAAAACATTATAAGGATATGCAGGATCTGGAATTCACGATTGAAGACGGGAAACTTTACATGCTCCAGACCCGGAACGGCAAACGTACTGCCGCCGCCGCGGTTAAAATTGCGATGGATTTGGTCGAAGAAGGCCTGATTACCGCCGAGCAGGCTCTGATGCGGGTGGAACCGGCTCAGCTCGATCAGCTCCTGCATCCGGTGTTCGTCAAGAGCGCGGAAGAAAAAGCCGTGAAACTGACTGTCGGTCTGCCGGCTTCTCCGGGCGCGGCTACCGGCCAGGCGGTGTTCTCTGCCGAACATGCCGAGGCTTGGGCCAACGAAGGCAAACAGGTTATCCTGTGCCGGATTGAAACCAGTCCCGAGGATATCGGCGGCATGCATGTGGCCAGCGGTATTCTGACCGCCCGCGGCGGCATGACTTCCCATGCGGCGGTAGTGGCGCGCGGGATGGGCACCTGCTGTGTGGCGGGCTGCGGCGATATCGCGATTGATTACGCCAAAAAGAAATTCACCGTCGGCGGCGTGGAAATAAAAGAAGGCGACTGGATTTCCCTGAACGGTTCGCGCGGTACGGTTTATAAAGGTAAGATCGATACCGTTGAGCCGGAACTTACCGGTCCGTTCGGCCATATTATGGAATTGGCCGACAAATACCGCACCATGAATGTCCGCACCAATGCCGATACCCCGCATGACGCCGCTGTCGCGGTTAAGTTCGGGGCCGAAGGCATCGGTTTGTGCCGTACCGAACATATGTTCTTCGAAGGCGACCGGATCATTGCGTTCCGCCGGCTGATTCTGGTGGCGGAAACGGTCAAGAAACTCAAGGAAAGTTATGGCGTAAAAACCGTTGAGGAACTCAAGACCGCAGTCTGCCGCTGCAATAAAGAAGATTTGGGGGCGGTTGAACAATATATTCAAGCTCTGAATGAACTGCTGCCGTTGCAGCGTAATGACTTCATCGGCATTTTCAAGGCTTTGGAGGGCCGCCCGTGCACGGTCCGGCTGCTCGATCCGCCGCTCCATGAATTTTTGCCCCAGGATGAAAAAGGTCAGCAGGAAATGGCGGCGCAGATGGGTACTTCGGTGGATGAGATCCGGGTGCTGGTCGATAGTCTGCACGAATTCAATCCGATGCTCGGTCACCGCGGCTGCCGCCTCGGCATGACTTATCCGGAAGTTACCGAGATGCAGACCCGCGCGATTTGCGAAGCCGCCTGTGAAGTATCCGGCTCCAAACCTGAAATCATGGTGCCGCTGGTCGGCAACGTCAAGGAACTGGCGCTCCAGAAAGCCATCATAACCGCCACGATTGAGGCGGTCTCAAAGGAAAGAGGCAGAAAACTCGCGGTGATGATCGGTACGATGATCGAAATTCCGCGTGCGGCAATCACTGCCGATAAGATTGCCGAGGAAGCCGAATTCTTCTCATTCGGTACCAACGACCTGACCCAAATGGGCTGCGGTTTCTCCCGCGACGACGCCGGTAAATTCCTCGGCGATTATGTCAAGGCCGGAGTTTACGAATATGATCCGTTCCAGGTGCTCGACCGGGACGGCGTCGGCGAACTGGTTAAGATCGCCGTGGAGAAAGGCCGCAAGACCCGGCCGAACATCAAGCTCGGAATTTGCGGCGAACACGGCGGCGAACCGAGTTCGATCGAATTTTGTTACAATGTCGGTTTGAATTATGTTTCATGCAGTCCGTACCGGGTGCCGATCGCGCGCCTTGCTGCCGCTCAGGCGGTAATCCGGGCTGAAAAGAAGTAATAAATCAGCCGGAATTACTGGAAAATACCGAGGCGGAAAAAATGTTTTTTCCGCCTCGGTTTATTCGATTCCACCACCGTTTAGGGTTGCCCGTCAAGTTTATGATGAAAGTATAAGCCTTATTTTTTCTTTTTAAGTAAAAGGACGCCGAATCTTTCCGGGAGGTGATGGTTATGGGCAAAAGTTGGCGACCAGCAACTGTAAACCGGGTCAGTTCCGGCATAGCGGTTGCGGTAAAAGTTGGCGGTAAAGGTTTTTTCCTGCGGATCATTGATGCTTAGATCCCGGAAAGGAATTTTCACCTCTAAAATCCATCTGTCCTTTTCCACTTTCACCCCGGCTTCAATATTACTGGTATAAGCATTATTGCCGAACCAGGGAGAAGACCAATGGCTGTCGGTGATAATTCCTTTGGTATTAATGATAAACTGGTAGTAGCTTTTTTTCTTTTCGGGATAGGGAGCTATGAAAATTTCAACAGAATCATCTTTCCACATATTAGGCTCATCTCTTTTTGTCGAAGCGGCTTTTAATTTATCCCCATTGGGTTCATGATTGACAAAGGCGAGGTAAAGGTTTTTTTCGTCCCAGGCAAGATAGGCGTCAGTTTTATCTTTCACCGTTTCTCCCGATTCTCCGATAAAACCCGCCGGCGCAGTATTTTTCCAGCAATCATCATTTAAAATTCCATCTGTCAAGGGCGGATTTTCAGTATTTTGCACCGCCATTTTCATGAGAGGGAGGGAAACTTTCTGATCGAGAGTGCTCCAGCTTATTTCAGCTGTACCCGGGGAATTGTAATTATTCGGGTAATTTTTCCTTGTATTTTCAAGTTTCTTTTTAATTTCATTCTGATAAACCGCCGGCGTTTTACCGGAAGATCCCTCAATATTATGTTTGGTTATTTCAATGACTTTTATTCCGTTCCCCGGCACATTTACCATAAAACCGGTTCGGATGTCATCAGTGGCGAGAACGGTTGCTTTATCTTTGTAGAACAGTCCGCCCGTCTCAACATCCCTTACCCGGTAATTCTGCTTTTCCGGAACTGCGGCTTTTAAATTAATGGTAAGTTCACTGGGAGCATAATTTATTATCGTGGCAAGAAAATTCCCGTCTTTCTCGTGAACAGTCCCGCGCAGTGACTTAAAAATAATATTCCGGCTGGCCGGTTTAATTAATATCGCCCGGTCATTCCGTTTTGCCGAATAATAATCTTCGGCCTTTGCGGCCAGGGTATAGGCGGCTTGGATGTTTTGCAGATACTTGCCGTCGAGGACATCATCCGGCCAGAAACCAAAACCTTTACCACCGAGAGCTGCGGTTGCGATGATGTTCTGCTTTATTTTTTCCGGGGTATAGCACGAAAAACATGAGCGAATCCTTTGGGCCGGATTATTAAAAGGGAAATTGGGGGTTTTAAGAACTTCATTGTTTAGTTTTATGTCATCAAAATACCTTATTCCCGAATAATAAGGCATATTCATGAAAAGATCCGCGTCCCGGTCGGAAAGACGCGCATCCACACCGCACCATTTGGAAACAGGACTGCCGGATGAATGGAGCGGGTCCGTGCATACTACCGCCATAACTCCGGGAAAATTTTTCCTGATGCAGTCGCAAAACGCCTTGATCATGGCTGAATTCTGCCTGACCCTGAAATCAAACCATTTATCCGGATACTTTTTTTGTATTTCTTCCACAGAGGGAATTTTTTCCAATTTTGCAAAATTTTTGAAATCTTTCAGGCAATTCCTGCAGAAACAGAAATCCATTGCCCCGGGCTCGATGTCATACAATATTCCCCGTACCAACGGATCCGGTAAATATTGCTTCAATGAAGAGGCAAAATAATCATTCCAGAAAAAATCATTTTTTCCAAGATAACCGGGACATAATAATCTGAAACTAATTTTTTTCCCCGGAGCAACGACGATATATTCAGGAGGGATTTTGCCCTTGTCTTTTGCATATTCAATCCATTTTTTAAGGTTTCCGCATCCTGCCGGGGTTCCTCCCGGAGCGGAAAATTGGATAAGTAAAATTTGAAAATTATTCTTGTAAGTTGCTTTTAATTCCGGTTTCAGCCCCTTCCAGATCCGAGGGGGAAACAGGATATATGGTTTTGCGGTCAATGATCTCCAGAAATCAGTATACGCCTTGCTTATTTTTACGTCAGGCACTGTCATGCTGCTTAACATGGTATGTGAAATAACCATGCCGAATTTATCGGTTTTAATTTTGTTAAAGGGTAATTCCGGCAGTAATATTAACTTAAATTTTTTTTCTTTTCCCTCCCAGTTGTCGCTGGCGAGTTTGATGAATGCATCTTGCTTATCATTCACTCCAATATTTGAAGATGATTGAATGTATATTCTTTCTTCGACACCGTACTGTATACTGGTTTTTAACAATTCTTTTACCAAGTAATCATTCAGGTAGACGATATACCTGGTATATTTCAGACCATTACGTTCGATACCGGATGTATCCATTTTTTCCATTTTCCATTGGAATATTCCGTTACTGTCCCGTTTGGCAAACTTAGGGCAAACGCCAAGGCAGGAATATCCCGCCGGCATGTCTATCACGATACGTGGATTTTTTAATTTATCTGCGGTTACGGACTTGGTGAATTTTAAAACCATTACTGCCGGGAAATTTTTATTTGCATGGTATATCCCCTTTTGATATTCTGCCGGGAACAACTCTGCGCTTATAAGTTCACCGGAGTCATTGGCACTATCCAACCCGGTTTCACTTTTCTCCTCCATGCGGATATCATCGAACCAGACCGTTCCCGTATTGGCGGCTTTGGTCAGGAGAACAATTTTTAAAACGTCTGTTTCCCCGGACGCCTTGACTTCAACAGTGAATTTTTCCCAGTCTTGGGTGCTGGAAACGGGGCAAATGCAAACACCGCCAGGTATTTTCTTTCCCTGAAGATTATAATGACTCATTTTCCCGTTGGGAAGCTTAGTCATCTGCTCTATACTTACCGCCCCATTGATATCCAGATCCGAGGCCTTTACCCAGCCAGTTATTACATAGGAAACTCCTTTTTTTACCGGAACATCCTGCAACGCATAGCCTCGGTTTTGGTTTCCCTTTATTACCAGCGAATTTTTCCCCTCGTGGGCGACAGTGGTATCCACGGCAGTTTCGCTGATCCCGCTCCCCTTGGGTTTCTCAAACCACTTGCCCATAGTCTGCCAACCGACCGCCTTTTTCGCATTTTCCTCGAATCCGGGATTCCTGACCAGGTTTTCCCCGGCCAAAATATCGAATTGGCAGCCCAGCCAAACTGTCGCGGTCATAATAACGCCTTGTAAAATTCTGTTTGTTCCATTCATCGTGATATTTCCCTTCAGTGTTTATCTTGAATCCGTGAAAAATTTTCGGCTTCTTCTGTTTTTTGATTTTACGGCTGAAAATGCAGTAATCATTTTTACTGCCGGGACTTGTTTTCCTCCTTTTCTTCCCGGATTTGTCAATTTTACCACCATAATCCTGGAATTCGAATGTTTTTATCCGTCAGTTTGAATTACACAACCTGAGTCGGCAATTATCGAAATAATTCGAACCATGGGAACCCCCTGAAAGATAAAGTACCCGCATGACGTTTTGTTTTCCTGTACCCCTGCTTATTTTTTTATTAAGGCCATTTACTGTGAGGAAGATAATAATAAGTTGCAATTTCCTGATCGGAGCTCTGAAGAGTATTAAGGGAGTCAACATGTATATCCACAAAAAGGGAGTTTATACGTCCTGAGTGTCTCGAATCAAAATAAGTTATTGCCAGGGCGCGGGTACGGACATCAAATCCCATATTATTACAAGAACGGCATTTCCCATCCACAACAATTCCTATTGTTGACGGAGTTGGACATTTTTCCAATTTTCGGGGTGAATAATCAACGTATGTCGGGAATCCCCATGACGTATCCATAAGTCCCACTCTTTTATTATACATATAGTTTGCCTTTTTCTTGCCATTGAACATGAGTATCTCATTTTCGCTGGACGGACAGAAAATAACTTTGGATGTGTTAGGCCCGCCTCCATCCCAGCTTTGATTATTAAGATAGGGATGAATCAAATTTATCCAGACAATGGACCAGTCTGCAGTAGAATCCCATATATTCTGCTGCACCAGGGGCATATAGCTGTTACTGTCCATGGTATAGTATATTATCCCGGTACCCATTTGTTTCATGTTGTTTACACAACTTATCCGCTTGGCGGTATCCTTGGTTTTATTTAATGCCGGAAGCAGGATTGAGGCGAGAATCGCTATGATCGCGATCACAACGAGGAGCTCAATGAGGGTGAACCTGTTGTTAATTAATGACTTGCGCATTTTAAAATCCTCCTTTTTCAGACTTTTCAAAAACGTGTTTAACGGCTTTCGGATATTCATTCTGTAAGAGTAATTATTTCCCATAAGCTGCCTCCCCTGAAAACTTTTGCCTTTTTTCAAGCCGGTCGATTTTGCCGTTTACTTTTGACATAAATCGTCCTCTTAATATTGGTTAGTTTTTCTACAAGAACGTATGAAATCCATTTTTGCCGGAAGTTTCATTCTATGGTCCAGCCCCCGTCCACATATAATATTTGACCGGTTACGTAAGATGATGCCTCGGACGCCAGAAAGACGGCGGCGCCGATTACCTCTTCCGGTTTCCCGATGCGTCCGAGACATATTTTACTCAGGTTATGTTCGATACTTTTAGGATTGGATAAGTGTTTTTCATTACCTTCGGTTATGATGCTTCCCGGGGCAATGGCGTTGACCAGGATGTTGTATCCGGCCCATTCCACCGCCAGGTTCCTGGTCAGTTGATTCAGGCCTCCCTTACTGGCGCCGTAAGGAGCGTTTTCACGCTGGGCAACCATTGCGCCTACGGAGGAGATATTGATAATTCTCCCGCCTTTATGCTGTTTGACCATTTGACGGGCTGCCGCCTGGGCCCAGAAAAAAGCCGCCTTGAGATTAGTATCCAGAATATTGTCCCAGAATTCCTCGGTTACCTCCAGGGCCGGTTTACGCGATCCCGCTGCCGCATTATTGACGAGAATGTCCAGTCGGCCCAGCCGGCCGGTTATTTCCAGCACCGTTGACTGGGCTTGGGACAGGTCTTTTACGTCCGCGCCTATGCCAAGGCTCTCCACTTTAAACGCTTCCAATGATTTGGCGGCCTGTTCAGCCTCCGCGCCATGCCTGCTGGTAAGTGCCACCGCAGCCCCGGCCATGGCGAATCCTTGCGCAACGGCATAGCCGATCCCCTTGCTTCCGCCGGTAATCAATGCAACCCGTCCCGAGAGATCAAACAGCTTTTCAGCATTCATTTCAATATCCTGCTTTTCATACCCAACTTTATATTTACTTTCAACGCTTCCTCGAAACTTCCCGGATCAGCCATATCTTTTCCTGCTATGTCATAGGCGATGCCGTGGGTGGGGCCGGTGCAGGGGAAGGGCAGCCCGCTGTAAATTAAAACTCCCTGGCCAAAAGAAGAAGCCTTGACGGAAATATTTCCCTGGTCGTGATAAAGAAAAACGACCCCGTCAAATTCACCCTTTCTGGCGCGCATGAATATCGTGTCCGCCGGAAACGGTCCGGCAACCCGTATTCCCAGCTTTTTGGCCGCTTCAACCGCCGGTTTGATTTCCATGATTTCCTCGTCTCCGAAGTAACCGTCTTCTCCTCCATGCGGATTTAATGCCGCAACTCCGATGCGGGGAGAGTCTTTGAACCGGCTGACAAAGTCAGAAAGATTTTTGATCACCGGAATTATCCGTTCTTTGGTCACCAGGCCGCTTATCTGGCGGAAAGGAACGTGGCCAACCACCGTCGAAACAAAAACTTCGCCCCATTTGCTGAGCGTTTTGACCTTGATGCCGGCCAGGTCGGCCAGAAAAGAAGTCTCGTCCGGGAATTGCAGTCCTCCCTTATGCATCGCTTCCTTGCACAGCGGCGCGATCGTTATGCCGTCAATCTTTTCGGATAAGGCCAGTTCAACCCCTTTCTCGATATAGGCAATGGCATTTTGCCCGTTGACAGGATCGACGACGCCATAACGGAATTGGGGATTTTTGCTTATTTCACAATCAAAAACCGGGATCGCTTCCGAAACGGAGTTTAATTCCTCAAATGAGTTTAAGCTTGTAAAAGTGACTTTTCTGTTCAGGCTCCCGGAGGTTGCTTTCATTATTTCCAGGCTCCCTATCACAAAAGGATAACATTGCGCAGTTATTTCCTTTTTTCCCAGAGCTTTAATGATGATTTCGGGTCCGATGCCGGCCGCATCCCCCATGACTAAGCCTATTTTCGGACGAGTTTTATCTGTCATATTTCTTCCCCTCCGAGTTCTTCAATAAAAGTAAGTATGGCCAGGTTATCCCAGTCACCCTTGTTCTTATTAACCAGAGCCCCCATTATTTGCTGTACCAACGCAGTCACCGGCAAAGGTATATTCAATTCACTCGCCATTAAAAGGGCATTCTTTAAGTCCTTTTGATGTAATTTAATTTTAAAGCCGGGCTTAAAATTCCTGGTCTTGATCATCGGTATTTTGAGATCAAGCATCCTGCTGCCGGCCACGCCGTCTTTGATGGCATCATATAAAATATCAGGTGGAACCCCGGCTTTCTTGGCCAGAACAAATGCTTCCGCAATCGCTTCAAGGATAATCGCGCCGATAATCTGGTTGGCAAATTTGGCAACATTGCCTGCCCCCAGATCACCCACCCGGACTATATTTTTCCCCATTGCCCTCAAAACTTCCAGGTATTTATCAAACACTTCTTTTTCGCCGCCCGCCATTATTGACAATTCACCATTGATGGCGCCGGTCTCGCCGCCGCTTACCGGCGCGTCCAGCATTGCTGCGCCTTTCTTTTCCAGTTCAGCGGCTATCTTCTTTGAAACCGAGGGAGCTATGGAACTCATATCTATAAAAACCGAGCCGGGTTTTATCCCTTCCAGGACGCCGTCTTTACCCAGAACCGCTTTTTCAACATCCGGCGAATCCGGCAACATGGTGATGACCACTTCCGATTTGCAGGACACTTCCCGTGGCGATTGGGCTTTTGCCGCTCCGCACGCGGCCAGATCCTCCACCGCGCGGTCAGAAATATCATAGGCAACCAGCGCATAGCCCGCCTTAAGGATGTTTTTGGCCATGGGCTTACCCATGATCCCCAAGCCGATAAATCCGATTGTAGGTCGTTTCATGATTCTTCCTTTAATTTTGTCCATATTTGACACAATCCCAATTATTTCACTGGCGTTTCCGTCTTTGCCGCTTCAATAGCTTCCAGGAAACACCCGACCGGCTCCAGGGCCGGACAGAAAATACAAAACAGCTTAAGCGATTCATCGCCGGTATTTCTGATCCCATGTTCATTTCCCCCGCAAGCGACAATCAGGGAATCCGGTTCGATGGGAGAAACCTGCCCGTTTTCAATGCTTTCCCCGCGACCGGAAACCACATACATATATTCATCTCCGTGATGAGTATGCAGCCCGGTCGTTGAACCGGGGGGAATAATTGAAATAAGAATGGTCAGATCATTTGTATCT
Source organism: Victivallaceae bacterium (assembly GCA_028718375.1). Taxonomy (GTDB): domain Bacteria; phylum Verrucomicrobiota; class Lentisphaeria; order Victivallales; family Victivallaceae; genus JAHOYW01. The sequence continues at coordinate 3,106 of JAQULZ010000064.1, read as the reverse complement.
CCCAATTCAGGACTCATTAAAACCTTCAGCATTCTTTCATTAGGCCGGGGCGCTTTGACTCCCGGAACATTGAAACCCTTTTTTATCATCGTCATTGCCTCCTTAACGGCGGTTATTGTTGTTTGTATTTTTTTAACTTTGGAAAGTATTCTTTCTTAAGTAATTTTTCGTTATCTCCTTCCGGCCACCCCAAGTGGAACCGGGCATTAACCTGCAAAGCCTTGTCTATCAGCTTCGCCATAAAATTCGGGCCGCAGGCGTTGTAGCATATATAACCTATACTATTGCTGATATTGTATCCGGAGATTGCATATCGGAGAAAGTCATCGGAAAAAGTACCCAGGTCTTCCGCTCTCAAGGTATAGTCGGCGTAAGTATCGATAAACGGACAGTAAATATTTCTGCTCATCAGCGGCTCGTGGTAAAAATGGACGTAAAGCAGCTTGTCCTTCAGCAGTTTTCTGGTGGATTTTACCATCTGGTAGGCCGCCGGCAGGTCGTTTAGAACACAGTCAAAATAAACTCCATCCATTTCATATTTATCCAGCATCCGCTCCATCCTGTCCAGAAACTCATTGCCCCGGGCAAGGGAATAATAAGGGCTCGTAAACGGAATTACTCTCATTTCCAGGGAATGCGCTTTTTTCACTACCCTTTGGAGTTCCTGTTCATCCACGGGAATATAGTCGAAGCAGCAGTAACAGGCATCCTGCCGGTGATCCTCCGCGGTAATGACCGGTTTACCGTTCCCGGTATATTTTCCCTGCCATATTTCATTATGCAAAACCAGAATATTGGTATATTTTGCCAGGTCCTTTATGGTTGCGTCGGAAGGATATTGGTACTGCCAGGCGGAAGGAGGCAGAAAATTATGACAGATCCTTTCCTCTACGGATTGGGAATGATTGAACCTCCGGGGCGGATACACGGCAATAAAAAATCTGCAATCACCTTCCGCCGCCTGATAATTGACCGTTAAATCTTTGCCCGCGAAACTTATTGAATCCTTTTTGGTAAATCCCTTATAAGGGTAAACGCCAACTCCGCCGACATCATCGAGCAATAAAACGTTGCCCTCATTTTCCGCCGTGTAATACGGCGCAAAATCACTGCCGGAAACCTTGACTGCCGCGCTTAACGGCATTCCGGTGTTATAAGCGGGGGAGTGAATATCGAGCAGGGAATCGCGGTTTATTTCCAGCCGCAGATAGCTGCGTCCCGGTAGATGCTGGTGCAGGATGCACCGTTCCCGGTCTTGTTTTTCCACGCTTAAAGCGGAGAAGGCGAAATTGAACTCAAGGGAAGCGACCAGACGTTTTTTATTGAGTTGCTGGTAACAATCGATGCTTCCTTGTTTGCCGGATGTGTTAATAATATATTTTGCCCCGGTAGTTACGATTGTCAATTGATTTTTGTCCCGTGCAACCGCTTCTATTTGCATCTTTCGGCGCGTGTCCATTATTTTTTCTTATTCCGTTAATTAAAGGTTGAAACAGGCAAGTTTTATTTCCGTCATTTCCTGGACCGTGTATTTTACCCCTTCGCGGCCGATTCCGCTTTCCTTGAAGCCGCCGTAAGGCATAAGATCAACTCGGAAAGCGGGAATATCATTAATTATCACGCCGCCCACCTCCAGTTCCCCGATGGCCTTGAAAGCCGTGGAAATGCTGCCGGTGTAGATGCCGGCCTGCAAACCGTATTTCGAATTGTTGACCAGGTTGATTGCTGCCGGTAAATCTTCAAAATCAGTCACGGTAACAAACGGCGCGAAAGCTTCTTCAGAAAAAACCTTCATCTCCGGCGTTACTCCCGTGATGACGGTCGGGCTGAGCAGGGAACCGGTTCTTTTTACTTCTATTTCACATTTTGCTCCCAACGCTTCCGCTTCTCTGATCCAGGTCTCGGCCCTGACGGCCGCTTGTTCCGAGATCAGCGGTCCCATGTCCGTAGTTTCAGCAAGCTGATTGCCGATTTGCAGCTTTCGGACCAGGGGAGTGAATTTAGCTAAGAACGAGTCCAGTATCTTCCGGTGGACAATCAGTCTCTGAACCGATATGCAGACCTGTCCCGCCACTCCATAGCCCCCGGTAAGCAGGCGCGGCAGGGCTGACTTCAGGTCGGCGTCGTCCATCAGGATAACCGCTGAATTTGACCCCAGTTCCATGGCTATTTTCTTCAACCCGGCCCGGCGGGTTATTGCTTTCCCGGCTTCGGCGCTGCCGGTGAAAGTTATCATTCTTATCCGCGGATCTTCCGCCAGCGACAGGCCGACAGATGCGCCGGGACCGGTAATAACATTCAAGGCTTCTTCCGGCAGCCCGGCATTGAGCATGGTTTCGGCCAGCATCAGGTCCGCCAGCGGAGTCAGACTGGATGGTTTGAGAATCACTGAATTTCCGGCGGCCAGGGCCGGGGCTATTTTATGCGCCGCCAGATTGAGCGGGAAATTAAAAGGGGTTATGGCCAGAATAATGCCGACCGGAACCCTCAGGTAAAAACCTTGTTTGTTGGCCGCTCCGGGCGCCGCGTCGAACGGTACTGTTTCTCCGGAAATCCGTTTGGCCTCTTCGGAAGATATCCTGAAAACCTGGATGGCCCGATTGACTTCGGCTCCGGCCTCTTTCAGGGTCTTGCCGACTTCTTCCGATATTTTCCCGGCAAATTTTTCCCCGTCTTTCTCGAGCAGTTCGGCGGTTTTTTCCAGAATTTTCGCCCGCCGGAGAGCAGGCAGCCTGCGCATTATCTCAGCCCCCCTTGAAGCACTCCGGAGCGCATTTTCCACGTCTTTTTCGTCAGCCCGGGGCACCGAGTCGATAAAACTGTCGTCGTAAGGATTCTTTACCGGAATAACCTCCTCCTTATCCACCCACTTCCCGGAAATTAACATCTTCATTAGCGGTCTCCAGATTTTTGGTAAAATTGTCTTTAAGGTACGTGTTACACCGACGCGAAGGTCGGATACAGTTCTGTTTTACGGTGGTTTTCCGGTTTCGTGAAACGCTCCCGGAAAACTTCGACTTTATTGACCTTGCCTCTTTAATTTTTTCCGGGCGCTGCCCCCTCAGGTAGCGTCAAAACTGATACCGAAGCGGAAAACTTTATACTT
>JAQULZ010000063.1 GCA_028718375.1 Victivallaceae bacterium | reverse complement strand
TCCGGTATCGTCGTTGGCTTCGTTTATAATAGTTCGCATTAGCTTCGGACCAACAGACTCCTTGTAAAATCGCCTGATTCCGCTGAAATTTGCCGATTTAAGGCTTTTTCGTTCAAGCACTAATTAATTAAATTTTTCTTTAATTCCCCAATCTCCAAACAGTCAAAGGCCCAAGCATTCCCGACGGAGGTAATTGCAGGAATGAAGAGAAATAATCTTTTTCTTTATTTGCCAATGTGTTAGCTACGATAATTACCAGCGTATTCGTACCTTGTTTCAGCATGTTGGTGATCTCGTATCGGTAAGGAGGACATATCCGGTATCCCAGATCGTGATCGTTCAGAATGACCTTTGAACTCTGTCCGACCATGCCGAGATCAAGGCAGACGGCATATTTCCCTTCGTATTCAAACTTCCCGGTATAGCGGATCAAACCGGAAAAATCCGGCAGATGTTCGGGGGCGGTAATGTTAAACAAACTATCCGTTTCACAATACAATCTGAAGGCCGACAAATCACCGGAGTCTGCAATTTCAACTTTAAATTCCGGTTTTATTGGGATGCCGCTTCCGAAAAGGGGATACATGTCGTGGCTATAATTACTCCAAAACTTATCATTTTTAGTGCTGACATATACGCCGGACTGGTATGGCGCCAAATTCAATTTCAACCGGTTTTTTTCATCGGTCTTTTCCCGGTTAATTTTATCATTCAGGAAATCCAGCTTAAGGAAATAATTCCCGGCTGGCAAAGTTACCATTGTATCCACCGGTTCCGTGACGGATTCATTGACGAACATATAAATGTCACAGGCATCCTGACTGGCATGATAATAACGCAAAAACGGATAATTGCCCTGCACTTTAATATCAACCATCCCGTCAATTATCATTTCCTCCGCTAATTTTTCCAGCGGAACAATCGCGGCCTTTAAACTGAAATTTTCAGTTTTTCCATCAATGAACCATATTTTCAGACCCCGGGTTTGCAGGCGTTCCAGAATAACCACTGCCTGCTGCGGCAAATACCTGGCAAAAGGAATAATTAAACAATCATAACATTCCTGATTAAGTACCAGTTTTCCCGCTTTGACAACGGCATTAACCAGCGTATCCAGGGGAATAATATCATAACATATCTGGTTGTCGTACAGTACTTTCGCCGGTTTTTGCATCAACATATATTCACCGTTGGAATTGCACCATTCGGCTTCCGCGTGGTAAAGAATCGCCGCATTGGCATGATGAATGGTTCCGGTAAGCAAATGGCTGATCTTATTGGTATATATCATTAATTTTGTGAATGCCCCGAACTGAGGATCATGTCCTTCTGCGCCGAAATGGGGCGGACAATCGGGGTCGGGATATTCCGGAGAAAAGGCATGGGGTATAAAGTGATTTATCCCGCGAACTAACAGAAAGTCTATCAGCCATTTCAGCATTGGAGTTCCGGCTCCCCAGCCGTAGGCCCCGAAAACTTCGCACAACGCACGCCGTTGGTATAGCGGGTTAAAATGCGCTGCGGAAGCTGCCAGTTGGGCTAAAATATAATGAGTAAACTCGGAATCCATTGCCTTACCCCAACTGCTGGCGGTATGGGAATAGTGGGCAAAGCCCGGCATTACCTGATGGCATGCAATATCTATCCCGCTCATATCCTGTCCGTCTATGGAGCGGAAATAGTGCCCCGTGCCGTAACCGAGGCGGGCATGCGAATTCATGTCTTCGATTACATGTCCGATATACTCTACTCCCCGCGAACGGCACCAGTTGCCGAGATTGCGGGTAAAACAGTCGCGATATTGCTTCGTAACCGCCTCCATGTAAGCATAGCGTATTTCCCGGGAACAATCTTCCCGCCTGTACCACAGTAAAGGCAAACGCGATAAAATATCCCCGCCGATTGTTTCCGCCATCAAGACGGGTATTTCATCGCACCACGGCATGGCCAGACCCGGCATTCCCACCCGCCGATCGTAAACCCCTTGGTCAATATGATTATAGGTGTCGATCCAGCCGTTACCCAAATACGGCTCATCGGAAAAAAAGCCGGCCAGAGTATTGCCGAAGTATTTTTTATAATGTTTATAATGAGGTTCATAGACTGCGTCAATCAGTACAGCTACCGATTCCCGGCGCAGCATATCAATATAAAATTCATGTTTCGGCAAAAAGCCAAGCCGGGATTTGTATAAAAAGAAAATCCGGTAACAGCCTTCGGGTATATTCCAATACAAATATGAACCTTTGATATGGGCGGTAATATCTATTGGCTCACCAGTTATATCCTCATCGACTCCGGTGCGGGCGTAGGCGAATGCTCCTAACAGAATGGAATCCCGGTCAGCCGGCCGGAGCAGAACAGCCGCTTCATTCATAACTCCGATCACGTCAAGGTGGCGTTCAATCAGATACCATTTACGCAGTTCGGGAAATTTTTCCTTAATTGCTCCGTTGGCGTTGCCGGTCGGAAAATGGTTGTCGTCAAAGATCCAGACCTTCATGTCCCTTTTGCGGGCTTCAGATAAAATGGCGTCCATATCACGCCACCAGGTCAAGCCGCAAAAATCGGGATGGGGACGCGATTCGACACAAAAGGCCTTTGCGCCACTGGTCCGAATCCGCTCGATTTGTTCCGGGATATATTCAAAATGATTACCGTGCTGCCAATAGAACGGCAGCAGATAATTCCCTTCCTTGCCGGCGATTATCTCGGATAAACGGGTTTCCGGATTTTTATTCCGGGAAGATTGCAGAAATTTCATTTTTCAAAAAGTGCCTTGCTCTGAAGCTCCAACAAGAGTTTTTTCTGGGCTTCCAGAAAGTGGATGAACTCTGATTCATCATCGGGTTTTTCCCGGTTTTTCATAAATCGTCCGGTTAGCTCAGTCAGCTTGCTTTTCAATTTCGCAGCTTCAGCCGACTCTTTGAGCGGGTTGCCGAGTTCGGCCAGAAATTTTTCAATTTCATTTTGACGCGTTTTCCATTCCTCTGAAAATATGGCGCTGTTGCTGAACCTGGTTTGACGGAGTTTTTTTAACTGATCGCTCCCCGTCTCCTTCATGTAGTCTACCGCCTGGGCGTTTTTCCGGCCGAAAAAGAAATCCCAAAAAATCATCCGGACTTCATTACCCCGGGGCTGGATCGTTGTCGTGACCTGGTAAGTGCCGATATCGATTTTGCACGACTTGACATCTTCCGGAACAAATACCAATGCCGAGGGGCCTTCGCTGCGGGGAGTTCCGGCTTCGTGGACATTATCATAATAAACCGCCCACCACTCGCCGGAAGCTGAAAGGTCTATTTTATTTTCCTGCTTTACCGTCCGTCCGGCAGTCGTAACCGCGCGTTCGCCGTCTCTTGTCGCACCGGCGGGAAAATTAACCAAGACAATCTGCCAGTCTGCGGACTTTGCCGGAGGGAAATACCTGACGGAACAAAAAAGACTTTTTCCATAAGGGAATGCGAGAAAAGTAACCCGCCAGATTCCTTCTTTTCGTTCCCATTCGAAGACTACGGCCCCCCTGGAACCTTCTTCGGTGACCCGCACGGATTTTACCGGCGTTTCACCCACCTGGGTGCCATTGACATACAGGCGCAGAAATCCGTTGGCATACCAGTTCTGGGTTGCCGCGCCCAGCAGACCGATCATTCCCTCCAGCGGCAGTACCTTCGGGGCATGAGACTCATCGGCATCCACCCAGTGTCTGAATTTAAATACGGTTGCGCCTGTTTTCATGGTCGCACTATAGCTGATTTTCTTATGGTTAACGTGCCCGGAACGATTACCCCAAGTTCCGGCTTCCGTCGGACCTTTCACGTTAGCACTTACGCCTGTTCCCGCCAGAACTGTTCCGGTAAGACCCGTAAAGCAAAAAATAATTATTACCTTTGGTATCATTTATCCTCCTGATTTTTTGCCGGCTCCATTTTACCCTGCCAAGCCGTCTGATTTACAAAGACCAATATCTTACCCATCTAATCCAATTAGCTTGTATCTCGTTACTGGTAACTGAATTAACATGTCCGTCTAGCCAGCAAGCATTGGCTTGAAAAGAATGAATCATCCAGATAGTCCAATAATGCTCGGCATCATATGTGCTATTTTGATTAAATACGTAATACCAGTAACTTTCTTTCAACCAGCCATCAGCAAAGATCATTTTTTCTGAAGGATATGGGGTAGTGTTATATTTTCGGTAGACAAAGTAATTATTATACACATAGTTAAGATCCTCGCTTCCCCCATATCTATACTTATTGGCAGGGCAGACATAAATCTGACCGAACTGAACAGTTCCTGTTCCGCGGCTTAAGTAAGGAGCCAAAAGATCATTCCATTCTGTACCAACTACGGGACTGTTATGAAACAAATAACCGTCATAATCGTCTACATACATGATTAAACCCGTGCCCATCTGTTTCAGATTGGCTGCACACTTGATTTTGTTTCCTTTATCCCGTGCTTTCTGTAAGGCCGGCAGGAGTATCGACGCCAATATGGCTATAATACCGATTGTTATAAGAAGTTCGATTAAGGTAAATGTCTTGCGCCCTGAAAACTTATGATTCATCCAGCTTATCCCGGCGCTCCAACTGCCCGCGCGGTTCGCCTTTACGCGGCATTCCTTCTGTTTTTCTTCATGCGGCATTTGTTTATGTCTTGACAAAATGTGAAACATAGAGCAGACCTCCTTGATAAGAATTTTGGGTAAAAACTCTGAAAAAGTTCTCTCAATAGAAAAATTTCGGTTTTTTTTGCTGATTTCCGTTATTTTTTGCCCTCCTGATGATAATTGTACTCATTTCAAAAAAAACGCTCTTTTTTGCTGTTGCTTTAAATATCTTCGGTTTCGATGCCCTTCAGCGGCCTTTCTGCAAATATCCAGGTTTGATGTTCTACCTTCTAGTATAATGAGATTGATTTATCTTGTCAAGAGGAAAACTGCATATTTCTTTAAAAATTGGTATTATTGAGGCTTGACATATTGCCGATAACGCTATATTATATAACCAGATTAATACCAGTTGGAAAAAAGATGAATGCTTACCGGAATAAAAAAGAAAAATTTAAAGAGTCATTGCTTTTTCAGATAGCTTCCGGCAACCTGAAGCTTGGTGACCGTATTCCGTCTGAAAGATCATTCTGCAAGTTAAACCACCTGAGCCGGGTGACGGTAAGGAATGCCCTGGCCGAACTTGAACGCGAAAAAATAATCGAGAAACGCGATCGGCGCGGGATTTTTGTGTGCGGAAAGCCTGAAATAAAGAATCCCCGGGCCGCCAAAGCCGGGCCGCGCAAAATTCTGTACATTTTTTTTCCGAGCCAGCCGGAAGGGATCGAGGTAAATACCGGGGTATTCGGCAGTTTATTTCGAGGAATAGATAAGTATGTAAATATGCAGCAGGATATAGCAATGCTGTTGCAGGGGGAAAGTTTCCTGAGATGCAGTGAGGAGGATAAGCGCCGTTATGACGGCTTTATAGTTGGAGGCATCTCATTGCAGACCTGTCTGCCGGAAATTTTGAAACTGAATATTCCCACGGTTGTTGCCGCTTCATTTGCCTGGGGCATGGAGGTGGATATCGTAAGCATTGATTTCCATGAAGGCGGATATGTGGCGGCAAAGAAACTGGATCTGGAAGGTTGCAGAAATCTTCTTTTTCTGGGAATAGAATATGAACACGACAACTTTATCCTGCAGCCTCTTATGGAGGAAAAATACCGGGGCATATCGGATTATTGCCTGATGAATAACCTGGAAAAACCAATATTGTATAATGTACGGGGAACCCGGTATCCGACTTTAGACCAGGCGGCCCGAAGAAAACTCGTTAGAATTGTGAAAACCCGGAAAATAGATGGAATAATATGTTCAGGCAACAATTTGCGGCAAGTGATAGATTGCTTGAAGAGTGAAATATTGAAAAGGAAATACCCTCTGCCGAAGATAGCAGTCTTCAATGACGGAACTGAAGGAATGTCCGGAAAAGAGTTTATCCAGATATACAAGGACCTTGAATTATGCGGTTTCTGTGCCGCGGAAATGCTTTATGAGAGATTCAGTAATCCCTATGTCAATACGATAAAAAAACTAATCCCGGTAAAACTGCCGGTGCAGCAGGAATCTTGATAGTGCGCCGTTAACCGGGAAAAAATAAACAGCCAGGAAAACGCTTATGTTCAAAGAAAGAAAATACGGATTTAGAAACCGTCTTAATGTCGTCCATAAACCCGACCGGCGGGACAGCGCCGTAAAAGCCGGAAAAAATGAACTTGAAATAAACGATGACTGGAAGATCATTATCAGCAGCGGTTCCTCGCCCCTTACGGTAAAGGCGGCTAAGGATCTTCAGGACTATCTGTTTACGAGCATGAGTGTTTCCGTACTGCTGAAAAAGGTGAAGGATATAGCGCAATTTTCGGAAGAGAACTGCATCATTTTGGGAACCAAAGTTGATCTGAAAAGTTGGGGGAAAGACCTGAAACTTTCCAAGAGCTATAAGCTTGATGTTTCTCCGAACCGGATACGGGTATGCGGGTTTGACGACCGGGGGATAGCGCAGGCGTGCTATTACCTGGAAGACCTCATGAATCTGAACGAAGCGCCGGTTTTGAAACTCGGAACGGAAAAACGCCAGCCGCTCTTTTCTCCGCGGATGGTTCATTCCGGCTGGGGAATAGACCAGTTCCCGGATGCCCACCTCAGCGCTATAGCTCACGCCGGCATGGATGCCATCCTTGTTTTTGCCAAGGATGTGGATATGACCACCGTCGGTTACCTTGATTTTAATGAGCTTGTCGACCGTGCCGCCGCTTTCGGTATAGACGTTTATATTTACAGCTACTTAAAAAGTCTCAAGCACCCGGAAGAAAAAGATGCCCTTGAACACTACCGGAATACCTACGGCAAGATTTTCAAGGCATGTCCGCAAGCCAAAGGGGTTATCCTGGTGGGGGAATCATGCGAATTTCCCAGCAGGGACACTGTAAATACTACCGGCAAAGTTCATAGTTCCCCGGATGACGATACCGGTTCCGGGAAACCAAGCCCGGGGTGGTGGCCGTGTTATGATTATCCGCAGTGGCTGGAGATGATCAAGCAAGCAGTAAGAGAGTGCAGTCCTCAGGCGGAGATTGTGTTCTGGACTTACAACTGGGGGTATGCTCCTGAAAAGGACAGACTCGCGCTTGTCAACTCTTTACCTGATGATATAACGCTCCTTGTCACCTTTGAAATGTTTGAGCAGATCAGGAAAGATAATATCGTCCTTACCGCTCCCGATTACACCATTTCATTTGCAGGCCCCGGACAATACTTTGCAGGTGAAGCCAAGACCGCTAAAAAGAAGAATATTCGTCTTTACGCAATGAGCAATACTGCCGGTATGACCTGGGATTTTGGCGTTGTTCCTTATATTCCCGTCCCGTTCCAGTGGAGCAGACGCCATGATGCTCTCCACGAGGCAAGAAAGAAGTGGGGACTTTCCGGGTTGATGGAATCGCACCATTACGGATTCTATCCTTCAGTCGTGAGCGAACTTGCCAAATGGAGTTTCTGGTCGCCGTCCGTAAAGGCAGCCGATATACTCAAAAGAATTGCCGAACGGGATTTCGGGGAAAAAGCAGTCCCGCAGGTAATAAAATGCTGGAAAATCTGGAGCGATGCCATAAGAGATAATTATATCGCTACCAATGAAGACCAATACGGGCCTTTCAGGATAGGTCCTTCCTATCCCCTGATTTTCCACCCGGATATTACCAGGAAATTCGGTTCTCAGGAACTGCCGATGCCCTCGGCGCCGTTTGCCCATTTCGGCAGACGAATAGTGAAAACTTTTTATCATCCCTTTGAAAACGCCCAGCACTCTCCCGGAGCCGTGCGAATGCCGGTTGAGATTAAGCAGCTTAAAAAAATGCGCAATCAGTGGCGTAAAGGCGTGGTCTCACTGGAAAAGGCACTCGAATTGACTCCGCCGCAGAAGCAAGAGGATGCTCGGAGGATGCTTTTACTGGGGAAGTTTATGGAGAATACTATTATTACTGTCATAAACCTGAAAAAATGGTACCTGTTAAACAAAAAACTCCTGGTTGAATCAAACCGAAAACCGGCCGAAAAAATACTTCAGCAACTGGAGAAAATAGCTTATGACGAGATCAAAAACGCTGAAAATACCCTTCCGCTGGTCGAAGCCGACTCCCGCCTGGGGTGGGAACCGAGTATGGAGTATATGACCGATGCTGAGCATTTGAATTGGAAAATCAACCAGGTGGAAAAAATGCTCGAGGGAGGTGTGGCGGTATATAAAGAAAAATTAAGATTAAGGTAATGAAGCGATAAGGATTTATGCCGGTTACAGGAGAGTAAAACGGTGTGCGGGTATTTTTCCCTGGCGCTTTAAAACAAAAAACCATTTTGTTTTTCAGTCAGCAAACGGATGGAAATGGGGAAGCTTAGAGTTTTATACCAATTTGCAATTAAAAAAAAAGCCGACCGGTCGGGGTCGGCTTCGTCATCTTTGCTGTAATCAGTAGATAAACAATATTTCACGATATTTCGCCAACGGCCAGTCTTTGTCGGCGACCAGCGGTTCGAGCTTGTCGACAATCGGGCGCAAGGCCGTCATCTCGGCAATAACTTTTTCCGGAGAGTCGGCCAGCGCGGCGACCAGAGCCGCGGTCCGGGCGGCCAGTTGATCCAGGCCTTTACCGAGCGTTTCGGCTTTTTGGTACGACGCTTCGGTTCCGGCGCCGATCCCGGCGGTCTTGGCCTCGTTGAGCGCGGAAAGCGTTTTCCGGTATTCGCCGGAAGCGGCCGGAATAATCATACTGCGGACGATTTCCACCGCGAGTCCGCCTTCAATATGGATGCGGCGCTGATATTCCTCCAGAAAAACGGCATAGCGGGAAGCCATTTCCTTCTCGGTCAGCACGTGGTATTTTTCCATCAGAGCGATGTTTTTCGGGGTTTTCAGAGCCTGGAGCGCTTCCGGAGTGGTAACGGCGTTCGGCAGGCCGCGCCGGGCGGCTTCTTCGCGCCATTCGGCGGTGTAATTATCACCGTTGAAAATGACCCGTTTATGGCGTTTGATAATGGCCTGGAGTATTTTCTGGAGTTCGGGATTGAAGTTTTCCGGGGTGCATTTTTCCAGTTTTTCGGAAATACCGTCCAGCGCTTCGGCGATGATGGCGTTCAGTACCGTATTCGGCCCGGCGCAGGACTGATTCGCGCCGGGGGCGCGGAACTCGAACTTGTTGCCGGTGAAGGCAAAGGGACTGGTGCGGTTACGGTCGGTGGCGTCGCGGGGCAACTGCGGCAGGGTATCGGCGCCGATGCGCATGTGGCCGGCCTGGCGGCTCGAAGTTGCCGCGCCTTTTTCCAATTGTTCGATGACGTCGGTGAGCTGGTCGCCCAGGTAGATCGAAATGATTGCCGGGGGAGCTTCGTTGGCTCCGAGGCGGTGATCGTTGCCGGCGCTGGCGACGGTGCAGCGCAGGAGGTCGCTGTGCAGGTCGATCGCCTGGATGATGGCGCAGAGCACGGTCAGGAAGATCGCGTTCTGGTGCGGATCATGGCCGGGGTCGAGCAGGTTGGTTTTGCCGTAGCTTACCGCCCAGTTGTTATGTTTGCCGGAGCCGTTGATGCCGGCGAACGGTTTTTCGTGCAGCAGACAGACCAGGCCATGACGGTCGGCGGTCTGGCGCAGCACTTCCATGGCCAGCATATTATGATCGACCGCCAGGTTGAGGTCTTCGAACATCGGGGCAAATTCAAACTGGGCCGGGGCGACTTCGTTATGGCGGGTTTTCGCCGGAATGCCCAGTTGCCAGAGCTCGGTTTCGACGTCGGCCATGAAGTTGAGCACCCGCTGCTTTATCGCGCCGAAATAATGATCTTCCAACTGCTGATGCTTGGCCGGGCTGGCCCCGAACAAGGTCCGGCCGCACTGGAGCAGATCCGGACGATGCAGATAAAAATTCTTGTCGATCAGAAAATATTCCTGTTCCGCCCCGAGGGTAACGTTGACGGTGGCGTCCGGCTGGCCGAAACAGTGCATCAGCCGTTTGACGGAATTGGAAAGAGCCTGGATCGAACGCAGCAGGGGAGTTTTTTTATCCAGCGCTTCGCCGGTATAGGAGCAGAAGGCGGTGGGTATGCATAACGTCGCACCGTTCCCGTGCCGTTTGATGAAAGCCGGACTGGTCGGATCCCAGGCGGTGTAGCCGCGGGCTTCAAAAGTGCAGCGCAGACCGCCGGACGGGAAACTCGAGGCATCCGGTTCGCCGACAACCAGATTTTTGCCGGAAAAGGTCATAATGGCCTTATCGCCTTCCGGGAGCAGGAAGGCATCGTGTTTTTCCGCGGTTGCGCCGGTCAGCGGCTGAAACCAGTGAGTGAAATGAGTGACACCGCGGTCGAGCGCCCATTGCTTCATGCCGTGGGCAATGTCGCCGGCGAGCTCGGGATCGAACGGCGCCCGGTCATTGATGATGGCGGAAAGTTTCGCCGCCACTTCCTTGGGCAGGTATTTGCGCATCGCGGCGGAGTTGAAGACGTCTTCTCCGTAAACGTCGGTCGTGGCCGTGATGCCGTCCCGGGAACGGGGACAGTGGGAAGCAATGGTATTGATTGCTTTGGCGCGGTTGTTGGTACTCATAATGAAATCCTTAATTTAAGAGGTTATTATGGGTTATGAAGTAAACATACATTTGAAATTTTACGAAAGCAAAAAATATGCCAAATTTTTTATCTGAATCGGCGGTAAGCGGAAATATGAACGTGATTATACTCTGTATGCGAACGGAAGATTGTCTTCGAGATACAAAAATGTAATATTATGGGAAAAAGATTACAAAAAAGTAATTAAATTGTTTGGCGTCAGGTGCGCTTCAAGCCGGTTGATATTTGGCATATTTTCTGCTGGATATTCTCTGCCCTATTGACTAAAATCAAATATATATCATAATTATAATATAACGTTTATCTGAAGGAATGAGCGATATGGAAGTTGACCAGGAACGACAGGATGTTTCCGACCAGGAAGCCGACCAGGGACGACAGCGCGGTTTTGGTCCGGTTCCGGAACGGGGGTTGTACAGTTTTGCCCATGAGCACGATGCCTGCGGGGTCGGTTTAGTGGCCGATTTAAAGAATGAGCCTACTCACCGCGTTGTGGAAATGGGACTGACGGTGCTGAAACGCCTGACCCACCGCGGTGCGGTCGGCAGCGATCCCGAAACCGGCGACGGGGCGGGTTTGCTGCTGGCTTTGCCCGACGAATTCTTGCGGCGGGAATTGAATAATAAACTGCCCGAACCCGGCTGTTACGGAGTGGCGATGGTTTTCGGCGGGGTTGGGGCCGAGGCGGAGATCGAACGGATTGTCGGTGCCGAAAACGCCCGGGTGATCAGTTGGCGGGCGGTGCCGGTTCAGCCCGAAGTGATCGGGTCGGCGGCCCGCCGGAATTGTCCGGTCATCCGGCAGCTGTTCATTGGCGGCGAAGCGTTTGCCGACCAGGCCGCTTTTGAACGCCAACTGTTCGTTATCCGGCGGCTGATCGAAAAAGCCGTGCCGGGCTGTTACCTCTGCAGTTGTTCGAGCCGCAGCATTGTCTATAAGGGACTGCTGCTGGCCGGTCAGGTGGAAAGGTTTTATTTGGATTTGGCTTCAGAGCAGTTCAAGTCACCCCTGGCGCTGGTGCATCAGCGTTACAGCACCAACACTTTTCCGACTTGGGAGCTGGCGCATCCGTTCCGGTATCTGGCCCATAACGGGGAAATCAATACGCTCCGCGGCAATTTGAACAACCTGCGGGCGCGCGAACCGCATCTGGCCAGTGCGCTGCTCGGGGATGATTTGGCGAAAGTCCTGCCGCTGATCCGTCCGGGGCAGAGCGATTCGGCCTGTCTGGACAATATGTTCGAACTGCTGACGGCCTGCGGCCGGGATTTGCGGCATGCCATGCTGATGCTGATGCCTCAGGCCTGGGGCGAAAAATATTACATGGGACGCGATGTCCGGACTTTTTTCGAATACCATTCGGCGTTGATGGAGCCTTGGGACGGCCCGGCCGCAGTGGCTTTTTCGGACGGCGTCAATGCCGGAGCTATCCTGGACCGCAACGGCCTGCGGCCGGCGCGTTACACGTTGACCGCAGATAACATTTTTGTCTTGGCTTCGGAAGCCGGGGTGCTGGACATTCCCGCGTCCGAGGTAATCCGGCGCGGCCGGCTGCGGCCGGGCGAAATGATTTATTGCGATATGGAAAATCACCGGCTGGTTTACGACGGTGAAATCAAAAACCTGGTCGCCCGCCGGCAGCCTTACCGGCGCTGGGTCGAACAGAACAAGATTGCCGTCCGCGGCCTGTTCAGCGTAATTACCGCTTCCGATCGGTCCCAGACTTTATTCGACGAGCAGCGCCTGTTCGGTTACAGCCGGGAAGACCTGGAACTGATTATTGCGCCGATGGCGGCCAAAGGACACGAACCGCTCGGTTCGATGGGCAACGACGCCGCCTTGGCGGTATTGTCCGATAAACCCCAGCTCCTATTCAGTTACTTCAAGCAGCTGTTTGCCCAGGTGACCAACCCGCCGATCGACCCGATCCGCGAGGAGCTGGTCATGAGCTTGACCACCTACATCGGCAATCACGCCAATATTCTGGCCGAAACCCCGGCGCATGCGCAGCTGATAAAACTGTCCCGGCCGCTGCTTACTGACGGTGAGATCAATACCCTCCAGCAGATCAAGCTGGAAAATTTCCGCAGCCGGGTATTGCCGCTGGCGTTCGGCCTTACTGATGCGGATTGTTCCCTGAAAAAAGCGCTGGAACAACTGGCGAAGTCCGCAGTGCGGGCCGTCAAGGGCGGCTGCCGGATTCTGATCCTGAGTGACCGGCAATTGGGGGATAATCTGGTGCCGATACCTTCCCTGCTGGCGACGGTTACGGTCAACAAAGCCCTGGTTGATGCCGGCCTGCGGTCGGAGGTCGGGCTGATAATCCAGTCCGGCGAAGTTCGCGAAATCATGCATTTTGCCCTGCTGCTCGGCTTCGGTGCCACGGCGGTCAATCCTTACCTGGCGCTGGCCAGTGTCAGCGCCCTGGTTGAAAACGGCACGGTCGACGCTGATAAGGTCACCGCCACTGACAATTACATCAAAGCGGTGGACAAGGGATTGTTGAAAGTCATTTCCAAAATGGGCATTTCCACTTTGCGCAGTTATCGTTCCGCGCAGATTTTCGAAGCGGTCGGCTTGTCCCGGGAACTGGTCGATAAATATTTTCCGGGTGCGGTCAGCCGGATCGGCGGGATCGGTCTGGATGAGATCGCCGCCGAGGCGCGCGAGCGTTGCCGGGCGGCGCAGGAAAAGACGCAACTGCTGCCGTTCGGCGGTCAGTATCGTTACCGCCGCAGCGGCGAACGCCACCTCTGGACTCCGGAAAGTCTGGCCGCGTTCCGGCAGGCGGTACAGTCGGGCGATCCGCTCAAATATCAGGAATACGTCCGGCTGATCGACGATCAGGCTGAACGGCTGTGCACTTTGCGCGGGCTCTTCGAGTTTGCGCCGACTGCGCCGATCCCGCTGGAGGAAGTCGAAAGCGTTGAAGCCATAATCCGGCATTTCGTTTCCGGGGCGATGTCGCTCGGTTCGCTGAGCCCGGAGGCCCACGAAACCATCGCCGTCGCCATGAACCGGCTTGGCGCGATGAGCAACAGCGGGGAGGGCGGCGAAGACCCCGAACGCTATTGTCCCGGACCGCACGGCGAAGACCGCGCCAGCGCCATCAAACAGGTGGCCAGCGGGCGTTTCGGGGTGACCGTCAATTACCTGCGTCATGCCCGGGAACTGCAGATAAAGATGGCGCAGGGAGCGAAACCGGGGGAGGGCGGCCAGCTGCCCGGCCATAAGGTCAACGAATTTATCGCGCGCATCCGCCATTCGATGCCGTATGTAAGTCTGATTTCGCCGCCGCCGCATCATGATATTTATTCGATTGAGGATTTGGCGCAGTTGATTTACGATTTGCGCAGCGCCAACCCGAAGGCCAGGATTTCGGTGAAACTGGTTTCCGAGGTTGGCGTCGGGACGGTCGCCGCCGGGGTGGCGAAAGCTCATTCGGATGTAATCCTGATCAGCGGCCACGACGGCGGTACCGGGGCCTCGCCCCTGACCAGCATCAAACACGCCGGACTGCCGTGGGAGCTCGGATTGGCCGAGACCCAGCAGACTCTGGTGCTGAACAAATTGCGTTCCAAGGTGCGCCTTCAGGTGGACGGCCAGCTCAAGACCGGCCGGGACGTGATTGTCGGCGCGCTGCTGGGCGCGGAGGAATTTGGCTTCGCCACGACCATTCTGATATGCATCGGCTGCCTGATGATGCGCAAATGCCACGACAACAGTTGTCCGTTCGGAGTGGCGACCCAGGATCCGGAGCTGCGGAAGAATTTCCGGGGTAAACCGGAATATATCGAAAACTTCCTTCGCTTCCTCGCCCGGGAAGTCCGCGAATACCTGGCCCGGCTCGGTCTGCGGTCGCTGGACGAGGCGGTCGGACGCAGCGAGTTGCTGCGGGTCAACAAAGCGATCGATTTTTATAAGGCGCGTCATTTGGATTTCTCAAAAATACTGGAACCGGTACAGATGCCGGAAGTCCGTTATAATCCGGAATCCGGCGAGGAATTGCACAATTACGACCGCGATTATCTGCTCGGTCCGTTTCGGGAAAGTATTGTTTCGGGCAGTAAGGCCGAACTGGAGTTGCCGATCTGCAACGTCAACCGCGCCGTCGGAACGGAGCTTTCCGGTGAAATCGTCGCTCATCACGGCGAAAAAGGCTTGCCGCGGGATACGGTGAAGGTGCGGTTCACCGGCTGCGCCGGACAGAGTTTCGGCGCGTTCCTGGCGCCGGGGGTTACTTTTGAACTGTCCGGCGAGGCTAACGATTACGTCGGCAAAGGTCTCTCGGGCGGCCGGATAATCATCAAACCGGAAGCCGATGCCGGCTTTGCAGCCGACCAGAACGTCATTGCCGGCAATGTAATCGGTTACGGAGCTACCGGCGGGGAGATTTTCATCAGCGGCCAGGCCGGGGAGCGGTTCGCCGTCCGCAACAGCGGGATCACGGCGGTAGTCGAAGGGGTCGGCGATCATGGCTGTGAATATATGACCGGCGGCCGGGTGGTGGTCTTAGGCCGCACCGGGGTCAATTTCGCCGCCGGAATGACCGGCGGGATCGCTTATGTTTACGACCAGTCGAACGACTTTGATTTGCGCTGCAACGTCGAAACTGTGGATTTGGAAAGCGTCCTTCCGGATTCCGAATCGGAAACGGAGCTGTTGAGCTTATTGCGGGGACATCTGACCCTGACCGGCAGCCGGCGGGCGGCGGCCATCCTGAACAACTGGGTGAATGAACGGGACAAATTCGTCAAAGTCTTCCCGGTCGATTACCGGCAGGCGCTCGAACGCCTGAAACAGCGGGATGCGGCCGCCGCCAACCAGGACGATTATTTAATCAATGAGGAATAGCAGATGAAAGACCGATTGCATGATATTTATCGTCCGGCGGAAGAACGGAAAAAAGACTTCCGGGAAGTCGAGCGGGACCTGACTGCCGCTGAGATCCGGCAGCAGGCGGAACGCTGTAACGGATGCGGGGTGCCGTTTTGCCACGGTTCCGGCTGTCCGCTGGAAAATGTCGTTCCGGAAGTCAACGCGGCGGTGGCGGCGGGAAATTATCTTGAAGCCTGGCTGATTCTCAGTTCGGCGAGTAATTTCCCGGAATTTACCGCCCGGGTCTGCCCGGCGCTGTGCGAAGGCGCGTGTACTTCCGGAATCGATGGCGCGGCAGTGATGGTGCGGCAATTGGAAAAGGTGGTCGTGGAAAAAGCTTTTGAGCTGGGTTACGTCAAGCCGTTCCGGGTGGAAAAACCGAGCGGTAAAAGTGTGGCGGTGATCGGTTCCGGCCCGGCCGGATTGACGATCGCGGATGAACTGGCCCGGCGGAACCACGCGGTAACGGTGTTCGAGAAAAACGCCGCTCCCGGCGGACTGCTGCGTTACGGGATTCCGGATTTCAAGCTGGAAAAGTGGGTGATCGACCGCCGGATCGAGCTGATGCGGAAATCCGGGATAAAATTTGAATGCACGACCCGGATCGGCGTCGATGTGGCACTGGAATATTTACAGAAGCGCTTTGACGCGGTAGTCATCGCGATCGGGACGCCGCAGCCGCGCGATTTGAATATCCCCGGCCGGAAGTTAGCCGGAATTCATTTCGCGCTCGACTTCCTGACCGGACAGAACCGCGTCAACGCCGGCGAACTGAAAACCCTGCCGGTTACTGCGGCCGGGAAGCGGGTGGTGGTTATCGGCGGCGGCGATACCGGCAGCGACTGCGTGGGTACGGCGTTGCGTCAGAGGGCGGCGAGCGTGTTGCAGATCGAAATCATGCCGGAGCCGCCGGCGGCGCGGTCGGCGTCGACGCCCTGGCCGGAATGGCCGTATTTATTGCGCACGTCCTCCAGCCATCTGGAAGGCGGCGGTCGCCGCTGGAGTATTCAGACTAAGGCGTTTACCGGCCGGAAAAAGCTCGAAGCGGTGGAGATCGTCCGGGTCGAATGGGAATTCTCGCCGTTTGGCCGGCCGCTGAAATTCCGGGAAATACCGGATACGGCGGAAACGGTTCCCGCCGATCTGGTGCTGCTGGCGCTGGGCTTCACCGGCGCGGCGGCGACGGACGCTTTGGGTCTGAATGTCGGTGAGCGCGGCATCCTGGAACCCGATCCGGAGCGCGGGATTTTTACGGTCGGAGACTGCGCGAGCGGCGCGTCCCTGGTGGTGCGCGCCATGGTCAGCGGCCGCCGGGCGGCAAAAGAAATTGATGCCTGTCTTATACCAATTCGTTCTCATTCATAGATATTTCGCTGGTTTTTTTGAGCCGGTTTTTGCCATAAATCCTCGCACGATACTCTGTATCGCTCCGCGGTTTATAACCAAAATCCATCTCATACCAAGTTGCAATTACTGTATTTGGTTCTTCGACGGTTTATGACATAAGGGAACCTCTAAAAATTGAAATTTCCGGCAAAAATCACTTATTTGCTCCGGTTGGACTAGCGGCAATACTGTTCATTTAATCACCTCTATAGTCTGAAAGATATTAATTTTTACCGACTTGTGCCGACCTTTCTTTTTTACCGGCCAGTTTGACATTTTCCTTTTCACTGCGCGCTGGCGGTGCTGACC
>JAQULZ010000062.1 GCA_028718375.1 Victivallaceae bacterium | reverse complement strand
TAAGTATAGCACATAAATAATTATATTTCAATAGATAAAATCAAAATATATTAATATTATTATTCTGACTACATTTTAAAGAAAAATCTGAACTCAGCTAAGCTCAAAATAATCAAGTAAAATCCGGTGTTCATCAATTCCCAGGCCAATGCCTTCTGCCTGCCCGGAGGCAAGGTCGGCGTCACGAATTCCCTGTTCAAATTCACCGCCAATGATGCCGAACTGGCCACCGTGATCGGGCACGAGATCGGCCATGCCATTGCCCGGCACGGGGGCGAACGGATGACTCAGGGCATGGTGCAGCAGGCCGGAGCGCAGGCGATTGCCTACAGCACCAAAGAAGCGGTATATGTGACCGCGTTCGGTCTGCTGTCAAATGTCGGCGCGATACTGCCGTACAGCCGGGTTCATGAATACGAAGCGGATTATATCGGACTGATGCTGATGGCCAAAGCCGGTTATTATCCGCGAGCGGCAATCAGTTTCTGGAAAAAATTCGGCAAAGGTGACAACGACTGGCAGATCCGGGAATTGCTTTCCACCCATCCCATGAGCAAAAAACGGCTTGAGGAAATGGAGGCGCTGCAACAAAAAGCCCGGGAATATTACGATCAAGCTCCTCAAAAACACGGTTTCGGAGAACAGTTATAAAATTCGGAAACGGGAGCAACCTCGCGAAAATCAACTACCCGAACATTTTTGAGCATCGACTAAATAGTTGTTTCTTCCGGATTTTTTGACTTTAAACAGGTTCTCATCGGCGTTACGGATAATCGTCGCCAGGATCTCCTCCGGCTGCCGGCCGACTTTTCCTTTCCAGGCGCCAGCGGATACAGTAAAATGAATTCCAGTGACTTCCTCCGAGCGCTTGTCAATGCTCTTAACTATCCGTTCACAGATCAGCTCAAGAGATTTTTTATCCTCGATAGCGGCAAAAACAATGAATTCATCTCCGCCGTAACGGCAGGGAATGCAGGATTGCCGGATATTCGCTTTGATTATGGCCGCAGCGGCTTTCAAAGCCGCGTCACCGGCCTGATGACCGAAGGAATTATTTATTTCCCTGAAATTGTCAAAGTCAATCATTATTATTCCGATATTCATTTTTTTCCTTTCAGCCAGACTGAGGAGCGGTTTTATGTTTCTGAAGAAGCCGTGCCGGTTATAAAAACCGGTAAGATTGTCGTACAGGGCGTTTTTGCATAAATCCCGGCTCAGGCAATAAAGGTCATAAAGAGTTTCATTGAAAAGCTCGATATGCAGGGTGCTGAGTTCACTGCGATAACGCTTCACCATACCGGTGAATCTCAGGATATGCTTTTCGTATTTGTTTTCAATGTCCGGAGCAATGAAATTGTAATGGTGGAACAGGGTCATGAAAATCGGATCCAGCATATAGATTTCAATCAGGAAAGCCAAGGTAAATCTTTCGGATAAACTGTCGCAGGCATTGGAATTTGAAGTTATACGTTCTGCGGCTTTATTAATTTTTCGCAGTTTATCTCTGGTTTCCCCCGCGTTTTCAAAAATCAGGGGAAGGTGCTTTTTCCTACTGATGGTTAAGGCTTTTTTCCAGAAACGGAGATGTTCCAGTTCCTCATCGGCTATAGCTTCCCATTCTGCGGCAAGCGCCGATATCCGACAACTCAAAGCGAATTTACGGTAGATGGAACAGGCCAGCCGGTCCAATCCCAGACACAATTCGATTATTTCAGATAAAACCTCATACTGACTGCTCATTGCGGAACTCCTCAAGTTAATTATCTTTACAAGAAGATAACTGCGCTTCAATCAAATCCCGATATTTATTAAATGCCGCGACCACTTCCGGATTATATTGTTTCCCGGAAAGTCGGTTTATCTCACGTACCGCTTCCTTAAAACTGTGTGAAAGACGGTAAACTCTGGTATTGCAGATCGCATCTGTCGAATCCGCTACCCGGCAGATGCCGGCGCCAATACATATTTCCGTTCCGGATAAACCTTCCGGATAACCGGAACCGTCCCAGGCTTCATGATGTTGAGCCGCTATCCGGACGATTTCAGGTTCTCTCAGGAAAATCGACAGAATATCCCTGCCTATTCGGACATGGGTTTTCATTACTTCGAATTCCCGGGGCGATAAACGCCCCGGCTTCAATAGAATTTTGTCCGGAATAAAAATTTTTCCGATATCATGGAGGAATGCTCCTTTTTTTATTATTTCCACCTGGTCATGGTCATTTATTCTCATGCCATGCGCCAGAATCCCGGAAACCATGCTCACCCGGGAAAGATGACCCGGCAGACTCGGGTGTCTCAGCCGGAAGAGTTCCAGCAGACGGATAAGTTTTTGGTAATTAGTCATACGGCCTCCGGGTTAATACCGTTTTTTTCGTTTTCCGGCGTCCGTTCCCTGCCGAAAAACCGCCGTAACAGCGAGCTCAGAATCTGGGACAGCAACGCCGTATCATGAATCTCATTGTCATATTTTCCGGTGAATAATTTCACGATGAGTTCTTCCCGCTGCCTTGCCGACAAATCCCGAAAAGCGCCCATGAAACGAGTCTGATTCGAATTTGTCACCCGCATTTTGACCTCGCCGGTCACTTCCGGAATCCGGATTCTGATGACGGTATCGCGTTCGACTGCCCGTCTATTAAGAGAATGGCGGATTTTGCAGCCGGAAACGGAAAGGTCCTCTATCACCACGAGATGCTCATTCCAGCTTGTTTCCTCGTTGACAATAAAACGTTCCTCCTTCCGTTGCCGCGGCGTATCAAAGCAAATGAGCAGACAAATAATGAGCATTAAAACATTGATACTGCTCCAGAAAAGCGAATAGGGAAAAAACTGCATCTGGGTAAGCACGCGGTGTTCGGGAACAAGGTTGATCACGATTCCGCCGGCGGTCATAACCAGCATAATCGCGGCAACCGTAAAAATACCCCAGTCCGCCCCGGAAGAAGAACCCGATCCTTTCGGAGTGACGCGAAACGGTTCCCCGAACGGTTTTACCAGACTTGAAATCACCACCGGCAGCAGCCTGAACATACTGAATACTCCGACCGCCGTTGAAATAACCGGAACATATTTCCTCCTGGCCAGCCATTGCATCGAGAACGCGAACGTAAGCAGCATGGGCAGCTGATAGGAAAGTAGTTCGGCGGTGGAAGTAAAATACAGCGGCAGCAATCCGGTCCATAAATACACTATCGGCACCAGCAGCAGAATAAGCCGCGTAACCGGCTGGGTTACCCAGCCGTAGGGAGTGAACAGAATGCGCTGGAGTAGGGACAGGTTTTTGGCCCGCAACGGGCCTTCCGGGACAAAAAAACATTGAATGCCGCCGCGGCACCAGCGGCCTCGCTGAATAAAATATCCCTTGACCGAGTCCGCGGACATGCCCTGGCTCAGTTTCTCATTCAAATAAACGGTACGGTAATTCCTGTTCAACAGGCAAAGAGTGGTCAGCAGGTCTTCCGTAATGGATGACGTCGGAATGCCGCCTATCGCCTCAACCGCTTTGCGCCTGATAACGGAACATGAGCCGCAGCAGAATGCGGCGTTCCAGCCGTCCCGGCAGGGAGCCATGCCGGAAAAGAAGAGCCGTTGCTCATCCGGCCAGACTTTATCGAGGTACAAATTGGATTGAACCGGGTCCTTGTTGAAAAAATGCTGCGGCGTCTGCACGATTCCAATATCCTGGTTA
Organism: Victivallaceae bacterium; assembly: GCA_028718375.1. Classification (GTDB taxonomy): domain Bacteria; phylum Verrucomicrobiota; class Lentisphaeria; order Victivallales; family Victivallaceae; genus JAHOYW01. The sequence goes on along the minus strand of JAQULZ010000062.1, from coordinate 13,587 downwards.
TAAGTGAAAAATCCGACGGTACGGTTCAGAAAGTTGCGGCCGGCAACGAAATCCGCATCCAGAACGGCGAACAATTCCCCGGAAGTCACTGAGAGCGCATGGTTCAGGTTGCCGGCCTTGGCATGGAGATGCTCCGTTCGGGCAATATAGCCGACGCCGCAATCCGTACAGAACTGTTTCAGCCATGAACGTCCCCCGTCATCCAGCACCCATACCTTGAAATTCGGATAATCGAGATGTTTGGCGCCGTAGATGGTTTTCTCGAGAACGTCTGTTTCCTCGTTGTAAGTGGGAATGAAAACATCTACCGAAGGAGTTCCCCGGGGGACAACCTGATACCGGTCGGCTTCTTCACTGCGCGATTTATATCTGCTCATGATCAGCAGGAAAATACAAACTTCCACAAATGCCAATACCTCAATGATGAAAACAAAATAAATCCAGGCCTTATTTACCGGGCTGCCGGTAAAAGGCAATACCGTCCGGAAAAAACGCCATAATAAATAATTCAATCCGATCAGCGCGGTGAAAATCGTTACCACCGCACGATTACTGTCCCTGGTTTTTGACAAGCCGGGAACCGCCAGCAGCCAGAAGATGGCGATAATGAGCATAATGCGTAATGAAGTAAGGTCAAAAGACATGCCAGAACCTGATCAGTTCCCGGGTGACAGACCATTTCCGCGGCATTCTTATTTCCACACGTCTGCCGACCTGGAAAAAATTTTTGGGACTCAACTCCAAATCTGCGGGGTTAACAGCAACCCAGATCCGAAATTCTTTCCTGGAATCTTTTTTCAGTTCGGTCGCCAGACAGCGGTCTTCAAGATCCGTCCCGGAACCGCGCAGGGCGATAACCGTACCTTCGAAAAACTTTAATCCGCCAATCAGACGATACTTGATTTTCATCCCGGGCTTGATATTGGCAAACTGGGATTCGGAAAGCACAATATCCAGAAATATACTCGAACAATCGAGCAGGACGATCAATTCGCTGCCGATAACCACCGTACTGCCCTGAGCCATAGGAAGCCGCCAAGCCAGCGCGTCAAACGGAGCCTTAATCCGGAAGGTTCTCACTTTCTCAATCCGTTCCCGCTCCGTCTTGAGCTGCAGCTTGATTCCCTCGAGCCGGCTTGCAGCTTCCTGCAGGGTAGTTCTGGCCAGGGATAATTCTATCACCATTTGATCCAGCCGCTGTTTGGAATAAGGGGAATCATTATTGCCTTCTCCCAGAAAAGTCCCGGCCTGAACCGCTTCCAAAGTGTTACGCAGTTCCGCCAGGTGTTCCGTGATTTCCCTTATCCTTTGCGAAGCCTTATTATAATTCGCCTCGGAAGATTCCAGTTCCCGGGTTTTCACCGCTTTCCTAGCTTCAAGATATCGGTTGGCGATCAGTTCCTTCCGGGCGCGTTCATATTCCGCTTTTTCATGTCCCAGCCGGTTTTCGTCCTGTTTAATCCTGGAATGCAATTGAGTTGCTGAAAATTTCTGAAATCTCTCGATATTGGCCCGCAATTCCGCCTTAAGTCTTACATACCTTTCTATGCGTTCGGTAAAACTGGTTATCCGGCCTTCCAGAGTTTTCTGTTCGGTTATCAGTTTATGCAGGAAGCTCAAATCCACGCGGTCGTTAACCACTTTCCCGATCAGTTCGCCTTTTTTAAAATATTCTCCATGCTGGACGGAGCGGGTAAAACTCAGAATTCCTTCAACAGGGCTGGTCAGAGTGGTGGTACGGGCGCTGATGATGCCGTCATTTGAAGTGTAAAGATAAAAATTGGGAATTACTGATACAATCAGAATGATTATCAGGATGATTCCGACGGTAATTCTTATCGTTCTTATCTTGTTAGCCATTATTCTCCTCCAAAATTACCCAAACGAAGTTGAACCGCAGAAAAGGTAATCCAAGTGCTTCAATCCTCCATTTTCTTAATATACATTTTTATCAAGTCTTTTGCAAACTTACGCTTTCCAAAGCGTTAAATGCCGACTTCGGCAACTCAACTATTAACCGGCATTTAACCGAATTATTATCTCAGAAAACTTGCACCCGGGGTTAATTACTGCTACGTTATCCGAAGCGAAAAGCAAATGTATCTGAACTATTCCCGGGGCACAATAAATATGACCGCAATGATTCAAGGTTGGCTGGAATGTATCCGCTGCAAGCGGAAATATGATTTAACCGAAGTCCGCTATAACTGCGGCTGCGGCGGAACGCTCGATCTGCGCCGGGATTTGTCGACCGTTGACGGGCGGAAACTCAAACGGCGCTGGGAAAACCGCTGGGGCGCCAAACGCGGGCTGTACGCCTCCGGGGTCTGGCGTTACAAGGAACTCATTTTCGACTGCGAAGAAGATTATATCGTCACCCGCCAGGAAGGCAACACCCGTTTATATGACGCGGGCAAAGCCGGTGAATACGCCGGGATAAAAAACTTTTATCTCAAACATGAAGGCGAAAATCCCACCGGCAGTTTCAAAGACCGCGGCATGACCTGCGGAGTCACTGCGGCCCGCTTTTATCATGCCTCGTCGGTGGCCTGCGCCAGTACCGGCAATACCAGCGCCAGTATGGCTTCCTACGCCGCGGTATGCGGTTTGAAATCAGTCATTTTCATTCCCGAGGGAAAAATCGCTTACGGCAAACTTGCCCAGGCGCTCGCCTTCGGCGGCAAAACCCTCCAGATCAAAGGCAATTTCGACGACGCCATGGCCCTGGTGCAGCAGGTTTGCAGCGAGCTGAACATTTACCTGGTAAACTCCATCAATCCGTTCCGGATCGAAGGCCAGAAGGCCATCGGGTTCGAGGTATTGCAGCAGCTTGACTGGAAGGTGCCGGACTGGTTCGTCATTCCCGGCGGCAACCTGGGCAACAACAGTGCGCTGAGCAAGGGGATGCGGGAATTGTACGACCTGGGCATCATCGCCAAAATTCCCCGGATCGCGGTAATCCAGGCGGCCGGAGCTGCGCCTTTGGCTGCCATGTGGAAAACCCGCGCCGGATACGCGCCGGTTAAAAATCCGGAAACCATTGCCACCGCCATCAAGATCGGCAACCCGGTGTCCTGGGAAAAATCCCTGCGCGGCGTCAACTGGTCGCACGGCGTGGTCGAAACCGTCACCGAACAGGAAATCATGGATGCCAAAGCCATGGTCGATGCGGCCGGGATCGGAGCCGAGCCCGCGTCCTGCTGTTCAGTGGCCGGAGCCAAAAAACTGGCTGACGCGGGAATCATTACAGCGGATGAAACCGTCGTCGGAATTCTCACCGGCAATATTCTGAAGGATCCGGACGCCGTGGTCGGTTACCACAAAAATGAACTCAGGGCAATGGGAATCGAGGGAACTTATGCCAATGCCCCGATAGCCATCGAAGCTACCGTCGAAGCGGTCAGGAAAGCGCTTTCCTGCTCCCCCTGCCCCCAATAGAAAAGGAAACCTAATGATGTCAAAATTCACCATCGGACTCGATTTCGGAACGGACAGTGTCCGGGCGCTGTTGGTTAATGCCGCTACCGGTGGCGAGATTGCCTGCAGCGTCCACGGTTATGCCCGGTGGCGGGCCGGGAAATACTGCAACGCCGAAGTTAATCAGTTCCGCCAGCACCCTGAGGATTATCTCATCGGTCTGGAAGCCGTTGTCAGAGATATTCTGCGTCAGGCTCCGGCCGGAACGGCGGAAAACGTTATCGGAATTTCCGTGGATACTACCGGTTCCACCCCGGTTGCGGTTGACCGGAGCGGCACTCCGCTGGCAATGACCGCCGGCTTCGAGGATAATCCCGATGCCATGTTCATTCTCTGGAAGGATCACACCGCCATTCAGGAAGCTGAGGAAATAACCCGGCATGCCAAAAACTGGGGCGGAAAGGATTTTACCCGCTTTGAAGGCGGAATTTATTCATCGGAATGGTTCTGGGCAAAGCTGCTCCGAACTCTCAGGGTTGACGAAAAGGTACGGCAAGCGGCGTTTTCATGGGTTGAACACTGTGACTGGATACCCGCCGTGCTTACCGGCAATACCGATCCGCTGACCATGAAGCGCAGCCGCTGCGCCGGCGGCCACAAGGCCATGTGGCATAAGGCCTGGCACGGGCTGCCGCCGGAAGCTTTTCTCCGCGGAATAGACCCGCTGCTGACCGGCTGGCGGGAACGTCTGTATGACCATACTTACACCTCGGACACGGCGGCCGGAAATCTGAGTCCGGAATGGGCGGAAAAACTCGGGCTGTCGACTGAAGTTACGGTCGGGGTCGGGGCGCTGGACTGCCATTTCGGCGCCGTCGGGGCGCAAATCGAACCTTATTTGCTGAGCAAGGTCATGGGAACTTCGACCTGTGATATCGTAGTGGTACCGGCAGCGGAACTGAAGGATAAAGTGATCAAAGGCATTTGCGGTCAGGTTGACGGTTCGGTCATTCCCGACCTGACAGGCCTGGAAGCCGGACAATCCGCCTTCGGCGATGTTTATGCCTGGTTCAAACATTTGCTGGCCTGGCCGCTGGAACATTTCGCGCTGGAAGGCCGGGAAGAGGCATTGTCCCGGCTGTTGCCGGCATTGGAGCAAGCCGCCGCAAAAACTCCAATCGGACAATCCGGCGCAGCCGCCCTGGACTGGTTCAACGGGAGACGGACGCCGGATGCCAATCAGAAACTTACGGGAGCGATCTTCGGCCTGAACCTGGCCAGTTCCGCCCCGCTGATTTACCGCGCGCTTTGTGAAGCCACCGTATTCGGGGCAAAACGGATCGTCGACCACTTTATGGCCGAAGGCGTTACCGTAAAGGGAATCATCGCGCTCGGCGGTATCGCCCAAAAATCGCCGTTTGTAATGCAGATGTGCGCCGATGTCCTGGACTTACCGGTAAAAGTGGCGAAGTCGGAGCAGTCCTGTGCTCTGGGAGCGGCAATGTTTGCGGCAGTTACCGCCGGGTATTACCCGGACGTGGAAACCGCCATGAAGGCGATGGGCAGCGGGTTCGAAACGACTTATCAGCCGATCCCCGCCAATACGGCCCGATATGCCGGACCTTATCGGAATTACTGCCGCTATGCCGCGCTGGTCGAGCGGGAAAACACCATAACTTGAAAAATATTACCGGACAGCTATGTTATACGCCGGGTACTTAAGCCGGGAGATACATAATGGTTGAAAAATGCAAAGGTATAACGCTCAAGCAGCAGATATATCTGGAAACCATTTATGATTTGAGCAGGCAGGAAGGCCATGCCCACGTCAAATTAATTGCCGAGCGGCTTTCCAACCGGATGCCTTCGGTAACCGAAGCCATGCGCAAACTCGCCGAAAAAAAACTGGTGAATTATGACATCCGCAAAAACGTTTCCCTCACTGCTTACGGCGAACAAATTGCCAGAGAACTGGATAAACGCCATGGCGTGCTGGCTGATTTCTATGCTAAAATTCTCGGTTGTCCGCCGTTAAAAGCCCAAACCATTGCCTGCAAGGTCGAACATGTGGTCGACTCGGCTTTCTGTGAACGCCTGGCCGAGTTTGCTTCGTTCATCCGCAACAAGGAAGAAAACGGCGTTGAATTGCTCAAAGAATTCAAAGAATTTTACCATCAACGACAGAAAAAAAACAGCCGGACTTAGCCGGGCATTTTAATCAGTTGAAGCTGGTGTTGTAAATCCGTTATTTCCCGATGCCAGAAGGCGTCGTTGCCCCAGTCCGGGAAATTATGCCGGAACTGGAAATCATTGCTTTGAGTGCTGCACCAGCTCAAGAAATAAATGATCCGCATGGCGCGCAGCGGTTCGATCAGCCGGACGGTCTCGAATTCAAAATCCCGCAGCCGGGTGTAACCGTCGAGCAACAGATCAAGTTCGCGGCGCGACTCATGGGGGTGTTCCGGCAGCAGCAGCCAGATATCCTGAACCGGCGGCCCTTCCATCATGTCGTCAAAGTCAATGATCATCCAGCCTTCGCCGGGGCGTTCGAGAATGTTGGCGCGGTGCAGGTCGGCGTGAATACGGATGATTTCGATATTCTCGAACCGAGGATCGATTATTTCCAGCAGTTCGGAAACGACGCGTTCGAATTCATCGCGACAGCGGGCGCTGACATAATTGCCGTCGAGCAGTTGGCGCATCTGGTTAACGGTGGTAACCCGGGGATCGAGCAGCAGCCGTTCGGGAGCTTCAGCCCGGGCTCCGGCCAGATGCAGCCGGGCAATAACCATCCCCAATCGCCGCCAGGCATCGTCTTCACTGATTTCTATTTCCCGCCCGAAACGCTTCGGAAATAAGGTGAAAATTATGCCGTCATCGGTTTCGGCCAGGGTTTTGCCGCCCGGCAGAACGAGAGGAGAAATCACCGGAATATCGGCCGCGGCGCAGTCGGCAATGAAACGATGTTCCGCTTTAATGGCCGCGCGTTTCCAGCGCCCGGGGCGATAAAATTTGGCAATGACGCGCTGTTTATCCGCGGTTTCAAATTCGTAAACCCGGTTGATGTAGCTCGGGAGCGGCGCCGCCAGTCCCGACATGGAACACCCCAGGGCGCGTTCCACCGCGTCGACCATTACGTCCGGGGTCAGATCGGTAAAATTTTCAGCTTTCATAACTTCGTTTCCGGATGCCCGCAAAATGCCGGCCGCGCGGTTTATTCCGGCGGTGTTTTTTCAATACCCGCAACTGCGGGCGGCGTTCGGCCAGTCCCCGGTTGACCGGAATGATTTCCCCTTCGGGGGTTTTGCCGCAATAATACATCGCCGCCCCCATGGTCATCGGCAGCGGAATATAGTCCTGCACCTGCTGCGGACTCCAGTTACGGCGGTTTAGAAAATCGTCTACCAGCTTCATTTCCTTTTCCGTACAACCGGGAAAATTGGAAATGAACAGGGGAATCAGGTACTGTTCCTTACCGGCGGCAGCGCTTTCGGCAGCGAAAATCTCCAGAAACTTATAAAAGTCCGCCGCCGGATTTTTGCGCATCAGCCGCAGGATTTTCGGATGCAGATGTTCGGGAGCGACTTTCAGGTGACCGGAAACGTGATGCCGGATTATTTCGCGCATCAGTTCACGCTGGCTCACCGCCAAGTCCAGGCGGATTCCGGAATTTATGTAAACCTGTTTCACTCCACGAATTGTCCGGACCTGGCGCAGCAGCTTAATCAAAGCCGCCCCGTCAGCCCGATAATTGGAACATGGTTCCGGGAACAGGCAGGATACCCGGCGGCAGGTGCGGCATTTTTCGGCCTCAACCGGGCCGCCGGAATAGATGTTGCCCGCTGCGCCGCCGATATCGGTAATCGTTCCCCGGAAATTTTCCTGCCTGATCAGCCGTTCCGCTGCGCGAAGGATCGACGCCGGGCTGCGGGACCGGATCGAACGTCCCTGATGAGCCACCAGGCCGCAGAAACTGCAGCCGCCCGGACAGCCGCGCACCGCCGGAATCGAGTATTTGATCGTCTCAAAAGCCGGTATCGGCCGGGTATAGCTCGGATGCGGCAGATTGGTGAACGGCAAATCGTAAACCCTGTCCAGTTCTTCAACCGTCAGCGGCAAAGCCGGCGGTTCCAGCACCAGCAGCCGGTCGCCGTAGCGCTGCACCAAGCCGCGGGCATTGCCGGGATTCATTTCCCGTTCAATCAAAACGGTACTGCGCATCAGGGCGTCCCGGTCATGCTGCAGGATTTCCCAGTCCGGCAGTTGCACCCGGTCGGAAATGTCGAAATTCTGCGCTTCCTTTTTCCCCAATACCACGGCCGTACCGCGAATTCCGCGCAGGGACCGGCCATGGTCCAGCCGACGAACTATTTCAATGACGGCCTTTTCCCCCATGCCGAAAATCAGGATGTCGGCTTTGGCATCGATCAGGACGCTTTGCCGGATTTTATCCTGCCAGTAATCGTAATGCGCCACCCGCCGCAGACTGGCTCCGACTCCCCCCAGAAACACCGCTTTGCCGGGAAAGGCGCGGCGCACCAGTTGACAATAAACGATTTCCGCGTGCGGAGGACGTTTTCCGATGACGCCGTTCTCCGAATAAGCATCGCTTTTGCGGCGGCGGCGGCCGGCGGTATAGATATTCACCATCGAATCCAGATTACCCGAACTTATTCCGCAGCCGAGGCGGGGCGGGCCCATGACTTGCAGCGCGGCGGGATTTTTCCAGTCCGGCTGGGCGATAATCCCCACCCGCCAGCCTTCCGCCTGCAGCACCCGGCCGATGACGGCAATGCCGTAAGAGGGATGATCGACGTAACAATCGCCGGTAATCAGGATAATATCCAGCTCATCCCAGCCGAGTTGCAGCATCTCCGCGCGGGAGCTCGGAAGAAATGGAAACAGATCCGGATTCATTTGAAGGAACTGCCCGTGACTTTTCTTCTGGTATCAACTTTAATTTTCTGGAATATCCCGTTTTTGGGGATGGCTTCAGCCGCGGTCAGTGGATCGTAATTGATGAACTTAAAAGGCAACGGATAATCAGTCTGGCCGCTGTTGTTCAGCACATAGACCAGGGTCGCGGAAAGCGTTTTTTTAGCGTTGCCGAAAACTTCGCTGTCGAGAATAAACAGCAATGAATAAATAGTTTCCGGGTTGGTGTTAAGCATCTGCCAGCGGTCGGCATCAAAATAACCGCCGTTAATCTGCAATGCAACGCACTTATAGACTTTTCCCTTGAATTTCAGTTGAAAATCATAAATCCCCAGACTTCGTCCCGGGTGCAGCCGGACGGCCACCACGGCGTATGCATAATGCCTGAATTTAAAAGCGTAGTCGTATTTATCCAGGTTCCGTACCGTAACTTTATTCCGGCTGATCTCCGCCGACAGAATTTCTCCCAGCCGGAACGGTATAGTTGCACCCGGCGATTTTAAACTCCATCCGCATAAAAATACCAATATCAATAATTTCAGTATATTCATGAAGACAACCTTATTTCCCTTGACCGTAGGAAATATAAACGGATTAGGGAAAAACTCAAGGAGAATTATCAATCCTGAGGCAAAATAATATTTATTCATTTGACGAAAGCCTGAATCAAGCGTATTTTATCGGTGAATCTTAGATAAATAAGTTGGAGAGTGAAGCTTGAATTTACGTTTTCATAAGAATGTCCTGGCAAAAGTCAAGAACACTATAAACCGGGTCCGGCAGACCCAGGTCACAAAAATTTCGCAGACCGATTACCTGGTCAAAATGAATATCGCTCCGTTGATGGGCCGGCGCGACGCGGCCTACGACCGGGTGGAGGCCCTGCTGGCCGATAAACTGTTCAATTATCCGGATACGCAACGTAAGAAAATTTATGAAACCGCGGTAAAACTTCTGGATACCGTCCTGAAAGATTCCCGGGAGATTCTGGTCGCACTGGATAATGAAAACCGCATTGAACAGGAAAAGAGTTTCATCTGTTTTCTCGAACTGCTGCACAGTATCATCAAAGCAGCCGGCAATCTGGTGGATTACGAGTTGTCCCTCTACAATACGAGAGTACGGTCAATAAATTCCTGGGCAGTGTCGTTGAAGGCCAGTTGCGCGAGACGGATGACATTATCAGCGACAGTGAAATGACCATTGTCCAATGCATCAATGAACTCTTTGATATTATCCGCGACCAGCTCGAAAAATTACGGGAATATTCCCGCCGCAGCTTTACGCGCCACAATGCCGCCAAGTATAAAAAATCTTTTACTGAATATAAAACAATATTTGACGAAACCGGCAACTGAATTTTTCCTGCGGCATTTTCCAGGTTGGAAATTGAGGCTGATTGTGCCGCAGTTTCAGTGCATAAAGGTGATTTGTCGCTCGGGATGCCGGAAAAATTCCGGCCTGATTGCCTGCGGATTTTTCCACAGGCCCAATTTCAGTTTCCGGGCCGCGGTTTCGGCCTGTTTGAATTCAACGGCTCCGGGAGAATATTTTTCCAGCCACCAGGCATGTCCGGCTTTTACCATTTCCAGATTGATGAACTTGCCCTGATAATAGATTTTCCCGATCACCCGTCCGTATCTGCCGTTTTCTTCAGTAATGATTTTGACGCGTTTGCGCCCGATCAGTTTGAGCAGAAAATTCGTAGCTTCCTTGCCGCCCGCCTGTTTTTTTTCGGGAGCGTCGATGCCCCATAGTCTGACCGTGGTCAAGGTATTGCCGCGCCGCAACAGAACCGTATCCCCGTCAACTACCCATAAAACCGTACCGCACAGAGTCTCAGCCGCAACTCCGATAAAGGCGGCAACGCCCAATAACAGAATAAAGAAAAATTTTCTCATACCCGCTTTCCTCAGCTCCGAGATAATGATCTTTATAATAAAAATAAAGCGTAATGAGGAAAGTTTCTATAAAATAAAATTATTTTTATGAAAAATTACTGAAAAAATGTTATTTTGAGCACAAAAAACAACTATAAATGTTAAGTTTACACTTATTAAAAATTTTTCAATGTCGCAAAAGTTGTTCTGATACGTGTTTCACCTTATACTAATGAGCGATCAGTCATAGATAATGGCGATGGCGGATTTTGAGATGGATTTTGGTTATAAACCGCCGAGCGATACCGCGTATCGCGCGAGGATTTATGGCAAAAATCGGCTCAAAAGAACCATCGAAATGTCTATGAATGAGAGCGAATTGGTATTAAGGTTTGCAACTTGGTATTACACGGCCTGATGGTAGGGAGTGCGGATGATGAACTTTCCAGTTTTTTACCGAACTGTGCCGATCAGCCTTCGGCGATATAATTGGGCGCGTCTTTCAGCATGATGATGTCATGGGGATGAGCTTCCCGCAGACCGGCTGAAGAAACCCGTACCAGCCGGGCGGTTTTCCGAAGTTCCTCCACCGTCCGGGCGCCGCAATAGCCGAGGGAATATTTAAGACCGCCGACAAACTGATGAATGACATCGGCAACCGGCCCCCGGAACGGCACCAGGCCTTCAATGCCCTGCGGCACCAGTTTCTTATCGTCGTCAACGTCGGCCTGGCCGTAGCGCTCGCGGGAGGCTTTACCGTTCTTCATGGCTTCGAGGCTCCCCATGCCGCGGTAAATGACGAAGCGCCGCCCATGGTGTAAAGTCACTTCCCCGGTGCTTTCGCTGGTACCGGCCAAAGCCGACCCCATCATGACGCAGGAGGCGCCGACGGCCAGAGCCTTGGCTACGTCCCCGGATTGTTTAATGCCGCCGTCGGCAATGACCGGAATATCGCTGCCGGCGCCCCGGCGCGCTTCATAAACCGCGGTAACCTGCGGTACGCCGACTCCGGCGACCACCCGGGTAGTGCAGATCGAACCGGGGCCGATACCGACCTTGATGCCGTCCGCGCCGGCGTTTGCCAGAGCTTTGGCGGCATCTGAGGTGGCAATGTTGCCGGCGACGATATCGACCCGGTCGCCGTAGACTTTCTTGGCCCAAGCAACGGTTTCGATAACGCCTTTGCTGTCGCCGTGTGCCGTGTCAACCACCAGCACGTCAGCCCCGGCGTTGATCAGGGCTTCGATGCGTTCTTCGTCATAAGGGCCGACGGCGGCCCCGGCGCGCAACTGATGGTGCGCATCCCGGTTATATTGCGGCTGTTCATTGATGATCAGGGACTTGACGTCCTGGAAACTGTACAGTCCGGTCAGTTTGCCGGCGGCATCAACAGTCGGCAGTTTTCCGACTTTTCCATTCAACATCAGTTGGTAAGCGTTCTGCATCGATAAGCCGTCCGGGGCGACGATTTCACACTTGTTCATCACCGCGCCGATTTTTACGTTGTAATCGGTGAGAAATTTCAGGTCGCGGGCAGTGATGATGCCGATCAGGGCGCCGTCCGCCTCCACAATCGGGAAGCCGGAAAAAGGATAACCGTGCAGGCGTTTGGCTTCGAGCATTTCGGCTACCGTCTGATCGGGACGGAAAGTGATCGGGCTTTTGATAATGCCGTTCAGATAAGTTTTTACTTTTCTGATTTCTTCGGACTGGCGTTCCACCGACAGGTTTTTGTGGATGATGCCTAATCCGCCCAGCCGGGCCATTTCAATCGCCATTTTACTTTCAGTGACGGTATCCATCGCCGCACTAATGAAGGGAATATTCAATTTAACCCGGCGCGAAAAACAGGAGGCGACATTTGCTTCATTAGGCAGGAAATCGGAATAACGGGTAATCAACGAGACATCATCAAACGTCAGACCTTCAAACTTGAAGGCTTCCATAAATTCAGCAATATATTTGTTCATAGCTGCCCCCTGTCGGTTTTAAAATGAGTAATCGGTTATTATAGCCAGATAAGACCGGAAAGTCAAAGTCATTCTCCGATTATTTTCACCAAAATCCGTTTGGCGCGCTTGCCGTCGAATTCTCCATAGAAAATCTGCTCCCAGGGGCCGAAATCAAGTTTTCCACCGGTGACCGCCACCACTACTTCCCGCCCCATTACCGAACGTTTCAAATGCGCGTCGCCGTTGTCCTCGAAGCCGTTGTGCTGATATTGATTGTAAGGTTTTTCCGGCGCGAGTTTTTCCAGCCAGCGGTCGAAATCCGCATGCAGACCGCTTTCGTCGTCGTTGATGAACACCGAGGCGGTAATATGCATGGCGTTGCACAGCAGCAGCCCCTCTTTTATCCCGGATTCCTTCAGACATTCGACCACTTTCGGGGTTATGTTCAGATAAGCCCTTCTGGTACTGGTGTTCATCCATAGTTCCTGGCGGTACGATTTCATTCAGTCCTCCTTCATTATGTCTACGTTTTGTCAATTTTTAATGTTTTGTGGGAATTTTCTTCGTTATCCCCCTTTTACTGGCGATAAAAGTAACGTTATACGTCTGAGTCCAGCTCGAACGCTCAACATTTTCAAAAAAACTAACTTCGTTCTTTTTTTGAAAATATCGCTTTTGCCTTTCGCTTTGCTCAGGCTCAGCCTGCGCAGAGTCGAGAGCGGTATTTTTAAAGCGCGGAACACCGGCAATACTTTCGCTCATTGGAGATGAGCGACCAGCGTGTTCCGCCGCTGGATCACGGAGGCGTTACATCCGCCTTCTTTTCATTTTTTCATAAAATTCTTGATACTACCTATGTCTCTTTAGTCCGTTCAATACAGATGGCGACGGTATCCGAATACCGCAATGCGCCCGGTTTTATGACTTCGACTTTGACCCGGCAAACCGGTTTTTCCGCCAGGCAGAGTTCCGCCGTTGCCTCGGCAAAACGTTCGAGCAGAAAAAATCTGGTTTTTGCTCCCATTTCGATGATTTTCGCTTCAATTCGGGAATAGTCTACCGAATCGGACAGTTCATCGCTTTTGCCCGCGGCCTGCAAAGGCAAACCCAATTCAAGATTGATTATCAACTGCTGTTTCCGGCGGCGTTCTTCAGCTAAAGTCCCGATGACCGTGGTTAATCTCAGACCGCCGATGATTATCTTATCCATCTTATTTCCTTTTTAAAAAGTAAAAAACAGGCTGCGGGCCTGAAACCCGCACCCCGTTGACAAATAAGTTATACTCTATACGGTTGAAATTTTAACTTTGACGAGCAGGATTATGGATTGGATTTTCGTCTTGCGATTGAGGGGCGATATGAATATCGTCCGAAATCGCAATGCGGAAATACGGCCATAAGAC
>JAQULZ010000061.1 GCA_028718375.1 Victivallaceae bacterium | reverse complement strand
CAAGGCTACGAGGACGCTGACGACTGCGATCACCTCCGGCTTGATCCGGCATTCCAAACCGCGGTCGGAAAAGCCCCCGGCCCCGACACCGCCCTGGCATCCCAGCCAACCATGACCCGCCTTGAAAACCGCATAAGGCCAAAAGAACTTGTCCTCCTCGGTTACGCCTTGGGTGACATCTTTATCGATTCTTTCGATACCGCGCCCCGAGCCATCGTCATCGACATGGACCCGACCGCAGTTCATTGCCATGGAGCTCAACAGTTGCTGCTGTTCAACGCCCACGAAGATGAATACTGCCTGATGCCGTTTCATGTCTACGACGGGCTCACCGGCAGGCTTATTACCGCGACCATCCGTCCCGGTAAAACGCCCCGCGCCGGAGAAATTCTGGCCTTGCTTAAACGCATTGTCCGCAAAATACGCGCCCGTTTCCCTGAAACCGTGCTGATTTTTCGCGCGGACGGACACCACAGCAAACCCGAGGTTCACGCCTGGTGCGAAGCCAACGGCGTTGAATTCGTGATCGGGCTCAGTCCGAACCGCGTGCTCAACCGGCAGTTCGAATACGCATTCGAACAGGCCCGCCTAAAGTACAAAAAACTCGGCAGAGCCTGCCGGGTCTATGCTTCAGGGTATTATGCCGCGGGTACCTGGGCACATCCCCGCCGGGTAATATGCCGCATCAACGTTAACGACTCCGGTGAGCTCGACGCCCGGTACATCGTCACCTCGTTTGAGGATACCGGAGCAAAATATCTTTACGAAGAAGTTTACTGCGACCGGGGCAACGCGGAACTTTTTATCAAAGACCACAAGAACGGCCTGAAATCCGACCGCGCCAGTTGCCACAAAGCCACCGCCAACCAGTTCCGCCTGTTTCTGCATTCCGCCGCTTACATGCTCATGCACGCATTGCGCGAAAAGCTGCTTGCAGGAACTCATCTCGCCAATGCGCAGTTCGATACCATTCGTCTGCGCCTGCTTAAATGTGCCGCACGAGTCGAGGTATCCACACGGAGAATACTTTTTCATCTGTCGCAGCATTTTCCCTGCAAAGACATCTGCCGGAGAATCTGCGACTTCTTCGCCGCCCTGCGGATATAGAACCTGTCAAGCGGGCCCCGCCGCAAAGAAAATAGCGGGGGTAAGGGGGAGTCTGCCCTGATTCAGGGATTCCGCCCTGTCGGACTGAGATTTTCAAACAACCCGGCCGCCAATACCATCTTCTGACTGCCAAACCCGGCGAAAAATGCCGGAAAATCAAATTTATGAATTATTCAGGTTAGTATCATAAAAAAGTCGAATTTTTTATTAATTTCTATCAAATAAGAGGCAGTTTTGTAGTTAGGAAGTCGGTTTTCGCATGACGGGGTAATTGGTTTTCGCAAAATTATCTTTTTTGGCTTCTGCCTTTATTCCGTTTCTGGGTAAACGGTTTTCGCATTTTTACAAAAAGTCCAATACTTATACTAATAGTTGTTTTTAGCTTTGCAAGATGATTTAAAAAGATTTTAAAGCCCGGCTATTAACCGGGCTAAAATTATTATTTGCTGGTTGTACTATATTCCCTCAGCCGTTTCCTTTGCCGTCGCCACAGTATCGGCGGTAACCGTAGCACTTGAGTCGGTCGTGGTTCCGGAATCCGTAATGCTTGAACTGGTCGCACTTGCAGTTTCGGAATTGGTAGCGGTTGTATTCGAACTGGTTTCAACCGCATTGCTCGAAGTAGACGTTACCCCGGATGTACTCACGGACAAATCGCTTTTAGTAGCTTGTATAACCTTCGCAACATCGCCGAAATTCTGTTGATCCTTGAGTAGAGATATATATCCCCTGGCAACCTTCCCGGCAAATATCTTACCGGTCGGCGTCGGATCTTCCGTGGTCGCAGTACTGGCGGAAATATACGCCGCCCAGCCATCCGACCAGGCTACGATGGTCTTGTTTTTGGTCGATTTGGTGATCTTGTCGATCGCGTCGGCTTCCGTTACCGTTTTTTTGGTAATTTTGCCGTCCTGATCGAATTCGCAGACGGTTGCTGTCGTCTTACATCCGGCCGCTAACAATGCGATCAGCATTGCCAGCACTACGAGAGAGAACATCTTTCTCATTTTTTCCCTGCTCCTTTGGGTTAGGGGTTTTTAAATAAATGACACGTATTCACGTGCGTTTGAGATAGATTCGGGGGTATGATTTGCCCATACTGAGCCGCCGAAACAATGTACGGCTTCATACATGGCGTTACGTTTGATCCAGCCTATGTCGTCGTAATACCGCATGAATTCCAGGAATGCCCAGTCACCGTCTTTCCGAGGCAGTAATTCGGCCGCATAAACTCCATCATGGAGCAGTACCGCCCGGATGAATTCGTGATCCAGCGGGTGCCCCACCGTGCGCCAGAAAAAGCGCGGAATACTGGCACCATCAAAAACAAAACCTTTCCTGATCAATATCCGCCGGTCGCCTGGAAGTATATAAATAACGTCCTCAAGCAACCTTACTTCGCGACGTTCCCGGCGACAATTATCACCCTCCAGCGGACAAGTATCGCATTGGCGGCGATTTTGACAGAGAATAAATTCTATTGCTACTTGGCCTTCAATATCATAGTTGTGGTTGGCAGTCATTTTTTTTAGTCCTTATTATTGCTAACGTTCTTATTGTTAGATTATCAACCCAGACAAGTATTAACTTTCAGTTTCATGCAACTGTGCCGGCAGGTCATACCATGATCCACCCTGCAGCTCTATTTCATGTATCGCGTTCAGCAATTTCAGGCCGATTTCCACGGCGTCCACCTTATTCATGCCGGATTCGGTCAGTTTCGTAATTATCGTATCCGAGTTGTCCTCTGCTGTTATACTTACCGTCAACCCGGCCAGCAGGGTGAGATAGGCGTTTTCGGCGGCTTTGAGTTTATCGGACTTCGCCGCCTGGCGGGCGTTTTCGGCGGCATCGGCTGCCGTGGCGATCTCCGCTTTGGTCATTTCCCGGACTTCGCCGTTGTCGAGGATCGGGTTTGTCGGAATGTCATCTTTGCAATCGTAGCCTTTGACGGTGTAACCATCGCTGGCCGCCTGATCGATAACTTTCTGATTCGGGGAAATAAACAGCACCGCTTGACCCACCATATTCACCGCCAGTTGATAATATTTGATTTTAGCCATTTTCAAGACCTCATGTTTTTATGACAATTTTGCTTGATTTCCCCCGCGGATAATGTCCGCTTGAAAATCATTATGTCATCTAATCTACCGGATAGATCAACGCTGTTGTCGCGCCGCAACCCCAGTCGCAGATTATAGGCATTCGATACTGCGCCAATTGTGGAAATGTCCCGGCTGTTCGCAGCCGACAAAACCCCGTTAATGTAGGTATCTACGTTTGCACTCCGATCAAAAACGATTGCGACATGATTCAAGGCCGAGATCGCAAGGCTGATCCCTTGATTTGCGTAATTGTTGACGTAGTTAGTCCCATCCGAGAAAACGACTTGTATTTTCCCGTAATCGCTCACGGCGATATTATAACCGGGATCTGTATTGGCGATTGTACCCTTGTTGACGCAGCAATAGAACGTCGCCGCCGCGTTCGGATACAGCCAGAACATTACCGAAAAATCATCCATTCCCGGATTGGCGATATTGCCGCAATCGACGTAATCATTATCACCGTCGAAATTAGCACCCAGATTATTCACATAAGCATCGCCAGCCAGCGTCCCGTGATTACCGTTGCCGCTGTAATCCTTCCAAGTGCCGGATGCCGCGACGCTGCCGGTATTGCGGTAGCTCCACCAGCCCGCCAGTCCGGTTTTATCGACCGGGACATGGTTTTTTGTTATAAGCCGTTTCATGATGTGACTACCTCGATCTCACAGAGTTCCAGCGCGATGTCGTGCGCCCAAGTGCTGGAACTATCGACGAAAACCACCATTTGGACGATATCGCCGACCGCCAGGCCGAGCGTTGCCAGGGAAATTGTCGCCTCGTAGAGTTGCGGATTGAGACTTTGACAACTCAGCGTTACACCCGATCCGTCCGCGGTAGCGTTCGCGTTCAAAGTTATTTGGGTTGCAGAGTCAACGCTTACGATAGTTGAATCCGCCGGGATTCCGGTGCCGGAAACGGCCATTCCGGCGAACAGACCGTCGGTGGAACTCATATTCGTAACCACCGCCGAGCCGTTGGTGGTATCGCCGGTCGGGGTAACCGCCGCCGGAACGGTATCCGTACCGATGTCGAACGCGGTAACCGAACCCCAGGCGGCATTATCGGTCATTTTCTTGTATTCACCCTTGAATACGACCGTTTCTCCATTCCAGCCATAACCGGATTCCGGCGCATAGACAAAGCGTTTTTTAAGACTGGCAGTCCCGGATGAAACCTTGAATTTCGGCAGTTGCAGCGGCTCGTTGGCGGAAGTGGAAAGCATTGCGGCAGTATCCGCATAATTATCCACATCGAAATCGATATTAGGACTGTTGGCGGCATTGCTGAACGGGTTGATTATCCCGGTTTTCGGATAAAGGAACGATTCGCCGGTAATCGAGGACAGAATGTTTATACCCGGAATACCCTGCGCCCCGGTGTCGCCTTTGGCGATCATCAGCTCCCAGTAAGCCGGGCTGGTGTCGGGTTGATTACCGGTATTATTTTCGGCCAGGCTGCGGTAATAGCTGCTGTTGTAGGTAACGCCTTCATTAAGGGCGTAAGTCGTGCCGGAATCGTAAGTCCCTTGCGGCGCCACGCCGGTACCATTGGCACCGACAAATTCTATCGGATCAGACCAGGTAACACCATCATCAACGCTTATCCGCTGATAGAAATCCCCGGACGCCCAGGGCGTATGCCAGTCGGTTTCACCGTCCACCGAAAATTGATACTGTACTTCCGGGGCATTTTCACCTTGAGCACCGGTGTCGCCTAAATACTTTACCCAGGTTGCGCCGGTGAAATCGTCAATAGTAGGGGTCTCAATTGCCTCGGTAACGTGAATTTCAGCGCGGTATTTGAGAGTGTCGGAAGGGGTCAGGCTGAAATCCGTACCGGCATCGTCCGAAGCATAAGCAACATAAACAAAAGCGTCGGTGGGTTCGATCAGCGCGATCGCGTCCGACCACTCGCCGCTGTTGCGCTGTTCACGGTAATACCGGTCATCGTCGGTTTGAGTTTCATGCCAGTCGGTTTCTCCGTCTACGGAAAACTCGCGTACTGGAGCTTCCTGGACAAGGGCATAGGCTTCGGAATGAGTAATATAGAGTTCCGGATTAGATGACGGCTCACCAGTTCCATCGGCAAGCACTGCATTACGCAGTTTTACATCGAAAGATACCGACAGCTTAGGTTTTGTACTACCCGATGTATAACACTTCAGTTCGGCAACCGCGTTAGCCGTAGACTCATTTCCCAACAGGGTTTTAAATTTTGCGGAATCCGTCAGCAATATAAACGAAAGCGTGTTCTCGGAAACCTCAAACCCGCTGTTTGCCAATGCTGCGGGATCTGTGCTGAAGTCGTAATCACTGTCAATCCCGAATTGAAAAGAAGTATAACAGCTTAATTCTGTTTCATCGAAAGCATTACCATTATCATGATAAAACTCAAGCACAATCGGCAGTTCAAAACCGTACATGACGTATATCGGCTTGCTGATTGGAGCCTTGCGGTAATCTACGGGAACAAGGTTTTCGTCTCCTTTAAGTCTTATTAGCATCAGAAACCTCCAAGGAATTTAGTTTTAAGGCCGTGAAATACTTACAGTTTGCGGGATTACAGCCCTTCGAATTACGCTGCTTAGCGGCAATCGCCGGATGGGAGCAGATCACCAGCTTTCCTCCGCAGGTTCTGCAGCCGGTGAACGGCTTGCCGGTGTAGTAGCCGGATTGGCATTTACGGTAATCAATTCCGGCTTCAAGCTCCTCGGCCCGCTTTATTAATCGAGCGGCGGTTTCTCTTAATTTCTGCGCTATTTCTTGATTAGTAATCACTTTATACCTCACAATTATGACCAGTGCAATCGCCGCCCCAACCTATACAATTTCCAGTTGCAGTACATCCAATGAAAGTCGATCCTGGATTTGAATAAAAACCACAATAATAATTATCGTTTGCAATACAATCGATAAACGTTGAACTTCCATTATTCCAAAATCCATTTGAATGTACGGTTCCATTCACCGTACATCTAATAAATATAGAATCGGCGATACCTGTCAATAATCCTGCAACAAATCCTCCAACATAATTACCGTTCGCAGTACAATCTTCAAACGTGCCAGAACATGCCGTAAAACCATATCCTTGAATACTTCCTCCAGTGGTGTGATTATTTGATATACAACTAATAAATATAGAAGAAGAACAATTCCTAAATCCAGCACTTCCTGGATATGCCGATTCTGCATGTCTATTGGCGATACAATTAGAGAAATTGCTAGAAGATATATAGGAAAACCCCCAATTAAATTTGTTGGCAATACAATTAGAAAGATTAACAGAAGACATGCCCCCAAAACATTGGCTAAACCTTTCCGCTTGGCAATTAGATATTGTTCCCGAAAAGATAATTCCTATTCCTTGACCGCCATACCCATAGCCAGGAGGGAGTTCTATCCCGATAAAAGTACAATCAGAAATCTCAGTATTTTTTAAATATCTAACTCCGTTATAACAATCTTTTATATTGATATTGTTTATCTTAGTATTTTCAACATATCGTTCTATCTCTATATATCCGGAAATTCCAAATTCCGCAGTACCACCTCCATCTATCCATATTTCACCGCCGCCCGTATCCATGCCATGCAGATAAGCGCATTCCGGCAGGCTGATCCCGGCCGGATAGCAGTCGCTTTCCCCATAACCCTTGATCTGTATTTCTTTTTTCGGATGCGCGTTGACAGCGGTTTGAATATCGACATAAGCGTTCTCCCAGGAACTGCCGTCTCCGGTGCCGGTCGCGTGCTTGTCGACATAAATTATCGGGCGGCAGTCAAAGCCGGGGCAGCCGGACAAGCGGACATAGCCGTTGTCGCACATATCAAAAAGCCCGTTCCTGTTCTGATACAGCCCCATTATGAACACGCTCCCGCCATCAATACGTTTTTGTTGACGTTATGTCTGCTGAAATCGCTTATTGCGCTGTCAGAAAAAAGAACCTCACTGATTAAGTCCCGGTAAGTTCCCTCAACGCTGTACGGATGAGTGGTTGACTGCAATATTACAGCGGTAGCTCCGGTGGCAGTCGGACTGCCTACCAGTTGACATTCTAAATAGATGTAGCAGTTTTCGGTAATCGTAAATTCAGCCGCCGCAACTTCTTTCGGGAAATAATTGACGGTTATTTTTCCGGCGTATGACCTGGTTGCGTCAAATCCGTAGACTATTTTTATTTTATTAGCCGCCGTCTGAACTGGTTTGAAATAGCCGTTGTACGTATCCCCGCCGCTTCCGCTGTCGGAGGAGTTTCTTGACTGTTCAATACTGTGGATGGTACTGCCATTTCTATAACTGCTTTTGCCGTCACCAAACGGAAACTTCATAGCGTATTCGACACAGTCCAGCAGGCGGCAGAGCCAGGAAGCAGTTATTTTGTCAACATCTTGCGTCGGTTTTTTAGGCAGTGTCGGTATCATCGTATTATCCTATGCTAACACCGTTGTGGTATTTTTATCCCGGGCAGCGCTCAGTATCTGTTTAAGCAGACTGTTGCGCTCAATGTCAATGGACTTTATCGGGTTTGCCGTGGTTCCGAAATTGTACAGTCTCATTTTTGTGAGGCGGTCAAATTTAAGACGTTCAGGTTTAGCTGTATTGGAGGTATCAATCGCTTTCGCGGCGGCCTTGCCGATAGCATCACCAAGTTTACCGCCTTTGAGTTCGCCCTCGTATTGTTTTTCATCGAGTTTGCGGCGGGTGATCGTATCCTGGGTATCCGCCTGCCATTTGCCGATTTTAGCCAGCATGGCATCGACCGTCTTATCGACAGCGGCATTTTTGGTTTTGATATTGCTTTCCGCTTTGGCCAGGTCGCCGCCGAACAGTCCTTTGACATCGGCTTTAACCTGTTCGGCCGACATATCGCGCCACTGCCGCATCTTTTCCACCCATTCCGGGCTCTGAACCGTGTCAAGATCAATACCGGGAATTTCGTTCATCGCGTCGATTATAAAGTTAATTCCAGCCAGAGACCCGTCAACCATCGCGACAATGGCGCCGGCTACAACCGCCTGGAGCGATTCGATTGCGATTGATCCGATCCGCCCGATTGTTGTCCAGGCGTAAGCGCCGTATTCCCTCATGCTGTTGTAAGACTTGATAATATTGCCGATAGCAATGACTCCGGTCATCCCCACAGCGGAAAGGTATTGAATGGCGCGGCCGTCCCGGGCCATGGCAAGCAGTTCGTCAACCCAGCCCATTATATATTTGAGGCCGATCTTCAGCAACGGCATAACTTGTTCGCCGAGGGTAGCGCCGAAGTACTCCAGTTTCCCGGTAACGGTAGACCATAACCCGCCGACGGTTTCGGATTGTTTGCCCATCATGTCGGCGAAAATCCCGCCTTCCTCAGTCATTTTCTTAAAGGATCCCTGAATTGACTGCGCCGATATTTCGCCGTTGGAGGCCATCTTATAGATTTCCTCACCGGTCTTGCCGTACATTTCGCCCAGGGTTTTAACAATGGGAATCCCGGCCTCCGACATTTGATTAAGCGTTTCACTGTCGGCTTTGCCCTTGGCGAAAGCTTTGCCGAAAATAGCGGTTAACTCGGTAAAACTTTTCCCGGTACCGGCGGAAACGTCCCCGATCATTTTCAGGTTATCGCGGACATTTTTTGCCTGAATACCGAAAGACAGCAGCGTTTTACCGGCGGTTACAACCTCGTCATTACTGAACGGGGTAATATTCGCCATCTCGTTAAGCATTCCGAGCATGGCGTTGCCCTTGGCGGTATCCCCCATCATCGTCTGAAAGCTCAGCCTGGTCTGTTCGGCCTTGACGCCAAGTTCGACTATTTTCTTAGCGGCGAGAGTGCCGCCGGCAACAGTCCCGGCAATTAACGCGACGGCGGCGACTTTCCCGATTTTGCCTAGCTTGCCGACGGTACCTTCAAGCTTTTTATTGAGGCTGTCAATGGTTTTAGCGGCTTTAGCCTTGACCGCGGTATTGATTTTGCTTAAACCTTTTGCCGCTTTGCCGCCCAGGTCTTTGGTTTTGGCCAATAAACGATCCAGGGTAGTCGTTTTTTTAACGGCTTCCCGGGACTTCATACTTAATTTGATTTTCAGTTCCTTATCGGCCATGGCATTTTCAGTTATCAGTTATCAGCCGTTGCATCCGGCTTATTATTTTTTATCTCGAAGCCGACGTTCGGCTAATATTTCTTTGCGTCTTTGTTCGGCTTTGATTTTGTATAACCGCCGAAGCCTTTTCAACTCCGGCAACGGTTTAAGCTTCCTGGCAACCGGCTGGTCATGATAGATAGCTATTTCCGTCAGGTAAGCCTGCCCCCGATCCCACGGCAGACTGAAGATATAGTCCTCAGTCCAGCCGTAGGTTGCGGCGAAAGCGTGAACTATTCGGGCCCACCAGAAAGGGACTGTTCCGCAGTCTCCGGCTCCTTTCCTTCGCCGTCGGCGGGTTCCTCCTCATCGCCGTTGAAAACCGGATCAGCCAGTTTTTCAAAAACCTCGGCGACCGTTGACTCTTTTATTTCGTTATCGATCAGCCAGTCATAAGCCCTTTTGACGATCTGATTATTACTGATTTCATTCATAATCTTATTACGCACCAGCTTTACTTCAAAGGTCAAAGTATAAGCCACGCAAACAGCAAAATCGTTCAGTGACACCGCCATCTGCGCGGAACGCCGCAGCCGTTTCAATACCCAGCCGTGCGCGAAAGTCGGCTTGAAAAACTTAATACCTTGCAAATAAAGGTAATCATTTGCGTACTCGGCTCCAATGGCCTGTTCCTCACGCGCCTGGTCATAATCTTTTCTGGCTTTGCTGATTTTTTTATCTATATCCGTTTTTGGCATTTCAGTTCTCCTCGCGGTTTACGGGTTTAAGTTGCAGCCGGCAGTTCCGGATAGTAATAACCTTCGACCTTGAAGGTGCTCACGTCACCGGTTTTATACTCGATCTCGGCGCTGTCGACCACGATCTCGATGCTGTTGCTGCCTTCGGTCTTGATCTCCAGCCTGGAGCCGATAATGTCCGCTTTGCCGACGGGAGTGGTTTCGCTGCCGGCGGCCAGCGGCGTAAAGCTGGCGGTCAACTTTTTGCGAATATCGGTATAAATGACCGCCTGGGTATCGCCTTCGCCGTTTTTGATTTGCTTTTTATCGGCTTCATCGGCAACGTTGACGTTTTCCGCGAAACCCCATACTTCGTCCACGGTACCGTGGTTCAATACCGCTTCACCTTGTGTTACTTTAGACATATTTCACTCCATTTTTACAATTATCAGTTTTTATCTCGAGGCCGACGTATCGGCTAATATTTCATTACTTCCGTAGCCGCGAGCTCGATAACAAATGAGGCGGCAGCCTTGACCGTTTCGAGCGGCGCCCAGTTTTTAAGCTCGTATTTGACACCGTTGATCTCCGGAAAAACCGGAACTACCGGCTCAAGCTCATCGTCTGTCACCGGCAGAAACGGGGCGGCGGCGGCGTCAGCCAATGTCCAGACGGATTCCGCTTTTGACTCGAGCCCTTTATGGAATTTCGCCATCACGACGATCGCAACGGAAAATTCCCGGATCATCGCGCGCTTAGTCCACCTGCCGTCCCCTATGCAGACCACGGCTTTGGGAGCGCCTGTTATATTGGCCGCATGCTCCAAAAGCTGCGCGTGATTGTCAATAGCGGCCTTTGAAACGCTTTTAAACGCTTCAGTCGCTTCCAGTGCCGCGATTATATCATCGGCAATATCTTCCAATGGCCTGTAAGGCATCAAAGACCTCCTTGTTGTTCAAGCCAGTAATCGGCTTCTTTAAGTCCCAGCGCATAGGCTTCGGTTTCGCTTGGCCACCATGGATCGGGAGCCTGGGTAATACTTTTTCGCAAAACAAAAAGCCCGCAGAATTTTTCACCATCCGAATATCCCAGGACGCTGGTTCCGGGAGCGACAAAGAGCTTGCGGCCGCCGCTTTCAAATTCCGAAGCGCGTTTGCCTTTGGCCTCGTCATTGATCGGGATAGTCAGCGCCTTAACGTTTTTCGCGCGGATCGTGCCGCCGAAATGCTTATGGGCCCCGGCAAAATGCCGGTTTTCGACAATAGCGCCCCGGTCATCAACGGCGCTTACCTGCGTGGAATCCGCTATTCCTTTCCAGAAATCGCCGCCCTGGGATTTTTCCCTGGCGTTGCGTTTGGCCAGTCTGGCCACAGCGTGTCCCCAGGTTTTATGAAAAGCCCTGGGGTTAGTCAGGGTCTTGATCAGCTTTTTCAGAGCCGGGGTAGCGGTGTCAAGGATAACGGACATAATTAAAAGCCTCCCATCTTCGAACGCCCGAAAACCGGAGGTTCCGCCTGGACAATTACCGCGCCGCCGGCGCCGGACGTGCTTTCCACAGTCGCTGCCGGAAGGGTAATATTCCCGGAAGCGATATCCTTAAGCTGCGCCCTGGCGATTTTAGCCGCGTCTTTGACTTTTTCCGGCAGCGCGTCAGTGTCAACCCTTGACCAGGCTAACTCGCCGGCAAGGGCAAGCTGACAGGCTCTAAGCAGCGGCAGCGCATCGCTTTCGGTGACCGGAGTCAAATAACGCCTGGCAATGTAGCTGTTGACTACGCCGTAAGCTTCGGTCAGGTCATCGATCATCGCCGATTCATCGACCACGCCGTCATCATCAGAATAAATCTGTTCGTAATGATCCTTCAGGCGCAGTTTAAAATCGTCAAGGCTGGCATACATGGTTACTTAGCTCCTCCGGCCGTTGCATCCGGTTTTTTGGATTTATCGGTCGTTGCATCCGGCTTCTGGGATTTTTCAGACAGGGCCTTTACTATTTCAGCGGTTCTCGCAGTTCCGGGAAATTTTTCCTTGTACTCTTTACCGCTGTCATCGATATAGGTCACGTCCTTTTTCCCGCCGCGCAATACTATTTTTTTGATTTTCATGTTAAAACCTCATCGCCGGCGCGCCGGGGAATCCCGGACACGCCGGACGGGTTAAGGGTTAAGCGGAGACAATACCGCCGTAAACGAGATGCGGGAACGCCGCGGCCGCGTTACCGAACGCGTCGGTACCGTAGAGGGCCTCGCCGTTCATGAAAACATTGGCGTCGGTTTCATGATCCATACGGGTCAGCTTGGCGGTCTTGGACTGCTGCAGGACAACCGGCTTAATTTCGCCGCTGCAGTCCATCAGGAACCAGTAATTGGCGTAATCGCCGACCAGTCGCTTGTTGACAACAAGCTCGGCGCGGCCTTTATTTTTGTTCTTGATCTGCACCTTGTCCGTCGCATCATAAGCGTAATCATTGACCAGGATATCCCAGGCGGTATCTTCCAGCGACGGGCCGACCATAAGAACATCGGGAATAACACCGAGGTCTTCGCCGACATGATCCTGATAAGACATCATCGCGGTTCTCGCCGCGTTGAATGTGTCGGCGCTGAGAGCGCTGGTCGTTTTGTTGACAATGACCGATTTGCCGTACTTCCTGGCTCCGCTGCCGCTGGCAGTGGACAGGAAAAACGCCTTGTCATCGATCCAGTTTCCGGCGCCGGTCAAAGCGGCAACGGCGAGGCGATCCCAAAGCTTTTCCCCGGCCTGCCCCATCTGCGCGTAAATAGTGCCGAACTGCTTCCAGTTATCGGTTTCGATATCACGCACGGGAACGCCGATGGTGTCCTCAAAGCCCCTTTCGATAATGATCAGTTTCTTTGAGGCCAGGTTTTTTACCTGCCTGGGGCCGAGCCATTCGCGCATGAAGGCGAAAGCCTCGAGAAACGGGAACTGCACGATTTTAGAGGCGATATCGCCGTCTATTATGCAGAATTTTTCATACCGCGATTTTTGGGCCTGTTTGTTGAATGCGTTCTTGAAACGCAAACTGTAGTAGGTATACACCGCAGACATTGTATTACGGTTAATATCCATTGTTATAATTCCTTTTTTTGGTCGGACGTGCCGGATGATCCGGACGTGCCGACAGGTTTAAATGTTTATACGGTTCCGGCTGCCAGCCAGGCGATCACATCGCCGGCCGTAATGGCGTAAGTCGATCCGTCCGCGATGGTAATTGTACCGGAGCTTTCCGTCAGTACAGCGTCACTGGTAACGTCAACGCCGGCGCGGCGAATCTGCACCTCAAATGAGGTGATAGCAGACAAACCGGTAACAATATCCAGAGTGCCGTTGGTGTCGTCGGTTTCGGTGGCGGTATAGCTCCCGCCGGGAACAGAACCGTCAGCGCCATCCGTGCCATCCGCGCCAGCTGCTCCGTCGGCACCATCCGCACCGGCTGCTCCGTCCGCGCCGGCAGGCCCGGTAATGTATGCGCCGGGGCGGCTGTCAACCCATACGCCATCATCGTCAATATCCACGAGGATACCGGCGATTACCGAGTTGTCACCGCCGGCGCTGCCGACGGTCTGGTCATCTTCGACGTAAACGATCTGGTTCAGGCTGGCGATCGTAACCGGATTGGCTTCGGAATTGTTCCAGCGGAAAATTCCGGATTCGATCTGAACGCGCAGGCCGTCGTCGGTATTATCGACGTATTCTTTAGCGCGCCCTCTGACTACAAGATTAGCGGCATCGGCGGCGGGTTCGGCTTCCCCGGTTGAATTATTAACGGCCACCATGGCGCCGCAGTAAATGACAGCGCCGTCTTTAACGAGCGGCTCCAGATCGGCGCCCAGCCGTTTTCTCGTGTCTCTGTTTGCAGATAATGCGGTCATAATAATTTCTCCTATTGTTTTTTATTGGCTTTTTTTTCGGCCAGGAAGTCTTCCTCGGAAATTCCAGCCTTCTTGCAGACTTCCCGATCTTCGGCGCTTAGAGTGATGCTGTCACCTTCGGGAAGATCACCTTTGTTGAGCTTCTTGAGCGGAATAACCTGCGGGGCGTTTTCGAGATAGGCGGACAAAGCGACGCTGTCCAAACCTCTGGCCCATTCCAACATGGAGTTGGCGAGTTTGCCTTCGGCCAGACCCTTTTCGATCAGCTTGTCTTTTTTGCCGTTTTCGGCCGCAAGCTCCAGCGAATCGACGCGGGTTTTCAGGCTGTCGGCGCCGTCGGCTTTGGTCTTAAGCCCCATGATGGTGCCCTGAATGGTGCTTTCATCGGCGTCCGCGCCGAGCGCCAGGCTGTCGCGGAGCTTGCCGACAAAGCCGCCGTGATGATCCTTCGCGGCCCGCAGTCCGGGAAGTTCATCCTTTAACGCGTTAATCTTGCTTACGAGCTCTTCCGGGGCTTCGCCGTCGGCTGACAGCGCGACGGAATCGATCCCGAGAAGACCGGCG
The DNA here is from genome assembly GCA_028718375.1 of Victivallaceae bacterium. Taxonomy (GTDB): domain Bacteria; phylum Verrucomicrobiota; class Lentisphaeria; order Victivallales; family Victivallaceae; genus JAHOYW01. The sequence continues at coordinate 2,877 of JAQULZ010000061.1, read as the reverse complement.
AGAGCTTTACACAATAATTTCATGTGCATTTTCTCCTTTTGGGGTTGTTTGAACGCCGGGAAGTCATCGCGCCGGTCAGCGGATGCCGCCAAAGCGTCCTGGTTGTTAATTGAGGGTTCATTTTCCATAGCGACGCTGGTGACCCGGAGCCGGCCGTCGGAAAGACCGCGGATCACCGGCGAAAAATACCGGAACACTCCTTCCTTCATCATTTCCCTGGCCAGCGGCCGGAACTTAACATTGTTGAACCAGAGGCCGTCTTTACGCTTCTGCAGGTTGCCGAATGCCATAGCGGCTTTTCCGGACGGCACCAATTCCAGGGCGGCGGATTCGTCATAACCGAGCTTGTCGGCCAAATGCTTTAGAAAATGGTTTGAATCTACGGGAATTTGAACGCCTTTTTCATTGTGATAATCAATGATCGCGTCCAATTCATCGGCGGACATGACCAGGTCGATCCTCTGCCCGCAGCGAGTCAGTTCGTTAGTTCCCAGCTTCAGGAGCCGCCAGGCGGTCGGCACGCCTTCAGCGTCTTTTTCAATAACCGGCTTGTTCCCGTCCGCGGCCAGCGCCAGACCATCGAAACGGGCCGATCCGTCGGCTTCGGGCAATACGTTGCCTTCGTTATTTTTATTCGTGAAAGTTAAAATTTTAAACATTGTTTTCACCAGTTTTAAGGGTTAAGGAAAAATCGGAGGCGGATGCAACGCCTTGACATTCCGCGCTTTCGATGTTATATTGTTGTTTTGAGAGCTCCGAGTCGTCCAAGTAGAAGGACGCCGGTTGTGGTTTCATGCCGGAAATGCCGTGAGTATTGCGCGGCCCGGAGCTCGTATTTTTTATCCCGGTCATTTGTTCACTTCTCCCTTTGTTTCCACATATTTTTTACCCGGATAATGCGCGGATACGACTTTCCATTCATTTTCCTGGCCATAGTGCTGCAGGGTCGCAAAAGCGCCGCTTTCCGGGTTGGTAACGGTACAGAACATTTTTTTACCGGTCAGGACGATGTGCGTCGCCGCGCCCGGCTCAAAAAGCGTTTCCTGAACCGCCCGGGCAAAAGTGCCGTCTTCCAGTTCTTTGGCATGGCGTTTGCGGATATGCTTGAAGCCGTAAGCGCCCGTTCCCTCTTCCAGGACAACCGGGGAAGCGTCAACTATCCCGATCGCGTCGGCGGTTTCCTGGGAAAGTTTACCGAGTGCAATTTTCTCACGGCCGGCAACGGCCGCGGCAAGCTCTTTTATTGAAGGCGTTCCGGCCAGCGGCGCGGTTTCAAGCGCGGCGGCGGTACCGCAGGTAAATCTGACGTCATCATGGGCGTGGGTGTATTCCCGGATTTTTGCGAAAACCGATTTTCTCATCGGAATATCTTTTATCCTGGACATTTCGCAGGTGTCGAAAGCCTCCTTGATATTGAACTCATAGCCGCTTTTATTCGGTTCGACGCCGACAAATTTGCCGTTGACGGTCAGTTTCCAACTGCCGCCCTTCCGCGGGACAGCCTTATCAATGCCGCCGAATTCCTTAGCTTCCCCGGCGTCGATATCCTCAATACCGCAGCCGCATCTATAATCAATCGGCGGCGTGTGCGTATCCCAGAACGGGTCGGTTTTCAGCAGCACCAGATGATAAAATCGCTTATGCGCCGGCCGCTTATTCTTGTTGGTCGACGGCAAATAGTGGTAATACGGGAAGCGCTTAAGTATATCCGGATCGAATGCCACCTGGCGCGCACCGACTGCTCTGGCCATAGCCGCGTTTTGGGTAAGGATCAGGTTAAGCCGGGCGGTACTGGCCAGATTTGAAAGTTTTTTAGCTTCCTTCCACGCTTTCAAGTCAACGCCGGCCGGCGGTTTATCCTGGGCGCTGACGTCATCGGGGCTATAACCGTGTCCGGCCAGGAAAGATTTAAGTTGCGCCCGGGCGGTACTCAAATTAATCTCGCCGCGGCTGTGCGAATCGGAAACGCTCCGGAGCCGCTCCAGGATATGGGCCTCCGCGACTTTAGCGGAAAAGAAACAATTAGCCCGGACTTTAGACTGGAAGTTTTTAGACAGCGCCAGGTTGCGGCTGTCCATGCCGGTGGGAACATTTACCCGGGCGGCCAGCCAGGCGTTAGTGTCATCAAATGTCTGCGGACGGTCACTCATTTAGCGTTTACCTCTTTTATTTTTTCGGCGATACCGGCAGCGGCGGCGGCGAACACCTCATTTTCCAGAAGTTCCTGGAATTGTTCAGAACCGCCGAAAAGGTCAAGCAGCTCGGCCAGTTCCGACGGGTCGGAGCCGTTCCACCCGGCTTCTTTAAGTTTTTTTTCCAGTTCCTCATCGGGCAGATCGACAATACCGGCTATTTCTTTTTCGATCGGGCCGAGCCAGGAAGCGGCGGCGCCGGAATTGATTAGCTCGGCGGCGGTATTGTTAATTAGCGCGTTGGACGGGCCGGTGGCATTATTCAGGTCGGACGGATCGGCGGCCATTGCCAGGGTGTCTTTTCCGGCGTTGGGCGGCGCTGGCGGCGTCGGCGCGTCTTTAAGGGTTATCGGGGCTTTGACGCCTTTGTTTTTGTTCCAGAATGCCTTCACTGTGGCCGTAATTTCCGGGAGTTCCAGTTCCTCGCGTATCGCTGTTTCCAGGTCTTCACTGGCAGTAAGGAGGCCGGCACGGATCGCGACGCCCATGGCATCGTACCTGCTCTTAATAGCCGTGTACTTTTTGACCGTATCTTCCGCCGGCGCGCATAGCATTCTGAATTTTGGGACGGTCGTCCCGGGCGGCATATTGAACAGCGTCCAGGGAGCGGCAAGCTGCATGGTAATCGTATCGGCCAGGGCGTCGCAGTCGGCTTCCAGTATATCCTGGCGAACCTGGGCCTGGG
>JAQULZ010000060.1 GCA_028718375.1 Victivallaceae bacterium | reverse complement strand
TTCCGCAGATGGTACGGCGGTGCTGGGCGAACTGACGAAAAAGCAGAAATCTATTTTCAAAGTTCTCGAAATCGACTTCCCTGAATAAAATATACTATGTTATGGCTATAATTGCCGGAGTTTAGGTAACTGGCGTAAACGGCTGCGTAAATCAGGGGCGGAAAAAATGCTTGAAGAAAGCCTTAAATCCGGACTGCGGGAAGGTTTTATCAAGCGGACAGAACTCAAACGTGTCAATGTTGACACTACTGTTCAGGAAAAGAATGTCCGTTTTCCTACGGATGCCAGACTTTATGACCGTATGCGTGAAAAACTTGTAAAAGCGGCTTAGGAACGCGGGATAGAATTACGGCAGAGCTACAAACGGAACGGTAAAAAAGCTCTTTTAAAGCAAAGCGGTTATGCGCGGGCCCGGCAAATGAAAAGAGCCCAAAAGCAGAACAGGAACTTAAAAACCTATTTGGGACGGGTTATTCGTGATATTGAACGCAAGGTTCAAGTCGTCGATCCTGAATTGCAGGAACTTCTAATTTTGGGCAAGCAGCTTCACAAACCGCAAAGGAGTGATAAAAACAAGATTTATTCCATTCATGAACCGCAGGTTGAATGCATTGCTAAAGATGCGTCCGGAGCCATTGGCACGGCGGGAATCTTTCGTTTTGAACATGTCATTTTCCCTTGCGTATTTTTGTTTTTCGGCATCATAATTTCAACTACCGAAAAACGAAAGGGAAAAACTTCTCACGATGAGGACAATAACACAAATGTTCGCATTGCGGGATTACCGGCGGATTTTTGATATGAACCAATAATTTGAATCCATGAAAAGTTTTCCGGATTGTCGTATTCCTTGTTTGGGGATTGATTAGAGAAGTTCTGCTAACGCTATTGACTTCTCGTTACTTTATTGTATTTTTACCGTGGTTTCAGCCGTTAGTAGACCGGACAAACTATAAAAGTTTTATTTCAATTTTTACCAGGTTTTTATGAGGTTAGACGTAAGACTTTGAGGGAAACTTTTTATTTGCCAATATTTGCCATTGCTGTTTCAATACGATGAAAAACCATGCATGATTGAGCGTAACACTGGTAAAAATCCGGCTAACCGTTTTGGCCGGCATGAAAGCCATAACATTTTAATAACAAAATAATTATAATTGTCTTGACAAATAATGCTGGGGGGTGAAGAGCCCACCAAAAAAATAATACCGGAAAACTTTAACCTAATAACCCTACAGGATAAAAAAATGTCATTATTATTCGAACAGAATTGTCTGGCCGGAATTCAACTGCGGAACCGTTCCGTGCGTTCCGCCACTTATGAAGGACTGGCCACCGAAGACGGACTGGTAACGCCGGAACTCGTCGCTGCTATGGAAAAACTCGCCGCCGGCGAAGTCGGGCTGATCATCAGCGGCCACGCTTACGTGTCCCTGGAGGGAAAAGCCAGCAGCCGCAAACTGGCGATCGACCGGGATGAATGCATTCCCGGACTGGCGCATCTGGCCCGGGCGGTTCACGCCGCCGGCGGCCGCATCGTCGTTCAACTGGCACATGCCGGCGCCCAGGCGCTCGACGGCAGTATCGCAGTCGGCCCGTCGCCGATCAAAAAGGCGATGGGCGAAACCATTTGCCGCGCCCTCACGGTAATGGAAATAGAACATCTCGCCGGCGCCTTTGCCGCGGCCGCATTACGGAGCCGGGAAGCGGGATTCGACGGAGTGCAGCTCCACGCCGCGCACGGTTATTTGCTCTCGGAATTTCTGTCGCCGTACTTCAACCGGCGTACCGATGCCTATGGCGGCGGCATCGCCGGGAGGAGTACATTGATCGTGGAAATTCTGCGGCTGATCAAAGAAAAATGCGGCGCTGATTATCCGGTCATGATTAAAATCAATTCCGAAGATTTTATCAAAAACGGGCTGACCCGGAAAGACTGCCTGGCGGCATGCGCCATTTTCGAAAAAAACGGCATCGACGCGATCGAATTCAGCGGCGGCGCCATGGAAAGCCGCAAAGGCTGCGAACCGATCCGCAAAGGCGACCTTCAACCGGATGACCTGCCGTATTATTTTGAGGCCGCGAAAGCCTATAAACAACAACTGAAAGTCCCGCTGATCCTGGTCGGCGGCATCCGTTATTACGAAACCGCCGCGAAACTGCTGGCTGACGGAAATTGTGATTATGCCGCCTTCTGCCGCCCGCTGATCCGCGAACCGGAACTGATGAAGCGTTGGCGTTCGGGTGACACTTCCCGCGCCAAATGTATTTCCTGCAACTTATGCATGCGCCCGGTGATGACCGGAAAAGGACTGTTCTGCGTCGTGGAGGAACGGCTAAAAAAAACGGAAAGAAAATAAACCACGAAATACTCGAAATACACGAAAGAAATAAGCTTTCGGATATTTCATGTCTTTTGCGGTTAAAAATTACCGGCAGGATTTCCGCCCCGGAAAATAACCAGTTTTTTTTCGGTTATCATCTTGATAATCGCCGGATTCGTTTTATTTTGTATCAGATGACCGGAAGAGATTCAAATCCCGGCGCACCGGGCAAAGCTGCGGTAAGTTATCAAAACGTTTCCGTACCCGCAAATTTAACAGGGGATGATGATTATGAGAAGAAAAAAAATGTTCATTCTGGTTTATTGCGTCCTCGCCTTGATCTTCGCGTTGCTGAGCGTCTGGTTGATCGCTTACTGTTACGACAGTTCGGCCGCCTTCCGCAGTTTGTTCGAGGGCGACGGCGGTGCGGCGCTCGGGGTGGTCGCCCAAGGCTCCGGATTTACCAGCCAGACTCAAGCCCTGGGACGGCTTTCCCTGTACCTTTTTGCCGCCGTCAACGTCCTTCAATGCCTGGTGTTTTTCCTGGGAATGACGGTGCTGAGTTTCATCAACCGGAGCGCCGATTCCATCGACGTAAAGCTGGCGCGGCTGCATAACGCCGATATTTTCCTGGATTTGCCGCTGTATGTCGGCTTGTTCGGTACCGTCGCATCGTTCATCGTCATGAATTTCAATCCGCAGACCAGCCGTCTGATCGCCTATTCCTCCACCCTGTTCGGCATTATCATCAGCGTGTTCCTGCGGACCACCATGTTATTCCCGATCAAACAACATCTGGTCACCGAAAAAGCTAAATTATGCGGGGAGTAAACCGTGAATCATTCGATCCTGGTAGTCATCTGTGACTTTCTGGTGCTGTCGGTACTGTCGCTCAGCATGGGCGTAGCGCCGGTAAATTCAACTTTTACCGGACGGGGAACGCAGATCGACGATTACACCGCCAACATCCTGCTCGATGAACTGAAGGTGAAATCCGCGCAGTTGTCGGGCGCCCGCGACGCGCTGCTGGAAACGCAGCGTAAACTCGGCTATGCGGAAACCCGCTCGCAACGCCTGAAAGCCGTTGACACTGAACTGGCCAAAGTTAAAACCCGATTGAATTTTCTGGAAGCCGCGTTGAAAAAGCGTAAAGGCGAAATCGGCAAAATTTCCAGTGAGCAACTGCTGGCCCGCCTGGAAAAGGAAAGCGTCCGGCGGCTGAAAATGATGACGGAAATGTCGGAAGCCAAAGCGGCGCTGGAATTTGAACTGGCCAAGAACAAGGAACTCCAGGACAGCATGACGATGTTGCGGCAAAATATGATGGAACGCGACGACGAATTGACTGAAAAGAAAACTTTGCTCGATGAACGCACCAAACAGTTGCAAACGGCCGCCCTGAAATTACAGCAGACCGAAGCCGCCCTGGGCTCAGTCAAGGGAAATTTACAGCAAGCTAAATCCAGCCTGGGTTCGGTGAAAACGGAGCTGCAGAAAAAAGCCGGTGAACTGCTCGCCTCACGTCAGGCCCTGAACGCTACCAACCTGCGGCTGCAAAGTATGACCGCGGAACTGAAAGGCGCCAAAGGCGAAGCCCGGGCCACGCTGCTCGATTTATCTTATGCCCGCGGGCGGCTCAGCGCCACGGAAAAGGAACTCGCGGAAAGCCGGAGCCGCCTGGAAAGAAATCAGCGGATTGCCGCGGTCAATGAACTGGAATTGAGGGAAGCCCAGAAAAAGATCACTGACCTGCAGCGAATTCTGAAGAACGCGGTGGGGGATTTATCGAAAACCCGCTTCGAGCTGGATAAATATAAGATCGAAGTAAAGGATACCGCGGAAAAACTCGCGACAACTAAAATAAACCTCATTAAAACTTCCAGTAAAGCGAAAATCACGGAAATGGCTCTGAAAGAAGCGGAACAGAAGCTGCAAAGCAATGCCCTGGAAAAATATTCGCAGGCCGCGGTACTGCTTAAAGTGGAAGTCCGGGAAAAACGCTTCCTGCTGAACTACGGAAAAACCGAGACGTTTTACCTGCCGGAAGTTTCAATTGCCGGAAAGAAATACCTGATCTCGGCACTCGACCTGCTCAGCGGCCTGGGACGGGTAATCACCGAACATTCCACGATCGACCGGCTGAGTTACCTGGTCGGCAAGCCTGAAAACGATAATCAGCTGCTTCCGATCACCGCCCCGATATTGTCTCTGAATCCGGATAACCGGGTCTGCCTGGTGGAAGTTCCGGCCGTAAGAAAGAATTCTCTGGAATTACTTCCTTACAATAAGCTGCGCAAACGCGGCTTGCAAAATCTCAACCTGTTTAAATACAGAACCTTCGGCCAGGAATCGACCAACCTGAACGGACGCTGTTCATTAGGCCTGGAAAAAGGTGACAATTATTTATACATCCGCAATTCCGTCCGCCACAGCGCTCCCCAGCTGAAAGCCGAAATCGGAGATTTCATCATCACCCGGCAAGGGCAATTCGTCGGGATTGCCGTGGAATTGCAGAGCTTCGATTCGGGACGGAAACAACGGATTAAATGTTTTGTTTTCCCGGATGATTTCAATCTCGAGGACATCGTTAAAATCCCGCTGACCCGGCCGGCCGGCAGTAAATATTTCAGCGATTTTGCCCAAGCCGCAGCAAAAGTTAATGCCAGGATAAAACATTTACTTCGTACAACCCCCAGGTAGCCGTTCATGGACATTGAAAATAACCAGGGGGGTATTGACCGGACACCGCTTGAAGGACTGGACAAGACCTTGAGCTTTACTCAAGTCAACCAGGATGACTCGCAAAGTCTGAGTGTTGAGGAAATTACCAAACTCCTTAACCTCCACACCGACGACAAAACCATCAACCGTTTTTCCCATATCAAGACTATCGGCCTGGGCGGAGTGGGAGCGGTGCTTTCCGCCTATGAAGCCGATCTCAACCGCGAAGTCGCCATCAAGATTCTCCGCCCGGCGTTCCGGAATAAAGCCGATTCCCTCAAACGCTTCGTCCGGGAAGCGCGCGCCACCGCTCATATTGAACATCCCAACATCGTTCCGGTTCATCAACTGGGGGTATTCGAGGATAACGGGGTATTCTTTTCCATGAAAAAGGTCGAAGGCCGGGATTTGCGTTACGTGATCCGGAAACTCGATGAGGGCAATAAGGAATTCATAAAAAAATATACCCGCCGGCAATTACTGCAGATTTTCGTTGCGGTCTGCAACGGCGTCGCTTACGCTCACAGCAAGGGCATCATCCACCGCGATCTGAAACCGGCGAACATCATGCTCGGGGATTACGGTGAGGTCATGGTGATGGACTGGGGACTGGTCAAATACCGGGCGGAAAAAGACCGTTCCCGCCAGGAATGGCAGGCTGGTTTCGATCCTGATTTCGCCGCGGTCGGCCATGGCAACGCCATGAACACCATGCAAGGATCGGTCAGCGGTACCCCGGCCTATATGGCTCCCGAACAAGCCGGCGGCCGCACTGAGGAAATCGACGAACAAACCGATATTTACAGTCTGGGAGCTATCCTGTATTCGATACTAACCTGGAAAACGGCGCCGTTCGAATCCCCCATGACCACGAACCAGGTACTTAACTGCGTAGTCAACGGAGACTTCAGACGCCCGCGCAAACGCGCCCCGAAACGCAAGATTCCGCGTGAACTCGAGGCGATTTGTCTGAAAGCCATGGCCATGGATAAAAAAGACCGTTATGCGAGTGCGGAACAACTGACCCGGGACATTAAGGATTACCTGGAAGGGTATCCCGTCTCGGCTTACCGGGATTCATTGGCCAGGCGGTTTTTCAAAACCATCCGGCGCCGGCCGCTTATTCCTTCGGCCACGGTTGTCGCGATTTTCACTTTCGTGGGCATCCTGGGAGCGCTTCACTTTGAGAAGGAATCGCGGGTGTCAAATCTGCAGAATTTTGCCAAGTACAGTATCGGACAAGGTGACGGATACTACCTGAAAGCCCTGAAAGCCTACCAGCGGCTGCAGGAAGAGTACAATAAACCGCCGGACAAGTTTTCCGACCAGAAAATCAATGAATTGTACAGTGAGTTCAGCCGCTGCAAGCTCGAATTCGACAGTAATTACAATGTGGCGGCGCAATTTTTGTTCCAGGCGGAGGATTTGGGGGGAAAAGATCCGGAAATTAACCAGGAACTGTTCAAAGTGCTGAAACAGCTATTGAACTTCGGCCTGCTTACCGGTAATTACGATGAAACCAGAGGGCTGGTCAATCAATTACGGCTGCGGCGGCACCGGGTATTCGGCAAAATCATCGGTTCCGACCAGAAAATCTATGAACAGATAAAAATGATCATCCGGAATGAAGGCATTATCAACGTCACTTCGGTTCCGAACGGCATCAAAGTATATTACGACGCGGTTAATGAAAGCAACCCGGAAAGCGAAAAGAAACAACGGATTTTCATGGGAAAAACGCCGTTCGAGAACCAGCTTCCGGCCGGCAGTTATTTACTGTCGCTGCCCGGCAGAAACGGGAAATATATCAAATATCCGGCGCAGGTGTTGTGCGGTCAAAGCAATTTGCTGCGGATCCGCATTCCCGATAAAATCCCGGCCGGCATGTGTTATATCCCGGCCGGAAATTTCTATTTCGGCACCAAAAACGCCTTCAGCCAGATGCCGCGGACTTTCTTACCGGCCTATTTCATCAGCCGCTACGAGGTTACCCTGGGGCAATACCTGGAATTTTGGAAATCCCTGCAATCACCGGTCGACCGGAAACGTTATCAGGGGCGTTATGTTTTCAGCAACGGGGATTTCAGATGCGCCGATATCTGGGATCGGGACGGCAGACTGCGCCCGGGATTTACTCCCGCTATGCCGGTGGTCGGAATCACCGGGAAAGCCGCCCAGGCCTACTGCGCCTGGTTGAGCAAAAAACACGGCGTTCTCCTGCGTTTGCCGACCAGTCTGGAATGGGAAAAGGCGGCCCGGGGAGTTGACGGCCGGATGTTTGTCTGGGGTAATGCTTATAATACCGAAGCCGCGTTATGCTGGGACAACAAAACCGGACGGTTAAAATATCCCATTGCGGCCCCGGTGGGATCTTTCCCGGAAGACAAGTCCATTTACGGCGTGCAGGATATGATGGGCAATGTCCATGAATTCACCACGGAAAAGATAGACGAAGACAACGTGTTCATCCTCAAAGGCGGCAGCCTGCGTTCCCGGCTGCTGTTTTCAAACTGCGGTCATTCAGGCACCAACAGCGCTGACAGCGGCAATGACATCGGTTTCCGCTATGTGATGCCGACGGTAAACCGGCGATAAACTTCCAACCTTCAATGTTTTTTGCTCCCGGCGCTTTAAATTCGGGGAAAGGCGCTTATATTATGCAATTCAGCGAAAACCTAACTGCGGAAATTGAATTATGACCGATCATACCGAAAATATCGGAGCAAAAGCTCAAATTGATTTCAACTGTCTTGAGGATAACTGTGACGGAATCATCAGGTTTTCTCTGGCGGACATCGCCGATTCCGATTTCCAGACGGTATGCAAAAAATGTTACCATACCTATGAACTGGACGGCGTACTGCGGGAAAAACTGCTGAAAATGCTAAAACTCATCACCACCCTGCGCGAAATCGAGGACATTCTGGGCGACTGCAATATTTCCATCAGCGTCGCGAATGGCGAAGTGAAAATACCTTACGCTCTCCTGCTGACCCGGCTGAACACCATGATTTCGCTGAAAATCGGCGACCGCAGCGTCGATTTTCATCTCCGGGTGGAACCGGGCGCCGAGGAAACTTTCCGCTGAAACTGCCGGCCTGAACGGCCAACGGATTTTATTAACAGGAATCTTACCATGACCAAATCGGAAATAATCGTTGTTTTCAAGGAAGCCGGAGCCCTGCTCGAAGGCCATTTCAAATTGCGCAGCGGTCTGCACAGCAACCGCTTTTTCCAGGCCGCGCTGGTGCTGCAGTATCCGGATATCGCGGAAAAACTTTGTGCCGAACTCGCCTCCCGGTTCAAAGACCGCGGTATTCAATGCGTGATTTCTCCCGCTGTCGGCGGTTTGATCGTCGGTCAGGAACTCGCCCGGGCGCTCGGAGTTCGGGCGATTTTCGCCGACAAGGAAGACGGCGAATTAGTGCTGAAACGCGGTTTTGCCATCGCTCCCGGCGAAAAAGTACTGGTAGCCGAAGACGTCATCACCCGCGGCGGCCGGGTACAGCAGACCATCGACCTGGTGCGTGCCCACGGCGGGGAAGTCGCGGGCATCGCGGTGCTCGTCGACCGCAGCGGCGGCCAGGCCGTTTTTGACGCAGCGCCTGAAGCGCTGCTGGAACTTGAACTGGAAACTTATGAACCCGAGGATTGTCCTCTGTGCCGGGCCGACGCCGTACTTGAACGGCCCGGTTCAAAATAACCTGACCACCGCGGAAATGATACTATGATTGGATACGTACTGAAAAAACTGTTCGGCACCAAATCCCAGCGCGACCTCGGCCGGATGAAACCGCTGGCCGCCAAAGTCAATGCGCTCGAGGAAAAACTCCGGGGACTCAGCGAAGCCGGACTCAAAGGCAAAACCGCCGAATTCCGGGAACGCCTGAAAAACGGTGAAACTATCGACGATCTTATGCTCGAGGCGTTCGCCGTGGTTAAAAACGCCTGCCGCCGGCTGATGGGCAAGGAAATCACGGTTTGCGGTCAACCCATGGTCTGGGATATGATTCCCTACGACGTTCAGATTCTCGGGGCAATTGCGCTGCATCGCGGCAATATCGCCGAAATGGCCACCGGCGAAGGCAAAACTCTGGTCGCTACCATGCCGCTCTACCTTAACGCCCTCTCGGGAAGAAACTGTCAACTGGTCACCGTCAATGATTATCTGGCGCTGCGCGACTCTCAATGGATGGGAACCGTTTACGAATACCTTGGACTTACCGTCGGCTGCCTCCAGAATATGCAGCCGCCGCATGAACGCAGGGATGCCTACGCCAAGGACATCACTTACGGTACCAACAGCGAATTCGGTTTCGACTATCTGCGGGATATGGGCATGGCTACCGAAGCCGAACACCTCGTTCAGCGCGGCCATTTTTTCGCGATCATCGACGAAATCGACAGCATTCTGATCGACGAAGCCCGGACTCCGCTGATCATTTCCGGGCCGAGCGCGGCTTCCGCTCACCAATTTGACAGCATTCAGCCGCTGGTCGAATCGCTCTACGCCCAACAGAACCAACTGTGTTCAAATCTCGCCCGCGAAGCGAAAGCCGCCCTGGAGCGGGAAAACGTTTCCGCTGAAGAACGGGACGAAGCTCTCGTCAAGCTCCTGCAGATCAAGTTCGGCATACCGACCCATAAACAGTTGATGCGCCTGCTCGAAGACGGCGCCCTGCTGCGCGATCTGGAAAAAGTCGAAATGCGGGTACGCAGCGACAACAACCGCGGTCTGCTTCAGGAAGTCCAGTCCGAACTCTATTTCACCATTGACGAAAAATCCAATGACGCGGATTTGACGGAAAAGGGACGCAACGCGATTTCCCCGGATGATCCCGACGCATTCATCATGCCGGATCTGCTCGAGGAAATGCATCAGATCGAAAGCGACCCGAACCTCGACGACGACGCCAAAAATCAACGCAAAAAACAGTTCAACGACAGTTTTGCCGCCAAAAGCGAGCGGCTGCACGACCTTTCGCAACTGCTGAAAGCCTACTGCCTGTTCGAGCGGGACGTCGACTACGTCATCCAGAACGGCAAAGTCATTATTGTTGACGAGCATACCGGCCGGCTGATGCCGGGACGGCGCTTCAGCGACGGCCTGCACCAGGCCCTCGAATCAAAGGAGCACGTCGAAATCGAACCGGAAACCCAAACCCTGGCGACCATCACCATTCAGAATTACTTCCGGATGTACGAAAAACTATCCGGCATGACCGGTACCGCCGAAACCGAGGCCACGGAATTCCATAAAACCTACAAGATCGACGTAATTACCGTCCCCACCAACCGGCCGGTAATCCGCGTCGATGACAATGATTCCATTTTCAAAACCAAACGCGAAAAATTCAATGCGGTGGTCGAGGACGTCGCGAACCGTCACCGCACCGGTCAGCCGGTGCTGCTCGGGACGATTTCCGTCGACGATTCGGAAATCATCGCCCGGATGCTCCGCCGCGCCGACATTCCGCACAACGTCCTGAACGCCAAAAATCATCAGCGTGAGGCCGAAATCATCGCCGGCGCCGGCCAGCCCGGAGCGGTTACCGTGGCCACGAACATGGCCGGACGCGGCACCGACATCAAACTCGGTCCCGGCGTCGCCGAACTCGGCGGACTGCACGTCATCGGCAGTTCCCGCCATGACGCCCGCCGGATCGACCGTCAGTTGCGCGGACGCTGCGCCCGGCAGGGCGACCCGGGTTCGTCCAAGTTTTACGTTTCCCTGGAAGACAATCTGATGCGGCTGTTCGGTTCCGACCGCATCATCAAGATTTTTGAACGCTTCGGCATTGAAGAAGGGGAACAGCTTCAGCATCCGTGGCTCAACAAATCCATCGAAACCGCTCAGCGCCGGATCGAACAGCATCACTTTTCCATCCGCAAACGCACTCTGGAATTCGATGATGTCATGAATAAGCAGCGCGAGATCATCTACGGCATCCGCAAGGACGCGCTGACTTCCGAAAATCCGCAGGACGTGTTGTTTGAAATCATCGAAAGTTCCATCGCCCAGAAACTGGCACAGGCTTCCATTCCGCCCGAAAACGCCAGTCGTACCGGCAGCCGGACTTTCAACTGGGAACTTCTGGCCGGCTGGCTCAACCATAATTTTCCGATCGGCTTTACCCGGGAGAAAATGGACCGGTTTTTCAAGGATGAGGAACTGAGCGACAGCGACGGTCTGACCGAATATATTTCCGAACGGATCGAGAACGCTTACAACGAAAAACATTCCGGTATCCCGAAAGACCAGAAGGAATGGCTGACCCGCCATACGGTACTCCGGGCAATCGACCGGCTCTGGCAGGAACATTTATACACGATGGATCATCTGCGTTCCAGTATTTACCTGCGCGCCATCGCCCAGAAAGACCCGCTGGTTGAATATAAGAACGAAGCTTTCAAGACTTTTGAAACCCTCATGGGGCAGATTTATGACGACGTGGTCACCAATTTGTTCCGGACGACGATCGCTTCGCTCGAGGATTTCGAAACCATGCTGGGCAATTTGCCGCAGGAGCAGATTCACGAATTATTCGGCCAGTTCGACGAAGCGGAACTGGGCGCGGAGCAGCCCGGCACCAGGGTCGCGGAAAATGAAGAAATTCCGGAACCGGTAGTAACTTTCCGCCGCCCCGCCCCCAAGGTCGGCCGTAACGATCCCTGTCCCTGCGGCAGCGGCAGAAAGTACAAGAAATGCTGCGGCCAGTAACCTGCTACGCCGCCGGTTGAATGAGCAGGTAACGCACGAAAATATAGAGGGAAGCGGCGGCCAGACTCGCCGCGGTCACCGGCAAGCCGTAACGCAGGAATTCCTTAAAGGTAACTTTGTTCCCGCCCTTTTCCGCAATCCCGGCGGTCACCAGGTTGGCCGCGGCGCCGACCAGGGTACCGTTGCCGCCCAGACAGACCGCCAGCGCCAGGGCCCACCACATCAATTCCCGGTAGGCGGGATTGGCAAAGGCCGGCGTCGTCGCCATGAAACCGGCGACAATCGAAACGACCGCGGCGGTATAGGAAACATTGTTCATTATCGCCGCGCATATTCCGCTGAGCCACATCACCGTCAATATCGTCACCAGAATATTCCAGTTCCGGGTAAACGCGAGCAGAGAACTGAATTCCGCCATCAGGCCGCTCTCCGCCGCCCCGCTCACCAGCGCGAACAGGCCCAGAAAAAAGAATAACGTACTCCATTCTATTTTTTCCAGGCAGTGATCGACATCGACTTTGCAGACCGCCAGACAGAGCGACGCCCCGGAAATCGCAACGACGCACGGCTGAATCCCGACCGCGCCGTGCACCAGAAAGCCGATGATGGTCAACGCCATGACCAGGCCGCCGCGTTTCATATTCACCGGGTCGGTTATGGCGGCGTTTTCGTCGAGTTCCATGATCCGGGCCCGCTTTTCCACCGTTACCTGCATGCGTTTGGAATAATACAATTTCAGGCAGATGCAGTAAATTATCATGAGACCGGTAATAAACGGGGTCAGATTGATAATGAACGCCGCGAAATCCAGACGCGCCACCGAACCGATGATCAGGTTCGGCGGATCCCCGATCAAAGTGGCGGTGCCGCCGATATTCGAAGCCATCGTTTCCGCCATCAGGAACGGGATCGCCGGCACTCCCAGTTCAGTCGCCACCAGCAAAGTTACCGGCGCAATCAGCAATACCGTCGTTACATTGTCCAAAAACGCCGAAAGGATCGCGGTGGAAAGCACCAGCAGGATCATCGTCCGGATCGGAGATCCCCGGGCAATCTTGGCGCTTTTTATCGCCACGTACTGGAAAATTCCCGTCCCGCTGAGTACGTTCACCAGCAGCATCATGCCGGCCAAGGTGAAAATAACGTCAAAATTGACGTAACGCGCGAAAACATCCAGTTCTTCATATTTTCCGGTACGTTCCAGCAGTTCCGCCTTAAGACAGGTTCCGGAATTTTTTTCGTTCACCCCCCCGGCGTGCCGTCTGCCGGCCTCGATACTCTGTTCAATTACCCGGCTGGGAGATTCAGCCTTTTCGTGCAAAGGCCCGTGAAGAACTACCAGAAACATCAGCGATGCGCCAATCAGAGCCGCCGTGGTCTTGTGGACTTTTTCGGAAGCAATCACGATATACGTACCGATGAAAACAACGGCCGAAAACCAGAAAGTGAACATTTAACTCAACCCCGTAAAATCTTATGGATAATATTATCGATCGTAATCACGCCGCACAGCTTCCGGTCGGCATCAACGACAAAAACCGTATCCGAAGCGCGCCTGGCCAAAGTCACCGTAAACTGAATGAGCGGAGTGTCCGGCGTCACCTCCGCTCCCGGCGGCAACAGGAAATCCTTTACCCGCCGTATTTCCTCCTCCTTGAAAAACTTATCGAACATTTCAAAGGAGGAAACAAATTTCAGACTGTCCATCATAAACAGATATTCGGGAACGAAACTTTTAAGCACTTCGGTCGCGTCGATTTTACCGAGCAGCCGGTTGCCGGCGTCAACCACCGGCAACACGCTTTGCCCGGAATGATACATCATATCCAGGGCTTTGCTCAACAGATCATCGGCCCGGACACCGGGAAAATTCCGGCGCATGACATCTTCCGCAGTAACATGTTCTTTGACCTTGACTTCCGCCAGCAGCGCGAAAAATTCCGCCGGGGAATTGACTTCGGCGCATTTCCGCATATTTTCCGGATTCGAAAAAAAGCGCGCGAACGACGCCAGCGCTTTCAGATAGATATCCGAGGTGTCATTGGAAATCAGGGACATTACCACCAGCCGGGACGGCCCCAGATCGTTTTCCTTGAGCCGCACCGGCGTTTTCAGAATGCCGATGATCACAAACAAATCCTCGAGCTGCGGACTGCGGAGATGCGGCAGCGCCATTCCTTCATAGGGAATATTTATCGCGTCTTCCCGTTCGATTATCCCGGCCAGCAGTTGTTCGGCGGTCAACGGACCGTCGATATACTCCACGGCTTTCCGCAGCATCGAACCGTAAATCTCTTCCCGCGTATTCCCCTTAACGTCGCAAAACACCAGTTCTTCGGCAATTATCGAGTTAAGTTTCATAATCCTACTCCCGCGTTATTCAATTGATTTTTTTTACCGCGAAATACACGAAACACACGAAAAAAAAATTAAAAAAAATAACTTTCGCGGGTTTCATGTATTTCGTGGTTCAATCAGCTTCCCCTACCCCATATTCTCAACGACAATATCGGCAAACCCGGAACAGGAAACTTCCGTCGCGTTCTCCATCAGACGCGCAAAATCATAAGTTACTATCCGGTCGGAAATCGCTTTTTCGATACCCCGGATGACTAAATCGGCGGCTTCAGTCCAGCCCAGATGGCGCAACAGCATTTCGCCGGACAGCGCCAGCGAACACGGATTGACCTTGTCCAGCCCGGCGTATTTGGGAGCGGTACCGTGAGTGGCCTCGAACAGCGCGTGGCCGCTCCGGTAATTGATGTTCGCTCCCGGAGCGATGCCGATGCCGCCCACACATGCCGCCAGCGCGTCGGAAATATAGTCGCCGTTCAGATTCATCGTGGCGATTACGTCATAATCTTCGGGACGGGTCAGGATTTGCTGGAGGAAGGCATCGCAAATACAGTCCTTGACCAGAATTTTGCCCGCCGGGGCCTGCCAGTCACAGTCGGGAGCGGCGACCGCCGTACCGGGGTATTCGTTCCGTACCAGGTCATAACCCCAGTTTTTGAAGCCGCCCTCGGTAAACTTCATAATATTGCCCTTATGCACCAGCGTCACGCTGCGGCGCTTATTTTTCACGGCAAAATCCAGCGCGGCACGTACCAGGCGTTCGGTGCCCTCCCTGGAAATCGGTTTGATGCCGATGCTGGAACTTTCGGGGAACCGGATTTTATTTACGCCCATCTCCTCGCGGAGAAATTTGATCAGTTTTTCTACTTCAGGGGTACCGGCCGGCCATTCGATCCCGGCATAAATGTCTTCGGCGTTTTCGCGGAAAACGACCATATCGGTTTTTTCCGGGGATTTTACCGGCGAAGGAACGCCCCGGAAATATTTCACCGGCCGCAGACAGACGTAAAGATCGAGCAACTGCCGCAAAGCCACGTTCAGCGACCGGATGCCGCCGCCGACCGGGGTGGTCAGAGGACCTTTGATCGCGATCCGGTAATCCCGGACGGCTTTGACCGTTTCGTCCGGCAGCCATACCTCCGGCCCGTAAACCCGGGTCGCCTTTTCCCCCGCGAAAATCTCCATCCAGGCGATGCGGCGCCGGGCGCCGTAAGCCTTTTCCACCGCGCTGTTCCAGATCCGCATACTGGCGCGGGTAATGTCCGGCCCGATGCCGTCCCCCTCAATAAACGCGACAACCGGATTATCGGGTACAGCCAGCTCGCCGTTTGCCGCCAGAGTTATCTTTTCGCCCGCCGGAACTTTTATCTGCTTGAAATCAGCCATAAAATCTACCTTTTTGTATTTGAACGCCGTTTATTTCTGGATACGCAGCTGCGGAAACAACACCACATCCCGGATGGATTCCGCTCCGGTGAGCGTCATCACCAGCCGGTCGATACCGATTCCCATCCCGCCCGCCGGCGGCATGCCGTGTTCAATGGCGGTCAGGAAATCCCGGTCAACTTTATCTCCGACCTGGTCGCCCTCCTGTTTCGTCCGTTCATACTGTTCCATGAACCGGCGGCGCTGTTCGATCGGATCGTTAAGCTCGGAATAACCGGGAGCGATTTCCTGACCGTTTATTTCCAGCTCGAACACGTCGACTACGCTGTTGTCGTCCCGGCAGGCCTTGGCCAGCGGCACCAGCGGCGCGGGCAGCCGGGTGACGAAAGTCGGCTGAATCAAAGTTTTTTCGATCAGTTTTTCATAAAGTTCATTGGTTATTTCAAAATCAGGACTTGAATCTTCAACCGCCAATCCCAGTTCACGGGCGCGCCGGAGGCGTTCCTCGCGGGATACGTCAAACCAGTCTTCACCGCCCTTTTCCCGCACCAGATCGGCATAAGCCGCCCGGCGCCAGGGCCGGGTCAAATCGATTACAACGCCACCGGAATGCTCGATCTTCAAGGTCCCGAACACATTCAGCGCGATCGCGGTAATGAGTTCCTCGGCCAATTCCATCATGGTACGGCAATCGCCGTAAGCCTGGTAAATTTCCATCATGGTAAATTCCGGATTATGGCGGCGCGACATGCCTTCATTGCGGAAATTGCGGTTGAGTTCGTAGACTTTCTCGAAACCGCCGACCAGCAACCGCTTCAGGTAAAGTTCCGGCGCGATCCGCAGGTACATTTCGGCATTCAGCGCCTCGTAATAGGTCTTGAACGGGGTGGCGGAAGCGCCGCCCGCCAGCGGCTGAAGCATCGGAGTTTCCACTTCGAGAAAACCTTTTTCCTCCAGAAAACGGCGGATTTCACGGATGATCCGGAAGCGTTTCAGAAACAGTTCGCGGCTGTCGTCGTTCATAATTAAATCCAGATAACGCTGGCGGTAACGCTGTTCGACGTTGGTCAGGCCGTGAAATTTCTCGGGGAGCGGGTGCAGCGACTTGCTCAGCAGCGTCAACTGCCTGACCTTTACGGAAAATTCGCCGGTCTGAGTCACAAACAAGCCGCCGTCAACCCCGACGAGGTCGCCGATGTCGTAAAGTTTCTTAAATACGGCAAACACCTCCGCGCCGACTTCCTTTTTGCTGATGAAAAGCTGAATCCGCCCCGAACCGTCCTTCAAATCCGCGAACACGGCATTACCCATAATACGGCGTCCCATCAGCCGCCCGGCTACCCGTACCGGCGGTCCGGCTTCGCATTCCGCCCGGTAGGACGCGCGCACTGCGGCTATTTTTTCAGCGTTGTCGAACCGTTCCCCGAACGGCAACAGGTTTGCATCCTGCAATTCCCGGACTTTGGCCGTCCGCTGGGCAAAGATGTTTTCAGCGGATTCCTGCACTTGATTATCTGGTCTGTCACTCATCGTCAATCCCATTATTTCCTTCATAAAATTAGGCTTGCTGCGATATCCGTTACGACGCGGGTGCCAAAAGCCGGCATACCACGTCTTTCGTGTAGCTCGCCCGCTCAAACGTCCGCAAAAAATACGCTCCGCTGATTTTTCCGGACATCGCTTTGCGAGAGCGGTACTTTCTCAGGCGCAACAAGTTGCGCATAAATTTCGCCCGTTGGAGACGGGCGACCAGCGATTTCGGCCGCTGGACCACCGACCAGAACAAGTTCTGGACTAGTGTCAAGTCAAGCCTGTAAGGTCAACAAGATTGCGAATCATCCGGATGCTGGATGGTCTCGAATCTGACACGCCGCTACCGAGGTAACGGCTTGGTCAGAGTCGCGAAATCCAGGGGCGGATGAACGCAACCGCTTTGCGGCCGGGGGG
>JAQULZ010000059.1 GCA_028718375.1 Victivallaceae bacterium | reverse complement strand
GTCTTCTTCCCGGCGCATGCTGTATTCTTCCGGTGATTTCGGGCAAAGATGATTGATGATTCCATGTTTTGCCAGCAACTTTTTGTTTGGTTCTCCGAAAAATCCCCGGTCCCCGACCAAGGTATGGTTAGTCAATTCATCCGATGGCGTGCGTGGTATGAAATCCCGTAATTTCTGCTGGTCGGAGACTTTATCCTCGTAAAGATGCCAGTCAACGATAAAGCCGTCGGCTTGTTCGGTAATGAATAATTCGTTGCCGAATTCAACTTCCGCTCCGGCCTTTCCCCGGACAATAACTGCCGCCGAGGGATCATATAAACTGATGATCTTTTCTTCAGGATCGAGTTTTTCGCCTGAAATGATCCGTTTATGAGCTTGGGCGATTGCCGCCGGAAGCTGTTGCAGCACGTTCTCAATACGTTCGATTATTCGGGCGGCTTCTTTTTCGCTCAAATCAGTTTTATCGCGCCTGGTTTTCAGTAAATCAAGGTAACGCTGTCCATGTTGCTTGACAATGTTGGCAATTTTTTTCATGCGGCGCAGGGTATCTTTGCGTTTTTTAAGCGCCTCCTTGCGGCGTCTGCGGTTGCTCATTTCCATGCAAAACGTATTGATTGTACTGAGAAAAGTTTCCGGTGGAGCAATACGGTGTTTCAGACTGTGCCGCCGCATACACAGAATGCTTTTGACAATCGTCCTGACCGCATCGCGCAATAGTACCCAGTCAACCGGAAAATGGATGTTCGCCTTCAGACAGGTCGCGTCCAGCCACAGCGTCCGGTCATCAAGTGCCTGCTCAAGCCCGTACTTCTCCACATTTTCGGATACGGTGAACTCGTGCCGCAGAACATCGTTGATTTCGGTCAGGAAACTTTCCGGGACGATCGAGGCGTAATTGTTGATACGGGTTTTGCCGGGGCATTTCGCGCTGATGAAGTCACCGGCAAACAGGAAGCGCTGGATATCCTCGGAAGCGGCAATATGAAAAGCCAGTTGGCGGCAGGAACATTTGAGTTCGTGTTTGAGAAAATTACAGCGCAATGCCTGAACCGCCTGAAGTGTGTAATGTCGCTTCTGTTTGGAATTCAATTTGAAATCAGGATTACCAAAACGTTCGATGCCGTTTGCGGTTACCTGGTCGAGATGATACGCGGCAAAGGAAAACTCAACTCCGCTGGAAACCAGGATTTGGTCGACAAGTTCGAGGCGGTCGATCAAATCGCGATATTCTTTGATGTTATTTTCCCGGCGGGTGTGGAAAAGCGGCTGTTGGTAAGCTATATTTTTCATTGAGAGAGGTTCTTTTTTTGATTATAAGATGTAAATTTTCGATTAATTGGTCTTTTTTGATTAATTTACACCGATTTCAAAGCAAAGCATCTCTCTCGTTATTAAATCTTTAGCTTTTTTCGGACAGGCTCTATTTATACTTTTTATTTTTTCTTTTCGGGCAAGGCAAAATCAGTATTCCCTGACCGGACTACCGGATAATCTTCCGACAATTTCGGGGCTCTCGGACATCTTGGATCCGGTGAAAATACCCCGCCATAACAGACTTTCGAAAAACTGTAACAGCCGGTTCGGCAATATTTAAGTATTTCACAACTCCGGCAGGGTTCAGACACCAGATCAGGATCAAAATTACGCAATTTTTCCAGTTTTTCGGAAAACCAGGCTTCTTTAAGACTGATTTCTTTGATGTTTCCCAAATATAACTCTTCCGAATCCTCAAGCAAATCACAAATGCTTATGCTGCCGTCCGCAAAAACCCCTATCGACTGAATCCCGCCTCCGCAAAGATCAATTCTGTTTTTCAAGCTCCATTCTCTATACGGGACTATTTCTTCAACAAACATTCTTCCCTTATATTGCTCCTGGAGCTTATGGGTCAATTCATAAAGCGATTCAAACCGGGATACCGGAATAAACAGGTCTTTATCATTTCTATATCCTTCACCGCCCGGGAAAAAAGTAGAAAACCCCACATATTTCACACCAAGTTCATAGCAGAATTTGACATATTCTTCCAGGTAATCGGCATTCTTCCGGGTGATTACCGCCTTAGTTCGGATATCAATGCCCGCCTTTAAAATTCTGCGGAGGTTCTCAACGACTTTTTCAGCTGCGCCTTTTACGCCGCAGACATCATCCAGGACGTCCGGCCTTGACGCATCAAAACTAACCTGAATAAATTTAATTTTCGCCGCTTTCAGTTCTGAGATCAATTTCTCATCCACCTGCAGGGCGTTGGTGCTTATATAAGGAAAAATATCGCAACTGATCAGATGCCGGATGATTTTACCGAAATCATGTTTAAGCGTCGGTTCTCCGCCAGTGACAAAAGCCCTGCACACTTTCAAGTCTTTTGCCTGGTCTATTACGTCCAGGATTTGTTCGGTGGAAAGTTCACCCTCGACTGGTCTTGGTTTTCCCTTATAACAATATTTACAGAACATATTGCATGCTCTGGTTAAACTCAACACCAGCACCAGCGGCCCGGTATGGGTGGGAAATCCTTTCTCAGCTATTACATTTATGCAATTATTTTCGGCTTTAGCGTTATAAATAAATTGGAACGGGTCAATTTGGGAAACCCGGCGCTTCCGGACTGAATTCATTTCCAGCATTTCGGAATACTGACTATATAACGCCGACACCTTGCCGGCGGCCTCATCCGGAGACAAATGGAATCCGTCGGCCACAAACGAACAGATTTCCTGTACCGTATTCTGACCGTTGGAAAGACTCAGGATTAAAGCCTGAAAGGGTTCCAGAAGCCAGGTTTTCTCCTCTAATTTATCGATACAGAAAACACCGACTTCCTCCCTGCGAAGCGCAAAATTCTCCTTGAAATATGGAATCTGATTTTCCACAAAAACCACTGCTAAACCTTTAAAATGCAGAATTCAGCCAATCCCAATCGCGGCTTTCAAATAGTTTTAGTACCATTGCAGGCAGTACAGGTACCGTGACAGGCAGTACAACTAGACTCACAGACTGCACATAATTTCGTGCCCGGTTTATCAATGGATTTCAATTTCATCTGAACATTTGCAACTGCGTTCAACAATTCCTCTCTCATTTCGATCAACTTTTCCTTGGACTCTTTCATCGGACGCTCCTCAGGTTGAGTTTTAAACGGTTTTGGTGCTTTGACATGCACTACAGGTGCTGTTACAGGCGGTACAACCGGAATCACAGGCGGTACACAATTTCGCTGTCGGGTTGTCGAGGGATTTCAGTTTCATTTGAACATTTGCGACCGCGTTCAATAATTCTTCCCTCATTTCGATTAACTTTGCTTTGGATTCAGTCATCCTCTCCTCCCTTTTTAATCCATTTAGTAATAGAACCCCCTTAATTAAGACAATACTGTAATTACAATAAAAAATCAAATGCAAATTTTAATTTTTTTCAGAAAAAGTTGTCGTAGTTACGACACCGACAAAAGTACAAAAAAATAAAAAATGGCGGATGCAACGCCTCGGTGATTCAGCGGCCGAAAACGCTGGTCGAGCCTCTTGACGGCTCGAAATTTTAGCGCAACTGGTTGCGCCTGAAAAAGTACCGTTCTCGCTAAGCGATGTCCGGAAAAAATTAGCGTAGCGCATTTTTTCCGGACGTTTGAGCGGGCGAGCTGGATGAAAAACACTGTTTTTTCAATAACGGCGACTTTTGTCGGTGTCGTAGATTTACTGCTCGATTTATATCCCAAACCGTAATTTAGCTGTTGAAAAGTTTTTTATCAAGATAAATTCAGCGAAAAATAATTCAATAAGATGGTCATATCCAGGCGGTCGGAGGTTTTATCAACAACCGATTTATCAGTTCCCTTGCCGGGCCTGCTGAACTTCATCCATAACTTTATTAATAGATACGAGTTGCGCGAGCGCCTTGGATTCGGTCTCGAACAGAATGTCGATCACTTCCTTGTATTTTGCGTAGTCCCCGGAAATTTTCAGTCGGGTGACGGTAAGAAAATCTGTTGCCTTCGAGTAGAGCGCCCATTTATCCTTCGGATTGAGTACCACGTCAAGTACCGTGATTACCACAATGGCGAGAGACAACCCCGTTGCGACCGGAGGACGGTCTTTCACCACAAAGGGAAGAATACCGGCACATAAACCCGCGGCAAGCCGCGTGGCATAATAAAGAAACCGGTAGACTTGAGCCGCCCGGTTGTAATGCCGGTGTTTATTGTTGATGAGTTCAGTTACCGCGTTCGGGTTATCCTCCGGGTCCAACATTAACATCATCCTGTGGGACATGTGTTTCCTCCTCTTTGGTCTGCTATACTCATAATAAAGATACGAAGCAAATCAGAAAAATCAACCCAAATCATGGTTTTTTACCACATTCGGTTCAAGATATGTTAAACCTAATTACGTACCTTATCCCAAAATTGTCCTTTCGCAGTTTGCTGCAGATTATTTCTGAGTCTTGCATATTGATTTTTGTGTAATATGTTATACCGGTAGTCGCGATAAATTTAAATTCTAGGTGAGGAACAGTATGAAAAAACTTCAAATCATGACAGCCGTGCTGATTCTGCTTGCGGTCGCCGGTTGCAGGTGTCCCTGGTGCCGTTGCGGTAAAAAGGAAACTGCGGAAAGTATTGTTGCAAAAATGGAAAAGGCGGTCGATGTTTCAAACCGGAAACATAAAATTACTTCGGCCCGGTTTGTGTATGATTCCGGACTGGGGGATAAAAACCGGAGCCGGGTTACTCTCAAGCTTAAAGCGAAAGACCAGATCAGGCTTGAAATCAACCTGAAAAATTCCATCATGGTCAAAGCCTATAACGGCAATATTGCCTGGCAATATACTACCGCCAAAGGGTTGTCCCGGCTTAATGACGAAGAACTCAACGCCCTGCGTTTCCAGGCTTCGTATCTGACGCCGGACCTCAATTACAATAAACTTTTCTCAAAACTTGAATTAAAAGGGGAAAAAGAGGCAGCGGGACAAAAGTGCTGGGAACTGGTTTGTTCTCCGCGTCCCGAATTCCGGCAAAAACCGGTAATAACTTTCGTGGATAAGAAAAATTATTTTGTGGTCAAGACGGTTGAAAACTATATTGAAGGGAAAAAAGAAGTCGAGATGACCACATATTTCGGCAAATATGAGAACATTGACGGTATTATGGTACCTCGATTGATGATTTTCCAGAAGCACGATCAGATTCTGGAAACGGAACTTGTTTCAGCTGAATGGAATGTCGAACTCCCTGATTCGGATTTTGACATGCCGAGAAAATTCAGCGCGGCCAAATAATAAATAAGAGGGGAATATCATGAAATTATTCAGATTTATTTTTTTAATGGCCGCGGCTCTGATTTGTTTTGCGGCGGTTGCCGGAGAAGATTACACTATGCCAAGCGGGCGCGTACTCAAGAACGCGTATGTTATGGAAAGGAAACCGAACGGGGTGGTAGTCGGGCATGAAACCGGAGTCAAGTTTGTCAAGTATGAGCAGATGCCCGAAAAACTTCGCAAGGAGTTGGGATATGACCCTGAAAAATGCGCCAAATACGAGGCGGAAGAACGCCGGGCAGAAGCCGCCCGGCAAAAAAAACAGGCTCAAAAAGCGGCTGAGGAGGCGGAAGAACGCCAAGAACTGAATGTTAGACGGAGCAAATATAAGATCACTGAACTTGAGGATAAAATAAAAGCTACTGAATTACATATTGAACGCCTGAAAATAGAAATTCCCCAACTCGAAGCTAATTCAAAAGATTATCTGAACAAAGCTGTCGGACTGGCGTCCGACGGCGGCGGCAGTGAAAAGACATTCAGCCGCGGCGGGATTTGGGGCAGTTCCAGCACCAGCAACCGCAGCGCCAACCGGCAGGAAGTAAAAAGCCGTTTTAAAGCCGCTCAAGCTGTGGGTGAAGAATACTCCGCAATTAAATTCA
This sequence comes from Victivallaceae bacterium, assembly GCA_028718375.1. Taxonomy (GTDB): domain Bacteria; phylum Verrucomicrobiota; class Lentisphaeria; order Victivallales; family Victivallaceae; genus JAHOYW01. The sequence goes on along the minus strand of JAQULZ010000059.1, from coordinate 11,912 downwards.
GGCTGAAAAACTGCCAGGACGAATTAGAAAGCAAAATTCTCCAGTTGGAACAGATGAAACGCCAGTTGAAACAGATGAAAAAAGAACAGGAAACCAAAGCAGATAAAAAGGGCGGTTTCCTGTCGAGCCTTTTTTAACTGAAAGTTCCGCTTTTACGGAACGGGCGAAATCCATCCCGGCCACTTGCTGTCCGTAAAGCTTGCTATTTTTTCTTTGCAAACTTTTTCCGTGACAGCTTGAAGGAGTTTTACCCGCCCGGCGAGATATTCGAGTTCTTTTTCCGCTATTTCATACGACATCCTGTAACGGGCTTCCACATAAGCGCGTTTTAACCGGTCGAAGAAATCTTTTGCCTTTGACGTAGTCCGGGGAATATGTTTTTGAATTCATCGGATAGTGCCTGGGCCCTGGCGTCCAGCTCTTCCAGATCATGGAGCTTCGGTTTATACCCGGTAAACACCAACGACAGGGTGGTGTAAAAACGTTCCGCAGCCTGATGAAGCATAAAGGCTGCTATTTTATAATCATTTTTATTTAGATTATATTCAAAATTATCTAATACTAATGAGCGATCAGTCATAGATAATGGCGATGGCGGATTTTGAGATGGATTTTGGTTATAAACCGCAGAGCGATACAGAGTATCGCACGAGGATTTATGGCAAAAATCGGCTCAAAAGAACCATCGAAATGTCTATGAATGAGAGCGAATTGGTATAAAAAGCTATTTGCGCTTTCAAACCAGTCATTGAAATCTTTTTGCGCATAATATTGGCGCTCCTTAATGCTCAAGTCCCTGATTTCAGGTAATGGAATGCGTTCGGATGAATAGAGCATAATGCCTTCTTTGACAATATCGACAAAAAAGTATTTTCCTTTATTTACGGCGCGTTTGAATTCCGCCGCGCTGTGGAAAATCAGGCTTATCCTGGTATGCACTCCAAGCTGCCGAGCCTTTTCGCAATCCTTTCCGGGTAATTATTGCGTTCATATCGGCGGGGGTTTTTAGCGACGATCAGGAGGTCATAGTCGCTCCGGTATTCGTAAAGATTGCCGTCCTCGCCGATACTTTTATCCTCGACCCAGTCGCCGCGGCGTAACTGCCGAACAGGATGACAAGCTCGGCATCGATCAGTTCCCGGATGATTTCAACGACGGCTTTAAGTTCGTCCTGCTTTTTCTGCGGCAAATGGGTTAACGACTTTTTCATTCGGCAAATATACTATCGTTCCGATACGAATTAAAATACTGTTTCCCATAAAAAATCTAACTGTTTCCCATTCTACGGCATTTTAAGCCGACGTCTTCAAGATGCAATGGAAAATTTCGCTTGCGGAGCTCATTCTGCAATCCAGTTACTTCCAATCGGTCAGGAGTGACACCTTGTTCAACCGCCAGCGCTGCTGCCACCCCGGCGACTTCTCCGGTCAGCGCCGCCGCCGGAATCACCCGGGTTATCTCCCAAGCGTCGCCGGCAGCAGCAGTACACCGTCCCGCCGCCAGAAGCCCTTTGAGTTTTTGCGGCAACAATGTTCCATAGGGAATTTCCCAGACATATCCAGGCTTACGCCAATCGGCCACCAAGCCGACCGAGTCCGCAAAATGCATTGCGTCCTGACCATCTCTTAACGTCTGTCTGCCCTCGATACAGGCGATTTTGCGCAACTGCGGCATAACCGGCAATTTGAGCGGAAATAAAGTTTTCCGGCCGGCGGCGCCGGACGCATAATTCTTATTATATCGTTCCAACAATGCCCGGCGGCTGTCAAGGACAAATTTCGATACCAGCCGACCATTTATCCCGCAATATTCAGCATGTTTTTCATCAGGCAGAACTCCGGTATGTACCATTTTGATATGCTCGCCGATAATATAATCCGGTTGGGCCTGGAAATTATATTCCAGCGCCCACAGAGCCCGCGCATTCATACCGAAATTAACCGCGGCGCCGGCGCGCCGGGCGACAACTGCCGAACCGGAGGCGTCAATAAAACAATCCGCGGATATTTTCCCCCGGCCGCTTTCATTTTCCACGATGACCGAGGTCAGTCGACCGGCTGCCCCTGTTTCAACGTCCGAAACCAGGGTATCCAGCCAGACGTCAACTTCGGCTTCGGCCACCGCTTCGTCCAGCGCCAGCATAAATGCCGCCGGCGAAAAAACACACCGGTAACGTTTGTTCTCTTCAGCGTTTTTTTCCCGTGACCAGGCTGCCGGAATGTCTCCCGGACCGTATTTCAAACTGAGTTTAAGGAGTTCTTCGGCAATTCCGAAAGACACCTGCATACCGTTGCCGTCGCAAAGCGGCAGATAAACGTAAATCAGTCCGGCGGTTGCCAAGCCGCCAAGCAATACCGTTTTTTCTATCAGTACGGTCTTGCTGCCGGCGCGCGCGGCGGCCAGTGCGGCCGCAACTCCGGCAATCCCGCCCCCGACAACTGCAACCGCGTATTTTTTCTCAAAACGCATGATTTCCGTTTTCCTTTGCAAAAGTTTTTTTCCCGGCATAAATTGCCCCCGTAAGCGTTACAGATTTCCGGAAGGCAGGGAGATCCCTTTGATTTTCTTATACAGTGCGACCGCATAGGAATCGGTCATGCCCGAAATGAAATCCAGCAGATTCAATAACCGGATATACGACCGGTTGAGCCATTCGGGGTCGGCCGTCCGCCAGTACTGCGCCGGGATCAGCTGCAATATTTTCCGGCTGCGGTAAGACAAGGTTTTTCCCTGCAATCCGGCTTCCGCGCAATCGTTCATGGCGGCGGCAAAAGTGTCAAGCAAGCCTTCCGTAAGTTCAAATCCCGCGGCTTCGATTTCCACCGCCCGCTGATAAGTATAAACGTCTTCCCGGCTGCGTTCCTGGATGGTCCGGAGCGCCGCGGCCGAAGGAATCAGTTTCACCAGCGGCTCGGTAAGTTCCCCGGCTAAGATCCGGTCATGATGAGTTTTGAACGCCTCCACCACTTCTTCGATCAGCTTGCTGATAGCGCGGGCGCGCATGAATTCTACTTTGCGTACCGGGTCGCGGAGCGTGTCCACGGATTTCATCACCCCGGGGTCGGCAATCACGCTCATGAACAATTCCTGAATTTCATCATAGGAAATAATGCCGAGCATGTGGCCGTCCTCGAAATCGACGATATGGTAGGAAATGTCATCCGCGGCCTCGACCAGGAATACCAGCGGATGCCGATACCAGCCGTAATCCTGGCCGGGCAGACGGCGCAGCCCGGTATGGGCCGCGACCTGCGCGAACAATTCCCGGTCGTCCTGGAAAAAGTTGAATTTTTTCGTGCCGACGCCGCGGGACGGGTCGATATTTATCGCTTCGACCGGATATTTGGCGAACGCCGCGAGGGTGGCGCAGGTAAGCTGCATGCCGCCGTAATTATCAGGCATCTGCAGGCGCGCCAGCACTCTGAACCCCTGGGCGTTGCCTTCATAATTGACGATGTCCGCCTGTTCCCGGTCGGTCATTTTCGAACTCATGGCGCGGCCCAGGGCGGAATGACAGAACCAGTCGCGGATTGTTTCTTCGCCCGAATGTCCCAGCGGCGGATTGCCGATATCGTGCGCCAGACTGGCGGCGGCGACAATCGCCCCGATATCACTGGGTTGAATCGCGGGCGGCTGATAACGGCCGCAAATATAGACGCCGGCGCCCGCCCCCAATGACCGTCCGACACAGGCTACTTCCAGGCTGTGGGTCAGGCGGGTGCGGACGTAGGCGTTTTCGGCCAGCGGAAAAACCTGAGCTTTATCCTGAAGCCGCCGGAAAGCGGCAGAAAAGGAAATTCGATCGAAATCCTGCTGAAAAGGCGAGCGTCCCGGCACCGGCGTTTTTTCTGCAGTCCGGCCGAGCCGCCGCGCTGAAAGTAACTTTTTCCAGTCCATAAAAGACTTTACCTCTGCGGCTTCAAATGAGTTCCGGATTTATTTCCGGCGGGAACGTCGCGCGGAAGCTACCACTTCAACAGTATCGAACCCCAGGTGAGGCCACCGCCGAAAGCGGTCAGCAGAATATAATCGCCTTTTTCGGCCAGATTGCCGCGGGCGATTTCATCCAGGCAAAGCCCGATGGAAGCCGCCGACGTATTGCCGTAACGGTTGACGTTCATATAAACTTCGTCTTCCGGTATCCCCAGCCGGCCGGCGACCGCCCGGAGAATCCGGTAATTAGCCTGATGCGGGACCAGCCAGCGGACATCCTGAGCGGTAATCCCGGCTTCTTTCATTACCTTTTTGCAGGAGTGAACCATAGCGGTAACGGCGCATTTGAAAACTTCGCTGCCGGCCATGCTGATATAATGCTGTTTATTGGCCACCGTTGCGGCGCTGGCCGGCGTCCGGCTGCCGCCGGCGACGATTTGCAGGATATCGGTGTAATGACCATCCGAACCGAGACTGGAGGCAACAATACAATCTCCGCCCGGAGCTCCGGTCTTACCCATGACCAGCGCTCCGGCGCCGTCGCCGAACAGCACGCAGGTGCTGCGATCTTCCCAATCCACCACCGAAGAGAGTTTTTCCGCCCCGATCACTAAAATCTTTTTATATTTAGGGTTGCCCTGCAACAGGGAATTAGCCACTTCCATGGAATACAGCAGACCGGAACAGGCGGCTTCCAGATCAAAACAGAACGCATTTTTGGCGCCGAGTTTCCGCTGCAGGATACAGGCCGTGCTGGGAAAAACCTGATCCACCGTGATCGACCCCACGATGATAACATCAAGTTCTTCGGCTTTAATATCTGCCGCTTTCAGGGCCTTTACCGCAGCTTCGTAAGCCAGATCGGAAGTAGCCTGTTCAGGCGTCGCGATTCTTCTTTCTTCAATGCCGGTACGGGTTTTTATCCATTCATCCGAAGTCTCGACCATTTTTTCCAAATCAAAATTGGTCAGGACTTTTTCCGGCACATAAGCACCGATACCTAAGATTTTAATACTCATATATTCTCCTTAGGAGTTACCTTATCCGTTCAGGGCGGATAATCGTTCTTTTTCGAGGGACGCAATGATTTCCTGAGTCTCCGCAATCCTGCTCACAATTTTGTCATTGATCCCGAATTTGACGGATTCACCTGCCGCCCGGATCGCATTGCGGATCGCCCGGGAAGTGGAAGAACCGTGCGCAATAATACAAATCCCGTTGAGACCAAGCAGGGGAGCGCCGCCGAAATCGTCGGGATCGACAAACGTCTTCAATTCCCGGAAGGCGTTTCGGCTCAGCAGGGCCGCGGTCAACCGCGCGGGATTCTTGGAAAAGAGCTCCTTCATCAACAGCATGGTGGTCTTACTTATGCCTTCGGCACTTTTGAGCAGCACGTTGCCGATAAAACCGTCGCAGACCACCACATCGGCAACATTCTGGAAAATATTATTCCCTTCAACGTTGCCGACAAAATTAATCGGCAACCGGCGAAGGATTTTGAAGACTTCTTTGGTAAGCTCGTTGCCTTTGCCCTCTTCCTCGCCGACGCTGAGCAGGCCGATGGCCGGTTTGTCAATACCGAACAAATACTTCGCAAAAACTTCCCCCATCAGAGCGAACTGAACCAGATTGAGCGGCCGGCAGTCGACATTCGCGCCGACGTCGGCCACTACGAAGCGCCCGGACAACCCCGGCATACTAGTCGCGATCATCGGGCGGTCGACCCCGGGCAAAGTCCGGACAATCACCTTGGTGGCGGCGACGGCGGCGCCGGTATGACCGGCACTTACGATCGCATCCGCTTCGCCGTCCTTCAGCAACCGGGCACATTCGGTCATCGAAGAATGTTTTTAGGCGCGCAGCACCACCGTCGACGGATCGCTCATTTCCACCGCCTGCTCGGCATGGACTTTTTTCAACCGCGGATGATCCTCAATCCCGTATTTTTCCAGATAATAAGCCAGTTTTCCGAGATGACCGACTATCGTCAATTCGTATTCCGGGAAATCATATAACGCGGCGGTAATTCCTTCAACCACTACCGCCGGGGCATAATCACCGCCCATGGCGTCAACGGCAATCCTCATTATCAGCTCTCGTTCGCCAGAACCTGTTTGCCGTTATACTTGCCGCAGGCCCGGCAGGCGCGATGCGGGAGAACCGGCGCCGCACAGGAAGGACAGAAATTTACCTGTACGCCTTCGTAACGGTTGGCGGCTTTACGCTGTCGTTTTTTCATTTTTGAAGTTTTTCTTTTCGGTACAGCCATGGTCAAATCTCCAGAAATTTTTTGCTGCTTTAAAATCACGTCAACACATGTAAAAGGCAGAATATATCCCGAAATCAGCAATTTGCAAGTTTTTTTATCCGCCGCCGTGAGAGAGTTTTGAAATCAGCTCATTTTTACGACACCGACAAAAGTCGCCGTTATTGAAAAAACAGTGTTTTTCGTCCAGCTCGCCCGCTCAAACGTCCGGAAAAAATGCGCTACGCTAATTTTTTCCGGACATCGCTTAGCGAGAGCGGTACTTTTTCAGGCGCAACAAGTTGCGCTAAAATTTCGAGCCGTCAAGAGGCTCGACCAGCGTTTTGACTTCGCTGCGCTACGTCTCAGCCTGCGCAAAGTCGGCCGCTGGATCACCGAGGCGTTGCATCCGCCATTTTTTATTTTTTTGTACTTTTGTCGGTGTCGTCATTTTTATAGAATAAAACCGACTTGGTTTGAAATCGGCCGCCCCGAATATTATACTATTCCGATAATTACAACAGGGTATGGCAGATATGTTCACCGGTTTAATCGAAACGACGGCAGAAATAACCGGCCGCGAATTACGCGGCAAAGCCGGGAAATTGACTTTGCGTTCCGATAAGGCGCTGGAAAAGCCGGTTTCCGGCGAAAGCATCGCCGTAAACGGAGCCTGTCTGAGTTTAGAAACCTGGAACCCCAACGGAACACTTGAATTCCACGTCCTCGAAGAAACCCTGAGCCGCACCAACCTCGGTTCGATCGCCGTCGGCGACCGGGTCAACCTGGAACGCGCGCTGCGGCTCGGTGACCGGCTGGGCGGCCATCTGGTTACCGGGCACATCGACGGCACCGCGAAATTCCTCGGGATGCGCCGCTGCGGCGATGACCTCGAATACCGGGTGGCTTTACCCCCGGAACTCAAACCTTTTCTGGCGGAAAAAGGCAGTATCGCCCTGGACGGCGTGTCATTGACTCCGGTCGAGGTCGGCGAGGACAGTTTTTCAGTGCGCCTGATTCCCCTGACCCTGAAAACAACCGCCCTGGCGGAGCGCCGTCCCGGCGACCTGATCAACCTGGAAGCCGATCTGCTGGCTAAATACGTCCGGCGGCAGCTGACCGGTAGCCCGGCTGAAAAACCGGCGGCTTCCATCACTATGGAAAGCCTGATAAACGCGGGTTGGTAAATGGCGGAAAACATCAGTTGGGGTATAAGTTTCAGTTCATTGGAGTCGGCAGACGATCTGCCGCGGGAATTGCCGGAAGATTTTTCCGTGCTGGAACTGCCCGGTTTCATGCTGCCGCTTCTGGCCAAAAAAAAACTGAAGCTGTCCTATCCGCATATTTCGGGACTTTTCTGGCGGGAACTGCTCGATCCGGCCGTATCGCGGGAAATAATCACTCAGTCCGCTTCCATCCGGAATGAATTGCAAATCCAGGTGCGCCAACTGATTGCCGAAACCGGCCGCCTGAACAGCAGCGGAATCTTGCTGGATTTCGCCATTGAACGGGGGTTCGGCGATCCCGGACTGGCGGAAAAGATCCGCGCATTCATCAACGGTTTCAGTCATACTTTGTACCATACCAACGGTAAATTACTGTTCCCGGTGCGCCTTCCGCTCGCGGAAGGAGTTGAATCCGCGGAGCAATATCTGGAATTCCTGAAAAAGCAAATGCTTCCTCAGGCGGGATTTTCGCTGGACCTTCATCCCCATGAACTGGCCGCCCGGCGATTTTCACCGGATGAAATTATGCGCTGGCTGAAATTTGATACGGTAATGCTGCGTTTCGTTTACGAACCGGAAACCGGCAACCGCCTGGTCCCCAAATCAATCGAACCGTGGCTGAAATATTCCCGGCAGCATCATGACCGGCTCAAAATCATTTTTGCTCCGGTCGGCCGGCATTCGGAAACGCTCGAAAATGAAATAAATTCGTTGACGCAGCTGATTCCCGGTTTGAATAATCCGTAATCCGGCGTAAGTTGTGTCAGATACTTTCATATCCCAATCTGCGAGGCTGATAAAAAATGCTTAATTTAGGTGTAAATGTCGATCATGTGGCAACCGTCCGCGAAGCGCGGCAAGCGGCCTATCCCAGCCCGCTGGAAGCGGCTTTACTGTGCGAAAAGGCCGGCGCCTGGGGAATTACCGCCCACTTGCGGGAAGACCGCCGTCATATTCATGATCACGATATGGCCGAACTGAAAGCGCGGGTGCGCCGGCTGAATATGGAAATGGCGGTTACCGGGGAAATGCTGCAAATCGCCGCCGGACTGAAACCGCACAGCGCCTGTCTGGTGCCGGAAAAACGCGAAGAGCTCACCACCGAGGGCGGTCTGGACGTCCAGGGGCGTTTTGAAGCGGTTGCCGCCGCCGTCAAACAGTTGCAGGCGGCGGGAATAATCGTCAGTCTGTTCATCGATCCCGACGAAGTCCAGATCAAAGCCGCCGCGGCAACCGGCTGCGAATATATCGAACTGCATACCGGGGCGTTTGCCAATCAGGAAGGCAAATGGCAGCTGAGCGAGTTGAAACGGCTGATCAAAGCGTCGAAACTGGCCACCGGGCTGGGAATCAAAGTCAATGCCGGGCATGGCATCAATTATGACAATATCGATCTGATCCTGGAAATTCCGCACCTGCATGAACTGAATATCGGGCACAGCATTATCGCCCGGGCGGTGATGGTCGGCATTAATCAGGCAGTCCGGGAAATGATCGACCTGATGAGCGTGTATCCGGACTAATTAATCATCAATTTCGGGAGGACTGGAATGTCGAGCACGCTTTTACGCAATATCCTGGACAAGGCCGTGAGCGCCGACGCTTCCGATGTGCATATCAAGGAAAACTGTCCTGTCGCTTTCCGCATCAACGGAGAAATGGTGGTCAGCGATTACGTCCCGGACGGTGAACTGCTTGAACGCTTCATCAAGCAGGTCAGCAGCGAAACGCAACTGGCGGAACTTAATAAAACCGGTGATCTGGATATTTCCCACCTCGAAGACGAAATCGGGCGGTTCCGGATCAATATCCACCGGCAGCGCAACATGATCAGCATTAACTGCCGCTGGGTGAAAAACCGGCTGATGACGGTCGAACAGCTCGGCTTGCCGGAAGTGGTCGTGTCGATCGCTGAAGCGCCGCGCGGCATCATCATTCTCACCGGGACGACCGGTTCCGGAAAATCGACCACCATGGCCGCGATGCTTGAACATGTCAACAGCACCTTTTCCCGGCATGTCATTACCATCGAAGACCCGGTCGAATATGAATTCACCGACAAGAATTCTTATTTCGAACAGCGGGAAGTCGGGATCGACACCATCAGCTTTGCCAGCGCTCTGACCCATGTTCTGCGCCAGGATCCGGATATCATCATGATCGGGGAAATGCGCGATAAATTCAGTTTTGAAGCCGCGCTGCAGGCCGCCGATACCGGCCATCTGGTTATGACTACTCTGCACGCTTCCAATGCCTCCCAGACCATCAGCCGCATCCTGGACTTTTATGAACAGGCGGAACAGGCGCCCATCCGGGAAGCGCTGGCCAACAATCTGCGCGCCATTATCGCGCAGCGGCTGGTGCCGCGCGCCGTCGACGACGGCCGGGTGCCGGCTACCGAAATCATGCTCAATACTCCGATGGTCAACAAACTCATCCGGGAAAACCGGCTGGATAAACTGCCCGCCGCCATTGCCGCCGGTCACAACGAAGGTATGATGACTTTCAACCAGTGTCTGCTCGGCCTGGTAAACGGCGGCATTATCTCGGAAGAAGACGCTCTGGCCTGCTCCGACAATCCGGAAGCCCTGAAAATGAACTTCCAGGGAATTTTCCTGTCGGCGGGAGACAACCAGATCATCGGCTGAAGCCCGGACGGCGAAATTTCCGGCGGCAGAAAATTTCAATAAGTACAGAAATCAAATCTTTGCCAAAATCAACCAGCAAAAGAAGGAGAAGAACGAAGATGAAAACATTATTGATTGGTTTCATGGTATTGTTTGTTACGGGGCCGAATCTCTTTGCGGAAACAAACGAAACAGAGGTCAAGACCAAGCCGGAGACGCTCAAAAACGCTGAACCTGCGGAAAAGGCAATAGCTAAGCTCAAGAGCATTATTTACCGGAATATGGACTTTCAAGGAGCGCCAGTAAGCGATGTGGTGAAATTCCTCAATGGAGAGGCGAACCCCAAAGGGATCAGGGTAATCCTGGAATTGAACTCCAAAGATACTGAAAATATGCCCTCGATACATATGGTACTGAATCAGATTTCGCTGTGGGATGCCGTCCATTATATTTGCCGGGTCGGACGGTTGAGCTGCCTGATTAATGGTAATCTTGTCGTGATAAAATCGCGGGATGCATCGACCGGCGGCGGCGACCGCGCGAAGGTGAATGCAAAAATGAAAGAAGTCAAAGGCCGAACATCATTAATGGATGCGGTCATAAAAGGAGAAAAGAGCCAAAGCATCAAAAAACTGATCCAATCCGGTGCAGACGTCAACGCGAAAGACAGCAATGGCTGGACTGCCTTGATTTATGCTGTATTAGTCGGCGCGGCGCCGGAAACAATCAAAGAATTGCTGGACTCCGGAGCGGATGTGAACGCAAAAAGCATAAATGGAATGACAGCCTTAATGTTTATGACCCGAAGCATTCTCCGGGAAACGGAAATTAAAACCCTGAATCTGCTGTTAAAAGCGGGCGCTGACATTAACGCTAAAGACAACCGCGGTTATACGGCGCTTGTCCATGCGGCAACAAGTCCCTCGGGCAGAATAAAAATTCTAAAGGAACTCTTGAAGAATGGCGCGGATGTGAACATAAAGGGTAAACAAGGCCGTACTGTTCTTTTCCATGCGTTAGTCCAACAACTGGTCACTCCAGACCGGAAGCTGACCGTAATAAAGGAACTGCTCAAGTCCGGAGCTGATATCAATGTGAGGGATCAGAAACTGGGTGAAACTCCGCTGATGCTTGCCGCGGGAGAAAACAGGAATCCTGAAATAATCAAGCTCCTGCTCAAGTTCGGCGGCAACGCTAAAATAAAAGACAAGGAAGGCATGACCGCTTTGGATCACGCCAGGAAAAACGAAAATCTGAAAGACCCCGATGTCATTAAGGCTTTGGAAAAAGCAATGAAATAAAAAGAACGTAAAATCCGGCAGGAAATATAAAGATTAAGAAACAAAATTTTGACAGACCTCTACGGCAGCAAGAATGAATTTATGAAACGGTTGGCCGGATCAATTATTCTTTGTCTCACGCCAGTCAGCGCCATCCTATTCACCGGCTGTTCGACGGTGCCTTACACCGAACGTTCGAGAATCCTGCTGACCGGCGAGCGCGAAGAAAACCGGCTCGGCAGCGAGGCCTGGCGTAAAATGCTCTCCGAAAACCGCATCTCCGCCGATCCGAAACAGAATCAGGCTTTGCAGCGCGTCGGACGCAATATCGCCGCGGTCGCCGGCAAACCGGAATATCGGTGGGAATTCAAGGTGTTCCGGATTTTACTTGGCTAAATTCGTAGTATCTCCCTTATAGTAAAACAGTAAAGTGTAAAATATTTTTAAATTTTACTGTCTACACTAATTTCACCTTTAAAACGGATTTTACTTGGCTAAATTCGTAGTATCTCCCTTATAGTAAAACAGTAAAGTGTAAAATATTTTTAAATTTTACTGTCTACACTAATTTCACCTTTAAAAGTTCCAGGATTTTCTTTTG
>JAQULZ010000058.1 GCA_028718375.1 Victivallaceae bacterium | reverse complement strand
TCCCACGAAGCGACTGGCACAACAAATCAAGTTTTGGAAGAATTCTGAGCTTAAGCGAGTGGAGCAGAAAAAATTATTGAGCTCAAAAATTTTTTCCGTTTTTTTTAACCCGCGGAAGTTGGGTTAGCCTCCACCAGTGAAGCGTCTCCGCCCAGGTATTTTTCACTGGAGGCGTGCCCGTCGCACCAGGAAACATTGGCCATACCGGCGTGGCGGAAATGGATCGTCCCGCCGGTCTTGCCCATGCCGTATTCAGCCGCCGCCAGGACGGCAGTTGCTGAAGTTGCGGTCAGGCCGGCGTCACCGAACATCAGAATCGAGGATGAATTGGAAATCTTTTCCGGTTTGGTGGTGCCGTTGCTGATGGCCCGGGCGTACAAGGTTGCGTCATTACTCTCGGTGTAAACAATCTGGTTATAGCCGTAACCGCCTGCCATTGTCGAATTCTCCAGATCCATGATGTGACCGACGACTTGCCAGGTAGGACAAAGCATACCGGTGGTTCTTTCTCCCATGTAAGGATTGAGGTATCCCCCCGCCGTCAGATCATAAACGAAACTGCCGTGAGGCCCGGAACGCAGTCCGTACCAGTAGACGGAATCGTTTTTCATCGGGGCCAGAACCGTATGGTCGATCGAATACATGAGGTTGGCGGAAGTTATCTGTTTGAGATTACTCAGGCAGGAACTGCCGTGAGCCTTTTCTTTGGCTTTCCCCAGGGCCGGCAGCAGCATTCCCGCAAGGATCGCAGTAATAGCGATCACGACGAGGAGTTCTATAAGGGTAAAGTTGCCGGGCCGCCGCATGGAATTTCCAGCTTTGCCCGGGCCGATTCCAGAATTGTGCCGGTTCATGTTCCACTCCTTTTCCATAATCATGAATATGGATTTTGTTGTTTATTGTTCCGTTAATTAGGATGCCCTAATTATATACCGGCAAAACCCCCATGTCAAATAGGTAAACCTATTTTTTTTAAAAAAATTGAAGATTTCAGGTCCGAACCTGAAAGTTGACGGAAAGACAGGTTTCGCACTTGCAAAAGCCGGAGCGCAAATTAGTTTACTGATTATGGGTATTTTTTCAAAAATGCGGGTGGATAAAATGTCCGGAAAATATATTGGAAAACTGAAAATTTTAATTTTATCCGGCGTTATTTCCGCAACCGCTCTCCTGACACTCTCCGGCTGCGGCAAAGCCCGGGCTTTGCCGACTTCGGCGCTGCTGGATCAGGCGTTTCAGGACGCCGGCCGGGGCGAATGGGAAAAAGCCCTGGACAACCTGGAAATCATCACTGCCCGCGACCCGGATAATTGTACCGCGCTGATTTTCAAGGCGATCGCCTGCGACGGCTGCGGTAAAGCCGATCTGGCGCTGAATGCCGCCCGGCGGGCGGCGAAAAACGCCCCGAACGATTTCCGGGCTCAATATACCCTCGGCCGGCTCTACGCCAAAGACCCGCAGAAAATGCAGGACGCGATTACGCCGCTGCTGCGGGCTCTGCAGCGGCGGCCGGACGACGGCAATACGCTGCTGCTGCTCGGACGCTGTGCCGCGACCCTCAAACTCGACAGCGCCGTCAAATATTACCGGAGTCTGGCAGCGAACCGGCACTACAGGAATTGCGCGGAACTATGGAATGAAATGGGCCTTTATTACGCCGAGCGGGGGCAAAACCGCCAGGCGGCCGCCTGTTTCGTTAAAGCTTACAAAGCTGCGCCTTCCAGACCGCTCATCGTCCTGAATTTTGCCACCTTTATCGACCAATACGCCGGCGAGCAGCAGCGGTCTCTGCCTTTTTATAAACAATATCTCCGGCTGGCCGTGCCGTCCCCCGGTTCCGAAACCCGGCGAAAACGGGTCGAAGCCCGGCTCGAACAACTTCAAGCCAACGGAATCAACCGGCCATGAACCGCGCCGTACCTGAAGCAATTGTCGAGGAAATTCGCTCCCGCTGCAATATCGTCGAGGTCATCCGCAGTTACATTCCGCTCAAAAAAGCCGGCGGCGGAACCTGGAAAGCCTTATGTCCCTTTCACAATGAAAAAACGCCGTCTTTCACGGTTTCCGAAGCGCGCGGCCGTTACCATTGTTTCGGCTGCGGGGCCGGCGGCGACGTGTTCAAATTCATTATGGAGTGGGAACGGGTGGATTTCCCCAACGCCATCCATCTGCTGGCTTCGAAATGCGGCGTCATCGTCCCGGAGAAAACTTATTCCGATCCCCGGGAACGGGAGCAGGCGCAACGGCGCGCCGGACGGCGCGAACGTCTTTATCAGATCAACCGGGAATTCGCCGAATGGTACGCGCTGCTGCTCAAAAATAACCCCGAATGGCCGGTCAGCCGTTACTTGACCGGACGCGGCATTCCGCCGGAAACCGCGCAGCAGTTCCAACTGGGCGCCGCTCCGGATTCTTGGGATGCGGCGTTCATTCACGGCAAGGAACTGGGATTTACCGAAGACGAACTGCTGGAATCCGGCCTCGTCCTCAAAAGCGAGGACGGCGGCCGGATTTACGACCGCTTCCGCAACCGGCTGATCTTTCCGATCTGGAACGAACCGGGGCGGGTGGTCGGTTTCAGCGCCCGGACTGTCGAAGCGGAAACATCCGGCGCCAAATACGTCAACAGTCCGGAAACGCCGGTATTCAAAAAAAGCAATATTCTCTACGCCCTGCCGCTGGCCCGGAAAGCGATCCAGGAACGCAATCTGGCCATCCTGTGCGAGGGCCAGCTCGACACCATTGCGCTGCACCGCGCCGGGCTGGAATGCGCGGTGGCCCCCCAGGGTACCGCTTTCACCGACGAGCAGGCGCGGATTCTGAAACGCTATACGGACCGGGTCTGTCTGGCGTTCGACAGCGATGCCGCCGGAAAAAAAGCTGCGGCGCGCGCCCTGGAACTGCTGCTGCCGCTGGATTTCGAAGTCAAACTGATACGTTTCCCGGACGGGCGGGACCCCGACGAAATATTCCGGGCCGCGGGCGCGGCCGGGCTGCGGGAAATCGTCGATGATGCAGTCGGGCTGCTGGATTTTCTCTGCGACCTGATTTTTCCGGTCCATGACCGCGGAACCCCTTTCGGCAAAAGCCGGATCATCGGCGAAACGTTGCACTATCTGCGTAAACTTTCCAATCCGGTTGCCCGGGAAATGTATATCCGGGATTTAAGTTCGCGGCTGGGGGTCAGCCCGGAAACGGTATTCAGCGCCTATAACCGGGAAACCCGGACCCGCGCCAATACTTTCCGGCCCGCGGCGGCGCCGGCCGAAATACCGCCGGCTGCCGCACCGGCAATCATCGAACACGCGGAAACCACGCTGCTGGAAATCGCTTTGCTTTCCGAGGAAAGCGCCGGCACATTGACCCGCCGGCTGGCTGCGGAAAAACTGACTTCATCGGTCATCGGCCGGGCGCTCAATGAATTGATTAACTGTACCTTGAACGGCGAATGGGAACAGGCCCGGCGGCAGCTGTCGGATTTCGAGCGCGACCACCCGTCACCGGAACTGAGCCGGATTCTGCTCCGGGAAACATCCTGCAAACCCGGTCAGGCCGCCAAAGCCTTGGAAGATTGTCTGGCTGCCATCGACCGTCATCACGGGAAACTGAAACGCGACGAAATCATGGAAAAACTGCGTTCCGCCGCGCCGGAGGAAAAACCCGGCCTGATGCGGCAGCTTCAGGAGCTCGCTTCCTAATCGTAACCGAAAACCACCGCGTTCAGTATTGCCGCATGGCCTTGCCGTTTTCGACCGCCATCCAGCAGAGACTGCCTTCGCGGGGACTGGCGGCGATGGTGCTGGCGGCATCGCTGGGATTGTCGAACTCGTAATCCCGGGTAAAGATCAGGTCGCCATGTACCGTATCTTTCACCAGTACCTCGAGCATGATCAATTCCTCGCGCAGATGACGGATATTCGCGGATAATTTCCGGTCGATGATCCCCGAGGCTTTCGAACCGGTCAGAACTTTAAAACATTTGCCGTCCGGCAATAAAATTCCCTGGGCAGAACAGAATTCGTCATGCATTTCAAAAAGTACCGGTTTATGAATCGGGGATTTGGTGAAAATATTGCTCGATTTAATCATTTTCCCGTCTTCGGTAAAACCCAGTTTCTCCTCCAGACTTTCTCCGCCGGTTTTTTCTTTCAACTGTTTTTCCAACGTCGCAAGCCGGTGCATGAGCCGCTCAAATTCCTTGATCTTAAGCAGCACCGCAACTTTTTTACCCTTCAGGTTGGTGAGAAAAAAATGATCCGTCTTTTGCTTCATTCCATCAATACCGTAATATCTTTATGAAAAAACCGAATATACCCAGTATAGCAAAAAATACATTAACAGTCAATAGCTTGCGGATTTTTTTGTGGATTTTATTCAGGGAAAAATACCCGGGTGAACGATTATTTATGCGATTTTATGAGTTGATGCAGATAATCGGCATAACTGCTTTTTCCGTAAGCGGCAATCAGCTTTTTAAGCCGGACAGTATCAATCCAGCAATTTTCCCAGGCAATTTCTTCCGGGCAGGCGATTTTCAACCCCTGCCGTTTTTCAATGGTCGCGACATACTGGGCGGCATCCAGCAGCGAATCGTGGGTACCGGTATCCAGCCAGGCGGTGCCGCGGCTTAAGACTTTCACCCTAAGCCGATTTTGTTCCAGGTAGATTTTATTGACGTCAGTTATTTCCAGTTCCCCGCGGGCTGACGGTTTAATCGATTTCGCGATCTCGATAATGCTGTTATCATAAAAATACAGACCGGTAACGGCATAACTGGATTTGGGGTTGACGGGTTTTTCCTCCAGCGACAGCGCCTTGAACTCATGATCGAATTCGACCACTCCGTAACGTTCCGGGTCGCTCACCTGATAGGCAAAAACGGTTGCCCCGGCTTCCTGGCCCGCGGCTTCTTCAATCGCCTGGGTAAAAGCCGAACCGTAAAAAATATTGTCCCCCAGCACCATGGCACAGGGAGAAGTATCAATGAACTGTTCTCCGATAATGAACGCCTGTGCCAGGCCGTCCGGCGAAGGCTGCACCGCATAAGAAATATTGATGCCCCATTGCGCGCCGTTTTTGAGGAGGCGTTCGAAATGCGGCGTGTCGCCGGGGGTTGAAATAACCAGAATGTCTTTAATCCCGGCCAGCATCAGGGTAGTCAGCGGATAAAAAATCATCGGTTTGTCGTAAACCGGCAACAGCTGTTTTGAAATAACCTGAGTGGAAGGGTAAAGCCGGGTGCCGCTGCCGCCGGCAAGAATAATCCCTTTTCTATCATTCATGACCATCCGATCCTTTCCGTTAACGCGTGTTGCAATCTATCATAATATGGAGCATTTTGCAAATCCGGGAACGAACAATTCAGAGTTGCCGGCGGCGGTCTATTTGAAATTAAGTGTCCGTGGTTGTATTTTATAGTTTATCTCAGAACAAATGATTATCTGTTGCTTGGGTAAAAAGTGTAAATTAATGAATACCGAATTTAAAGAAATTGAAGCTGTTTCCAGTCTGGACGGTTCCCGGGAAAAAAATCTTTTCTTTTTTCCGGCGAATATTGAAAAAAAACAGAACGTTCCCTTGGTGGTCTGCCTGCATACCTGGAGTACCGACCGTTTCAATCAGGTAGAAATTCTCGATTACTGTAAAAAACGGAATTGGGCTTTGCTGCTGCCGGAATTCCGGGGCCCGAACCTGGTGGAAAATCCCCGGGCGAAGCAAGCCTGCGCTTCACAGTTGGCGTGTCAGGATATTATTGATGCGGTTGAATCGGTTCAGACGGATTATCCGATTGACCGCCCTGCGGTTTTCCTGACGGGCGGCAGCGGCGGCGGTCACATGTCGCTCATGACCAGTGCCTACAAACCGGAAATGTGGCGGGCGGTAAGCTCCTGGTGTCCGATTACCGATATTGCTTTATGGCACAGATATTACGGAAGCGGGAACGATTATGCGCCGCATATGGAAGCCTGTTGTGGCGGAGCGCCCGGAAACAGTCCGGAAGTTGATTACGAATATTCAAAACGTTCTCCGATGAGCTATCTGACCAACTTGGCAAAAGTAAATCTGTCCGTTCATCACGGGCGTTTCGATAAGTCGGTGCCTTGTATCCATACGATCAATCTGGCGGTGGCGCTGAATGCGCTGCAACCGGAGAACTTCTTTTTCGAGATATTTGACGGCGGGCATGAGTTTATGCCGGAACGAGTTTTCGCCTGGTTTGATAAAATACTCAAAACCACTGATACTGCGGCGATGTTGACCGGGTAATATCCTTCAATTTTTTCGGATGCGGCACACTTAAGACGGTTTTGCACTTACTTCTCACTATTTGAAATTAACGCCCGGCGGTGGTATTTTATATTTTTCGCAACTCAATGACTATCGGGATCGGGCTTGATTTTGGGAAGATACTCGGAAACTTTTGAACAATATTTTCTGCAGTTGATTGCGGGACGGCGCCGGGGGCTGGGCGATAAATCGTTACTGGTATTTCTGTTTGTGGCATCGCGTTTTTACCGGATGGCGGTTCAGTTCCGAATCTGGCTTTACGACAAACGGGTCATCCGCAATCATTCGATCGGCTGTCTGGTGGTGAGCATCGGTAACGTCAGCTGCGGCGGCACCGGCAAAACCCCGGTGGTCGAGGTCTTCGCCAAAAGCCTGCGCCAGAAGGGGCGCAAAGTCGCCATTCTGAGCCGGGGCTACCGGAGCAAAAAAATTCCGTTCTGGCAGAAAATGCTGCAGCGAATCCGTTCCGAAAAAATGGAAACCCCGCCTAAAATCGTTTCGGACGGTACCGATCTATTGCTCAATTCCCGCTACGCCGGGGACGAACCTTACATGCTGGCGACCAATTTGAAGGACGTCGCGGTGATTGTGGATAAGGACCGGGTCAAGGCCGGACTTTATGCTATCGACAAATTCGAAACCGACACCTTGATCCTCGACGACGGTTTCCAGTATCTCAGCCTGAAACCGCACATCAATATCGTGCTGATCGACTCGACCGATCCGTTCGGAAATCACCATGTGCTGCCGCGCGGGATTCTGCGCGAACCGATCAAGAATCTGCGCCGGGCGGATTATATTTTTCTGACCAAATCCGATGGCGGCGGTCATCTGAAGCACCTGAAAAACTTTTTGCGGCGGCATAACCGCCGGGCGGAAATCATCGAATGCTGTCACAAGCCGCGTTACCTCGAAAAAGTTTACGAGCGCGGTGAACGCGCAGGACTGGCGTTTTTACGGCAGAAAAAGATCGCGGCCATTTCGGCGATCGCCTGTCCGGAAAGTTTTGAGCATTTTCTGGGACAGCTTGGGGGAGAACTCGTGCATTCGATCCGTTACACCGACCACCATCGTTTTTCCCAGCAGGAGTTGATTGATTTCGTCAATAAATCCAAAGCCGCCGGGGCAGAAATCATCGTTACCACCGAAAAAGACGCGGTACGGATGCCGCATTTGAACCGCTATGACCTCGAGTTTTATTTTTTGCGGGTTGAAATCGACATCTTAAGCGGCCGCGAAAACTTCGATCAATGCATTTCCCGGATTTGTTTCCTGTAGTGTAATAGTGAAGCGAATTGGCAGCAGACCGGAATTATTGACTGTTGGTCGGCAAAGAAGGATAATAAACGGTATTGGCGCGCATATTGCGCAGGTCGATAGCGTCGATTTTGATGCCGAACAAATGGGTAAAGGAGAGATTAAAGCGGTCAATTTCGCTCGCGCTGAAATTATCTGAGGTAAGGGTAAACACCTTGGCCAGATCCGAATCTGCGGTGCCTTCCACCAGCTCGGCTGCGGCGAGCATGGTTTGAGGCACGTCCTGAGCAAAATTGTCGTCCACGTCCGTCAGGGCGGATACCGCCGAGAAAGTATAACTGCCGTCCGTACTCCCGGAATCCCAGTCCCGGTTCAATTGCCGCTCGATGAGGCTGGCGGTATTTTCCCCGTCCTCCGATTCGGAGAAGCCGACGATTTTATCGTCGGCCGTGAACGGATAACCGTCTCCGCCTTCGTCCGGATCGCCGTAATCCCAGGACTGAATATTGTCTCCCGCGCCGCCGTAAATGAGCGGGCTGCGGGAAAGCATTTCGGCATTTCCTTTGGCCTGAATCAGGGCGCGGATATTCGAGATGCCGAGCCCCGCAATGAAAATCATGCCCAGCAGTACGACCAGGATCGGGATCAGGCAGACGCACATTTCCATGATGGCCTGTCCCCGCTCTCCGGAAGATCGCGGCGTCTTTTTCATATCGCCCCCCTATAAATGCGACGGACCGATCCGGGTGCCGGGAACGGTACCGGTCGGACCGCCGGGCGTCCAGCGGCAGATCATCTGTTCATTGGTTACCAGGTTGCCGTTGCGGTCCCGCAGAATATATTTTTTCCCGGAATAAATCCGCGTATTCCAGCCGGCCGCCTTTTCCGTAATCGCGCTGGAAGCGCTTTCCTCCACGGAAGAATCCGTGCCTACCCAGATCTGCTGCAGCCAGCCGGCTCCGGTCGGATTGGTTTCGGGATCATATTTGTAGTCGTCCTGGAAATAAGCGGACACCGCCAGAGCGGCGCCGGTATAATTATTGTTCCAGCCGCTTTTCCGGAAGGTCGGATCGTCAAGGGTCTGTAAAGCGGTTAAATAACTTTGCGTACCGGTCGGCGGCGCCGTCGCCGGATTATGCAGGTCATCGACGTCCGAAAGCCAGATCAGGAATTTTTCCAGATCGCTGAAATCGACCCGGAGCGGCCGGCAGCGCTGCATGGTGCTCGGAATCAAAGCGACATTTTTGAAATACGGTAACACAATAACTGCGTCGGTCGGAGGATAATCCAAACTCCAAAGCGGTTTGGCCACCGCTCCGCCGCTGTCAGTATCCGTGGAGGAATCGTTACCGACTTTCAAAGTCTCTTCGGAAGCCGTCCGGATAAGGTCATTCCGCAAAGCTTCGCGGGCTTTGGCCAACTGGTCAGCGGCTCCGGCCGTTCCTTCCGTAGCAGACGGCCGGCTCATCCGGCTTTTATACTTGCTCATGAGTTTGATCTTCTGATAACATTCGGCGTAAGCCGCCGCCCCGCCGTAAAACATGTTTTTTTTCAGGTCACTGTATAAAAACATACCGCGGCTCCAGTAGTTCAGCCCGCCGTTGTTCGGGCCGCTGTAATTGAGATTCTCCGAAGTGCCGTCCGCCCCATAGCGCGGCCATTTGCTGTCGTAGGCGCACCAACTGATCGAACCGAGATCCGCGACGGCCGCCGAACCGACGGTGTCCCCGAGGGCTTGCTGCAACGTTTCCTGGCCTACCGAATCGGTACCGGTGAATTTGATTCCCAAAGTGTAAATTTCGCTTTCCTCGGGAAAAGAGGTATGCTCAAAATCGACGTTCCACCATTTGCCGTTCCAATAGGAATCGGCGTATTTCACGATGGCGTTCAGATTCGGATTGCACCATATTTTGTTCAGGATCGCGCTGTACAGCGTATCATCGTCCAGCCAGGGCGGATCGACGCTTTCGAGGCCCGGAAAACGCCCGTTGGGACGCACCGCCAGCCCCTGCGACAGGATAAGTTTCAGCATGGCGACATAAGGTTCGCGCCACTTATAATAATTGGGGGCTTCCGCGACGTCTCCGTAATTGTAATACTGACTTGAGGGATCGAGTTTGTCCAGGTAATTGTTCAGGTCGCGGTAAACGGTTTTCAGGTCGCTCGAGGAATCGGAAACGTAAATATTGATGCCGTTGTTCTTGGCGGCCTGCTGAGCCGCGCCGAACGCAATCAGCGGACCGCAGAACGAAATCCGGGACTGCATTTCGGTCAGGGTTTTAACGGCGGATTCGATTTTGGTGGCATCGTCCTCGCCCACGGTCGGAATCTCATCCAGCAAAGTCTCGGAGGCTTTGATCAGGTTTATCTCTCCGATCAGATTGAGGCTGCGCATTTGCCATCTGCCGGCGGCCAGGGCCGCGGCCTGTTCGGCGGTGTCGAGTTTTATTTTCGCCCGGATGATCGAATGCAGGTCGAACAGGAATACTGCCGCGATCAGCAGAATCACCAGAATCACCACTGCGAAAACCAGCACCTGCCCTTTTTCCCGCAGTTTTCCGAGCGGTTTTCTCATCTAGTCCTCCAGGTATAAGCCCGCATGGTTGAAAGCGCGGGCTTCGCCGAACGGGATATCCGCTTCGCTGGCGCCCCCCAGGAATAAGCTGAGATTCTCACTGAGCAGCGGCATGTTTTTTATCCTGACCCGGCCATAAACGACGTTCGTGCTTTCCGCGGGGGCGTAATTAATCTCGACCAGCGGGGTTTTGTCGGTGACATTATCCGGTTCCCAATATTCGAAATTGACCCCGTGGGGTCCGTACTGGGCATAAGACATGTATTCTTCCGCCGCGTCCGAAAGCTTCTGCCGGGTAAACGGCGCCACTGTCGGTATCGCGGAAACATCCCGGCCTGATGCTCCGGTGATCGCCACTCGGGAGGCGCGTTTAACAATGGATTGCGCATAGCCCAGACTGTAAGCCTTGGCGGCGTAAAAAGATGAATATTCCGCAAGCATTTTAGCCATCGACCACTGGAATATCTGCATCAGGCCGAAAAACAGCAGACATAACAGCAGAATGCACAGCAGCGATTCCAGAACAGCCGCACCGCGTTCATGATTTTTTTTACGCATCCGGAAATACCCCCGACAGTCGTTAATCCGATAACAATAAAATACTTGCCCGTACCTTGTTTTGCAAGGAATAATCCTGAAATGGCGGCAATATCCTGTAACCCCCCTTGCGTTTCGGGGTTTTCAATGTAACTTTTGAAAACCGGAAAGATGAGTTCGGATTTTCAGTTTCAACCGGAGATGCAGAGTGCGGAAACTTGATTTTTGTTTTATCGCTGCGGTATTGTTTATGCTCGCGGGATGCGGTCCCGGCGAAATCAAAGTGCCTGATTTCGATGAACGCAATGCGCTGCGGCTGCTTACCAAACTGGTCGCTTTCGGTCCGCGCAGTTCCGGGACAACGGCCAATTTACGCCAGGCGGAATTTATTGCGGCCACCGCCGGAAATTACGGGGCGGTGACAAGCTGTCAGAAATTCCAGCGCCTGACCGAAGCCGGCCCGCTACGGTTCATCAATGTCGAGGCCGTGATTCCGGGGCGTCAGCCGGAATTCATCATTCTCGGCAGTCATTTTGATACGAAAAAACTGCCGGGAAGGATAAAATTCGAGGGCGCAAACGACGGAGCGTCCAGTACCGCCCTGCTGCTGGAACTCATCCGGGCAATCAAAAATTCCGGAATGCAGTTGGAATACACCCTGAAATTCGTTTTCTTCGACGGGGAGGAATGCTTCAGCGCTTACAGCTTCCACGACGGGTTGTTCGGCAGTAAATATTATGCCCGGCAGCTTGAACTGGAAAGGGCGGTCTTTCAATGCCGGGCGGTGATCATTTTTGACATGGTCGGCGATAAGGATTTGAATATCACCCTGCCGGCCGATTCCGATCAGCGGCTTGCCGCAATGTTGTTCCGGGCCGCGCGCCGAGCCGGTACTGCCGCTTATTTCGGCTATTTGCCAACCCCGCTGGTCGACGACCATGCGCCGTTTCAGAAACTGGGCATTCCGGTTCTTGACGTCATCGATTTCGATTTCGGCCCGGCCAATTCATTCTGGCATACCTCGGAAGACAATACCGGAAATATCGCTGCAGCCAGTCTTAAAATAATCGGGCAGACCGCCCTGAATTTGATTTTTTACGAAAATTTTGCCAAAAAATTTTAAATTATCTCCAAAATGAATTGAAATTATTTGCATTTGTTTTTGCAATGCGATATACTACTCTAAATGTATAAAAAAATACCTAACCTAGTTCTCAAAGGAGCTAATTATGAGTTCATCAATGATTATCAGTGGTATAGTGATGGTCGCCGCGCTCATCGGGATGATCATTTGTTCCAAAAAGCAAAAAACCAATCCCAGTGCCCAACCGGTGGCGATCGCACTGCTGATTGTGGTGATTATCAGCGGAATTTACATGCTTTACAAAAATAATATTTTCGGAAGCAGTAACGCCAGCATGATTGAAGCCGAAAATCATTTTTATGCTTCCCAGGGTTATATGGTCGGTAAATTCATCGCAAAAAATATCCCGGCTGCAAAAGTGTTGGTAGTTGAAAACGAAGACTTTCAGAAGAGCAAACGCGAACAGGGCTTTATCGCCGCGTTGAAGGAAGGGCTGGGAAATGACAATGTCAATGCCGTTGCCCTGGAAATTCTGAACAAGCCGAAACGTCCCGCGGGAATGCCGGAAGACATGCCGATGATGCCGGTAATGGAAATGATGACGAGCAAGGACTTTGATGCCACTCTGAATGCCAACAGTTCCGCTAATGTAGTGGTTTCCGTAATCGGCCTGCCCCGCAACGCCAGTGAAATGCGGCTGTGGAAAATGCCTGAGGACAAACGGCCGAAACTGATTCTTATCGGCGGCGGCATGACGGGCTCCATCAAGCTTGCGCCCGCGATCCAGGAAGGTATGGTCAGCGCAGTTATCATGATCAGTCCCACGGCGAAATTCGATGAAGAAGGCGCTCCTTCAAATTATGAAGATGCTTTCAAAAAGCGCTATATTCTGATCGACAAAAGCAACCTCAAGGAAAATTATAAGTCATTGCGTTAATTACAGTCGGCCGATTTGGGGTCATAAAAAACCGAAGGCTAAGTCCTTCGGTTTTTTTATATATAAGGCGCTGTCTTATCCGAAAACGCCGCAAAGATCAACTTTCGTATTGGCTTCCAGGGAAATCAGGGTCTTGGTATATTTTATTCCGTCCACATTACGAGTCATGTGTCTGGCGACAATGTCTGCCAACTG
This sequence comes from Victivallaceae bacterium, assembly GCA_028718375.1. Taxonomy (GTDB): domain Bacteria; phylum Verrucomicrobiota; class Lentisphaeria; order Victivallales; family Victivallaceae; genus JAHOYW01. Next base: position 4,969 of record JAQULZ010000058.1, on the reverse strand, counting down.
TTTGTTATCCTGTACCCGGATCATTGCAACCAGGTCGTATTCTCCGGCGACCGTATAGACTTCCGTGATGCCGTCGATGTTCATCAGGCTTTCAACTACTGAATCGAGTCTGGAACGTTCGGCGTTGATCAACACGATTCCTGTCACCATGGCGGACCTCCTAATATGAAAAATTAATATTCCCGACGGCTAATCCGTAACGTTTATATAATATCAGGATAAAAGTCCAATGCAAATCTTTTTCCGATTATTCGACCGAATAAACCGGTACTGCGGTAAAATATTCGGCATCGATTTTTATTGTTTCTATTGATTATATCCGAAAAGCCCGTATAGTATATGTCGCATAAACCGATAAACGTTCCTGCGCTCAATTCAGGTGAACATTTTTATGAGTGATGCAATAAAACACGAGTGCGGCATCGCATTCATCCGGCTTCTCCGGCCTTTGGAATATTACCAGCAGAAATACGGCTCCGCTTTCTATGGTTTCAATAAATTGTATCTGCTGATGGAAAAACAGCACAACCGGGGCCAGGACGGCGCGGGAATCGCCTCCATCAAGTTCAATGTTCCCCCCGGAACTCCCTATATTTCCCGGCTGCGCTCCAACGCCGCCAATCCGATCAAAGATATTTTCGCCACGGTCAACACCGCCGTCAACGAGGCTTTCGCCGCCAATCCGGATTACCGGCACGACGTAAGCTGGCAGAAGCAGAATCTTGAATTCTGCGGCGAGCTCTATTTGGGACACCTGCGCTACGGCACTTTCGGCAACAACTCGATTCACGCCTGCCATCCGTTCCTTCGCGCGAACAACTGGATCACCCGCAACCTGCTGCTGGCCGGGAATTTCAACCTGACCAACATCGACGCTTTGTTCAACATGCTGATCGGCATCGGCCAGCATCCGGTGCGGTACTCCGACACCGTGACGATACTGGAAAAAATCGGGTACGCGCTGGACGAGGAAAACAATCTGCTCCACCGCAAATACAAAAACGAAGGTTATTCGAAACGGGAAATATCCGAGCTTATCGCGAAGAAAATAGATATTGACTCAATGTTGAAAAACGCCTGCAGATCCTGGGACGGCGGCTATGTGATCTGCGGTCTGCTGGGGCACGGTGACGCTTTTGTAATCCGGGACCCGGCGGGCATTCGTCCGGCATTTTATTACCAGGATGACGAAATTCTGGTGGTGACTTCCGAACGGCCGCCGATTCAGACCGCCTTCAATGTCCCGTATGACGAAATCAGGGAATTGCCTCCCGCCCACGCCCTGGTCATCCGCCGGGACGGGAAGTTCAGCCTGAAGCAGTTCACCCGGTCTTTACCTAAGCAGGCCTGCTCGTTCGAACGCATTTATTTTTCTCGCGGTACCGACCGGGATATTTACCGGGAACGCAAGGAACTGGGCAAACGCCTGGTGCCGGCGGTATTGAAAGCCCTGGACAACGATATTGAGAACAGCATTTTCTCCTTCATTCCCAACACCGCCGAAACCTGTTTTTTCGGCATGAAAGAGGAATTGAAAGCGCATTGCAACCGGATTAAACTGGAAAAAATCGCGGCAAACAAGAACTTGACTCAGGAAGAACTGGAGAAAATCATTAATTTCACGCCGCGCTTCGAGAAAATTGCGGTCAAGGACGCCAAACTGCGCACCTTCATCAGCAGCGACGGATTGCGGGAACAACTGGCCGCCCATGTCTATGACATTACCTACGGCATCGTTCGTCCCCATCTTGATTCCCTGGTGGTTATCGACGACTCCATTGTCCGGGGTACGACCATGCGGCAAAGCATTCTGAGGATATTAGACCGTACCCGGCCCCGGAAAATCGTCATCGTTTCGTCCGCGCCCCAGATTCGTTATCCGGACTGTTACGGGATAGATATGGCCAGTTTAGGACAGTTTATCGCTTTTGAAGCCGCGGTGGAACTGCTCAAGGAAAATCATCAGGAACAGTTGCTGCTGGACGTTTATGAGGAAGCCAGGGAACAGTTGAAACTTCCCATGAAGGAAATGGTCAACGTCGTCAAAAATATTTATCGTCCGTTCTCCGCTGAAGCCATCTCCATCAAGATCGCGGAGCTGCTGACTGCCGAGACGATCAATGCCGAAGTACAATTCATCTACCAGACTATTGAAGATCTGCATGCCGCCTGCCCGAATCATCTCGGCGACTGGTATTTCACCGGAGATTATCCGACTCCCGGCGGCAATAAGGTCGTCAATCAGGCCTATGTGAACTATATCGAAGGTAATCATGCCCGGGCTTACTGAACGGGGAACGGAGCAAATGAAGCATCTCGCCATAGTTTATATTTTATTTCCGGCACTGTTTTTGCCCGTTTCCGGTACGGCCGGGGGCGCGCAGCCCGATATTGCGGATTTTCTGAAGCAGGATTCGAAAACGGTTTGGACTGTTTCTCCCGGGGATTTCTGTAAAAAAAACGGTTCGGAAAAACTCTACCGTTGGAACAGTGTCCGGAGACGCTCCCTGCATTATGCTGTAAACGCGGGGAAAGGGGCGCTTTATTTTCTCGACTGGCAGATAACTGAAGCGGATTTTTATTTTGATGCTAACCGTTTGAGCTGCATTTGCTTAAATATTTACAACAAATCCTGCTCCACCAACCAGCAGCTGGCCGCCGGTAAAAATACCTTCCTGAAATTTCTGGATACCCTGCATGAAGCCCTGACCAAATTCTGCCGGACGGATGCCGGTAAAATCTCGACAACGTTGATTAACGGGGCCCGCTGTCAATCCTGTGTCTGGAACAGCCCGGCGGCATATATTGTCCTCAAGTGGAGTTACGACGGTACCGGTCAATATAATTTTGCCGCCCATTACGTTACCATTTATCTTTACCGGGATGAGGCCGCCTTTCATGAGAAAAGCCGCTCGCGGATTGCCGGGGCGGAGGAACAGGAACTTAAATGCCGGGTCAAGACCAATGCGGACGGCGACCGTTATCTGGAATTACCGATGGTGGATCAGGGGCAGCGGGGTTATTGCGTAGTCGCCTGTGCGGAACGGATATTACGCTATTACCAGGTGAATGTCGACCAGCACGTTCTGGCGGAAGCGGCTAATACCACGAAGAACGGTACCCTTACGGCGGAAATTGAGCGTTCCATGCGCAGCATAGGCACGCGATGCCGGTTTCACGTCAAGGAAATCAGCGAATATACCCCGGTGACCGGGCAATTCAAGATTATAAACTTTGTAAAAAAATACAACCGTTATGCCTGGCGCGCCGGCAAAAAGAAAATAAATGTCTATAAAGTGAAAACCTATAACCAGTTGTTTTCCCTGATGGATGAGGACATTCTGGTGAAAACCCGGCTCAATTATGACAAAAACGGCTTCAGGAAGTTTCAGCAGGGAGTCAAGCAAGCGGTCGACGCCGGCCTGCCGGTTTTGTGGAGCGTGCTGCTGGGCATGATCAAAGAAGGCCGGCTCCCGCAAAATGTCGGCGGCCACATGCGGTTGATAATCGGTTATAATCCCGGAGCGAATGAAGTGATTTATTCCGACAGTTGGGGCAAGGGTCATGAATTCAAGAAAATGTCCTGGGACAAAGCCTGGGCGATGACTGAAATGGCCCACGTATTTATCCCGAAAAAATATTGATCCATGACTGCTGAAAATTACATGTTGAAAGCCCTGGAGCTGGCCAAATTGGCCTGGGGGCGGACCAGCCCTAATCCGCTGGTCGGCGCGGTGCTGGTCAAAGACCGCAAAATTATCGGTCAGGGCTATCATCGCCGGGCCGGAGAGGCTCATGCCGAAATCAACGCCCTGCGGGAAGCCGGGGAAAATGCCCGCGGCGCCGATTTATATGTGACTCTTGAACCCTGTTCCACCTCCGGCCGCACTCCGCCCTGTACCGACGCGATCATCGCGGCCGGAATAAAAAAGGTTTTTGCCGGTTCCACCGATCCCAATCCGGCCCATGCTGGCAAGGGTCTGGAAATTCTGGTCCGGGCCGGGATTGAAACGGTTGCCGGAATTGAAAAAAGCGCGTGCGACAAAATCAATGAGGCATTTTTCACCTGGATCACGGGCGGCAGGCCGTTCGTCCTTCTGAAGCTGGCCATGACTCTGGACGGCAAAATCGCCACTGTTGCCGGCCGGTCTCACTGGATTACCGGCGTTGCGGCCCGGCAACGGGTGCAGACCCTCCGCCAATGGTGTGACGCCATTATGGTCGGCGGGGAAACCGTCCGCCAGGACCGGCCGGAATTGACGGTGCGGGGCACTGATCCGCCTTGGGAGAAACAGCCGCTGAAGCTGATTGCAACGCGGTCGATGAACGACGGGGATCTGCTGCGCTATTTCCCGGATCATTCGGCGCGGGCGGTAAATCCGTCCTCTCCCGCGGCCTGGCGGGAATTGCTGACGGAACTGGGACGGAAAAACATCACTGCGTTGCTGATCGAAGGCGGCGGCGAATTGGCCGCGGAGGTGCTGAATGCCGGAATCGTTGACCAAGTGGAATTCCATATCGCCCCGAAAATTCTCGGCGGTAAAAACAGCCGTCCGGCGGTCGCCGGTAAAAATCCCCTGACTCTGGAGGAGGCGAAACAACTCCGGGACTGTAAAATTGAAACCGCGGGAAATGATATTATTGTTTCCGGCTACCTTGCGCCGCCGGTAAAATAATTTCTGACAGAAGCAATGGCAAAATAATTAATACCAATTCGCTATCATTCATAGACATTTCGATGGTTCTTTTGAGCCGATTTTTGCCATAAATCCTCGCGCGATACTCTGTATCGCTCTGCGGTTTATAACCAAAATCCATCTCAAAATCCGCCATCGCCATTATCTAGAGCCTGTCCGTAAAAATCTAAGAATTTGATAATGAGAGAGATGCTTTGTTTTGAAATAGGTGTAAATTAATCAAAAAAGACCAATTCAATGAAAAATTACATCTTATAATCAAAAAAAGAACC
>JAQULZ010000057.1 GCA_028718375.1 Victivallaceae bacterium | reverse complement strand
TCAGCGCTTCTTGAACTTCGGTGCGCTGACGGGATGTAAACTGCTGTCTCGGTCTCACTTATACCTCCATGTTAAATTATGGAGTATAATATATATTACTAACCTTTAGATTGCAAATCGGTATTACTTTTGCCCAATATAAGTCAGGTTTTTCTACAAAAACGATTGATATAATTCCTTTATCGATTTTTCTGTTGTCCTGTTGAACAATAACGGACTTAGAGCTTATCAACTAATAAAGGAAATTCTATGATGCAGTGCCGGACAGGCAGTCGCGCAGTTGAAAAAAATTGGGGATACTGCAGGCATGAGCAGGAATGGTTTTCTAAGACTGTTTAAACAGGAAACCGGAATTACCCCCCAAGCATTTTCTCGAATAAAAAGGCTTAACGATGCTCAGATAATGCTGCATTTCAGCTCAGATTCTATTGAAAAAATTGCCGAAGAAACCGGGTTTTGCAGCAGATATCATTTATCCCGGATTTTCAAAAAGCAATTTGGAATCAGCCCGGCAAAATTCCGGGCAAAAGGTAAAAAATAAACCGATTTCGGTTATTTTGTCAATTTAATAACCAGTACATCATTTTTTCCCAGGATAATTTTATTTTCAGAGCGCATTGTTCCATAGAGGACCGAATTGATACTCCAACCATTTTTCAGCTTCAGTTCCTCTTCAATTAGTTCCGGGGAGTAATTTATAATTACAGCTATCCGTTCCCGGCCGTTCAGCGCATGTTCCGTAATACCCAGCACCGGAGTTTCTTTCTCAAAGGCCCGGTCCTGCAGGAACGGCGATGCAATATGCTTATAGATTTTATAGAAACCATCGCGAAAATCTCCGTAACTCGCCGCCGTATTGCTTTCAATCGGCGCCGCTAGAAAGTAGACTCTGCCCTTTCCGAGAGCAAAAGAAGTCAAAGCCGGATTGCCATCGGGTTCTGCTGCCAAGACTTCCGCCCCCTTACAGTCGATTTTCATCCGGTAAGTTGCCGGGGTACTGAAAACTGAATTATCGTTATCACCTTTGAGTTTGAACGTGACGGGGCCGGTTCTTTTTTCCCGATATACGGGTTCAAGACCAAAGACCGGCTCGAACGGTGAAAACCGTCCGCTGTCGCATGAAACAAACAGCGTTGCGCCGCTTTTGACTTTATCGATCAGTTCCAGCCAGCCTTCGACGTATATCGGGTCAGACCCGCAAGTCGAAGGCATGATATAGAATTTACTTGCTTTCAAAGGCTCTGTCGCATATTGAAATTCCACCTCAAATCCGGCCTGCTTCGCGAGCACAACGGTCCCCAGGGCGGCATCCCATTGGCGTTGTCCCATCGTCAGAATACAGACGGCCTCAATACTCCGTGGCGGCAGGGATGGAATTTTTTTCATGAGAGCGCTGAATTCCCGGAATATCCTGAAAAACGGCTTGGGTGAACGGTCTTTTCTGAAAACCCCCAACTCCCGTTCGTGGGAATACCATTCGTAAGGCGGCCGCCTGATATGCCCCTGATCGTAGGCGCACCACCAAAGGAATAAACGGCAGTCCGCAACCCAGGAAGAAAAAACGGCGGCCCGAATATAATCAGCTTTAACTTCCTCATTACAGATCATTGACGTAAGAGTTCCGGCTTCCTCTACTACACATGGTTTGCCTCCGACATCCCCATAATAGCGGGATTCGACCGCGGGATGGAGACAATTCCTGATCGTATTCAGCGGCCCGTTATCGCAATTCGGAGTGAAGAACGGATAGGGATGAGTCGTTAACACATCCAGGATTTCGCTTTGGTCGAAAATGTTCCAGCACTGCTCTTCCGATACCCCCAGACTATGCATGCCTGAAACGACCGGCCTGGATTTATCTTCCGATTTTATGGCGTTGGTAATCGCCGAGGCCCAACACCAGGCTTCTTCCCTGGTCGAGGCTTTTCCCATGCAATTACATTCATTTCCCAAATCCCAGGCGGCAATTGCCGGATGATCCTTGAAATACCGGACAAAATATTTCACGAAACGGACTTCCCACATGACGGCAACCGCATCGGTAATGACATTCAGCCTTTCAAGCGCGGCCGGGACAAAATTTCTCCCGCTCATCCAGCCGGTCAAAAGTCCCACGATCAGTTTAATATCATGTCGTTCTGCCTCATCGGCCAGGAACTTGAACCTGCTCATCATTTCATCTGACACGCCGGCACTGTTTTCCAGCGGAGTTTCCCCATTTCTGAATTCACGATGTTTTCCCAGGCATCCCTTGATGCTGGTAAGCGGCTGAAAATCCGGCCACAACGGAAATACCCGGATAATTTTAAATCCCGCCTCCTGCATCTGGACCAAGTCTTGTTCTATTTCTCCGGGTCTCCAGTCAGACCACATGAAGATACCGGCATGCGAAGCCCAATAATTACACCCTGCGGAAAACGCGCCGCTGGCAAATAAATCATTTTTCATAATTACCTGTTTCTTAATTATTTCTGCTATTGACTGTTCTGGATGATTCACCGGCATTTTCATCTGGAGAAAAAAACCGTTTTGTAAAATACCGGGAATGTACCCGCTTTTCAATGGCGGAATTACGACATCGGCATAAAAAAATCCGTGATTTCATGCCGCCGCCCTGATCCAGGCTTTTTGAAAAGACTACTGTCAAAACGGGGCGGGAATTGCGATAAGGCTAAGAGTATACTAAAAAGAGTAATTCTCCAGCTTGGCTTTAACGCTATTGACAAACTTCGCCCCGTCAACACCGTCCGCCACCCGGTGATCTGCACTTAAAGTTACTTTCATTATTTCGCGGGAAACTATCGTACCATCCTTCGTCACCACCGGAACAGGACTTATCGAGGACACCGCAAGGATACCACTTTCGCCCGGATTGATAATCGCCGCGAAATTTTCTACAGCAAACATTCCCAGGTTGGAAACGGTAAAAGAACCTCCGGACATTTCCTCAGCTCCAAGCGTTCCGGCCCGGGCTTTTTCGGCAAGTCTACTGATCTCGGTTTGTAACTCATCAAGAGATTTTCCGTCAGCGTCCCTGATGACGGGCACCACCAGTCCGTCTTCAAGATCGATTGCAATTCCCAGGTTGACCTTGTTCTTAAATTTGACCGTATTGCCATCGCATTCCGAATTCAGGACAGGCAGTTCCCTCAATGCCAAAGCTGCAGCTTGTACGACAAAGGCAGTTACACTGACAGTAACGCCGCGTTTCTTGAGGATGGCTCGCTGCTGCTGTACTTTCCCCATGTCTATGGAAACGGTAACGTAAAAATGCGGAATCTTCTGTTTAGCCTCGGTCAACCTTTTAGCTATGACTTTTCGCATCCTCGAAAGCGGTCGAGGCCGCTCGGCGATTGCGCGCCTGACCTCAGCCAGAGTTACCCTTCCGGAATCTTCTGCCCCGGCGAGAGCAAGAAGTTCAAGTTTTGCCTGCTTGGCCAGGTTAAAAGCTGCCGGAGTGATCTTCTTCGACAAATATCCGGAACTTTCAAGATAACGCTTAACATCCGCCTCAGTAACCCTGCCGTCCCCGCTGCCGCCGAAAACCTTGTCTAAATCTATGAGATAATTTTTGGCCAAGGATCGCGCCCGGGGGGAATACTTGGACTTCGCAACGGGAACGGAAGACGTGGACCAGGGTTGGCTTTTTTGCGGTACACCAAGGGAAGTTGCTGCCGGGGGAGATGGCTTCAAAACTCCGGTTCTGCTCTCCCTGACTTTTACCGCTTCCTCAATTACGGGAATGGCTTCCCCGGGTTCCCCGATAATTGCGCCAATACTCAACACCGGCACTTCCACGCCTGCCGGAACTACTATTTTGAGGAGGGTACCCTCGAATTGAGATTCAACCTCGAGCACGGTTTTATCCGTTTCAATCTCAAACAGGACATCTCCTTGCTTAATTTTATCGCCCTCCCTGACGCGCCAGTTCTGGATAGTAACGGTTTCTTCGGACTCCCCAAGTTTTGGTATGGGTACTTTAACTGCCATCTGAATTTCCTTTAAATTAAAATAAAAGTCTTACTTTTGGATCGTCGATTAAATACCTTTACTGAAACGCAATCAATCTGACGGGCGATGATTCCAGGTTGCAGATGGGCAGCGGCAAAGCGAATAAAAGAAATCTCGTTTTTTTTATTTTGTCAAAATTCGCCCCGAATTCCAAAATGGGAACCTGGTTTTCAAGGCATAATTGATGCACGGGCTGGTTTACTGTGCCCTTCTGCTCAAATCCCGAACCGTCGGTACCGATAAGTTTTATTTTTTTATCTTCAATCAACCACCTTACGGCTTCAACGGTAACATACGGCCGGTCGTGAGCATGGGGAGTATAATATAATTTCCCGGCATCATAATAAAATAAGACCATATCACCGATCCGGATTTTTTTATCCAATGCTTTCACTTCCTCAATGCCGATGGCTTCCCCATTTTTCTTGTGCCTGAAATCAAGCATAACAGCTTCGCCGACCAGCTTTTCCAAAGGAAAGCGGGCGGCGTCCAGGCCGTCCTTGACGTGGTGGAAAGGAAACTCCACATGGGTGCCGCAATGGGATGACATTTCAATGTCCTGCATTATATACCAGACCCCATTTTCAATCTTATATTGCGGGTATCTGGCGGCGGTTTGAAAAATATTCTGTTTCAATCCGTATTCTTCTTTGCCCGCCGTCATTTGATGGGATAAATCTACAATTCTGCCCTTGATCATGATTTCTTCACCTTCTTAATTATTTGGTTTTGTCAAAATTTATTACCAATTTGCCATTTATGCTGTTAATTATTAACTCATTACATAAATCCTTCCGTTTCCCCCCTTTTGCTGACTGAAAAACAAAACATTTTTTTTGTTTTTCAGAACACTGCCCGTCCCACTTTATCGCCGGGGCTTTGTCAACGGCCAAAATCGTATAAATAGCGACTGTAAGGAGCGGCTTTATGCCGATTTTGCGCCTTGACAAAGAACCCGGCGATAAAGTACCCGCACGACGTTTTACTTCCTGCAACCGGCGTAAATCCTTATCGCTCCGCGATAGCGTCGCATGCTGCCGAAGTTATGGATGCGCTCCCGCAGGAAACCCAACCTCGTGGATTGATTTCGCCCTTGGCGACCGCTCATTGCCGCGGGGCTAGCCGGGGTCCGTCCCGGCAGCCGTCCGGGGACGCCCCGGTGCGTTATATTTTCATTTTTCCATGTTATTTTTGACACTACCAATTATTTTTTACGGAAAATTGTTTGTCAGACCGCCCACAGCGTTCAGGACATTACTGATCTTATTGCTGATATAATATGTTCCACTTGGGGAATTACCCGGTTTTCGTTATTGGGCGCGAACGGAATAGGCGTATCCGGGACACAAACCCTTTTTACCGGCGCATCCAAACAGAAAAGTGCTTTGTCTGCGACAACAGCTGCAATTTCGGAAGCCACTCCGCAGGTGGTCACATCTTCACTTACAATTACCAACCGGCCGGTTTTTTCTACGGAATTGATGATGGTCTCAATATCAAGCGGCACGAGCGTCCGGGGATCGACTATCTCGATATCTATGCCTTCCGATTTTAAAATTTTCGCTGCTTTTATCGATTTATGAACCATACATCCCGTAGCAACTATTGTTACGTCTTTGCCCTCACGCTTAAGATCAGCAACGCCAAAAGGAAGATAATACTCTTTTTCCGGCGCGGGTTCAAAAACCTCATCCAGCTCCGCTGCACTGGTGCTCAATTTCCCCCCGGGAGAAGTTGCGCCGTATAAGAGTTTATGTTCGAAGAACAACACCGGATTATCGTCTCTTATCGCCGTTTTCAACAACCCTTTCGCATCATAGGGAGTGGACGGCAAAACGACTTTTAAGCCGGGCGTATGCATAAACCAGGCTTCCAGGGATTGGGAATGCTGAGCGGCTCTTCCGGTTGCTCCGACCGGAGACCGAATAACCAGCGGTACGCTGACCTGTCCGCCCATCATCAAGCGGATCTTTGCCGCCTGATTGCATACCTGATCCATGGCGCAGGTAATGAAATCGTTAAACTGGATCTCCACCACCGGACGCAGGCCGGCCAGGGCGGCGCCGACTGCGGCGCCGACAATCGCCGCTTCCGAAATAGGAGTGTCCCGAACCCGATCTTCGCCAAAGGCGTCGAGGAGTCCCTCGGTTACCCGGTAAGCGCCGTTGAAAATCCCGATATCTTCACCAAGCAGCACCACCCTTTCATCTTTTTTCATTTCTTCCGTCAAGGCCTGCCTTAATGCTTGAACAATCGTTTTTGCTTCCATGGTTGCTTCTCCCGAAAAATTTTCCTGGACTGGTGCTACGCATAAATATACTGTTTATAATCATCCGGTTCAGGATCCGGGCCGGCCTCAGCATACTTAACCGCGTTCTCAATTTCCTCGTCCACTTTGCGCTCTATCGCCGTTATTGCCTCTTTTGATACCATAAATTCTTCCTTCAATCTTCCGGCAAATGCCGGGATCGGGTCTTTTTGCTTCCATTCTTCCACTTCTTCCTGCGTTCTATAGCTGGGTTTTTCAAATCTGGAATGTCCCATATACCGGTAGGTTTTGCATTCCAGCAAGGTAGGGCCGCCGCCGTTTCTGGCTCTCGCTACGGCCTCCCGGGCGGTTTCATATACCGCCAGGACATCCATTCCGTCCACGATCGTTCCGGGCATATTATAGGCGGCAGCCCGCGCTGCGATATTCTCGACCGCAGTGACTTTCCGGTAATGGGTTGACAGCCCATACAGGTTGTTTTCACAGACGAACACTACCGGGAGCTTCCAGACCGCAGCCAAGTTCAGGCCCTCATGAAAAACTCCCTCATTAGCCGCACCGTCACCAAAAAAAGCAACCGCTATATGGTCATTTTTCAAATACCGGCAGGCCCAGGCCGCCCCGGCGGCCTGGGGAATTCCAGCCGCGACAATTCCGTTGGCCCCGAGCATTCCAACGCTGAAATCCGCAATATGCATAGATCCGCCCATCCCCTTGCATAATCCGGTTTTTTTCCCGAACATCTCAGCCATTACCGCCTTTACGTCGGCTCCCTTGGCTAAGCAATGTCCGTGTCCCCGGTGGGTGCTGGTGATATAATCGTTTTTTACCAGATTCGCGCATACCCCCACCGCGCAAGCCTCCTGGCCGTTGCACTGATGCATACTTCCCGGCATGACCCGGGTCAAGAAAAGAAAATAAAGCTTCTCCTCGAATTTGCGGATCAGCAACATCTTTTCATACATCTCCAACAAGGTGTCTTCATTGAGATTTTGCGCCATCGGAACTTCCTTTTTTACTGGTTGAAACGTAACGTTTTTTCATCTTGATAAACTGTTCCACTTCTTTTTGCCGCGGCAGGGAAGATTGCGTTCCCGGCCTGGTTACCGCAAGTGCTCCTACATAATTCGCGTATTCCAAAGCTGATATAATATCCCCGCCTTTTACCAGAGCCACTGCAAAGGCGCCGGCAAAAGCATCCCCCGCCGCAATGGTGTCTCTGGTTTCAACTTCTATTCCCGGGAAATAAACGGTTTTCTCCTGATTATGAAATAAAGCCCCCTGGTTGCCTAATTTTATGATCACATTTCCGGCCCCCAGAAGAACCAGCCTGGCGGCCGCGTTTTCCGCTGAAATCCGGTCGGTTACTTTTATCCCCGTATAGAATTCGGCTTCGTTCTGGTTAGGAAGCAGGAAATCCACCTGGGGAAATAATGCTTTGGCCGGCAGATATACCGGCGCCGGATCTAAAATTACCGGCACGCCGGCGGCGTTAGCGATCCTTACCGCTTTTTTAATTGAGTTCAGCGGTATCTCAAGTTGTAAAAGGAGCATGTCGGAATTACTGGCCGTATCCCGGATTGCAGCTACATCCTCCGCCTTGCCCGCCATATTAGCTCCACGGTCTACCAGACTGTAATTATCGCCTTCGGGGTTCAGGATTACCAGTCCCACTCCAGTGGATTTCGCCAAATCCCTGACCACATAATTCGTATTCACTCCGGACCGGACGAGATTATCGACGATCTGGTCGCCGAACAGATCGTTGCCGATCCGCCCGGCCAGAAATACTTCCGCCCCCAGCCGGGCCGCAGCCACGGCCTGATTGGCGCCCTTTCCGCCCGGAACCATGCTGAAACCTTTTCCGGGCAGGCTTTCCCCTTTTCGGGGCAAACGGGGCACTCTTATGGAAAAATCCATATTTAAACTTCCGATTACTGTAATTCTGGGTTTCATGAAAATACCTCAGTTCCTTACGCAAAACCTACAGATTGATCAATCCCGCCGATAACGATCTACACCGCGATGGCCCTTATGTTCAAGAAGTCGCATATCTGGATCAGTTCTTCCCGGTAATCGCCATAAACCCAATGTTGATGATTTGAACGGCAGTTTTGCAGGAAATTTTTCGGGTTGCCGTCCAGTTTAATGAAAATATGCGGCCAAAGGGCACGCGCCTCTTTCATCTTTTCCTTGGGTTCCGAATAGGCTTCGCCCGTAGCAATCTGCATTACATACTCACCGCTGATTCGAGCCAGCCGGGCCAACGTAACCCGGCCGGGTCTGGCAACAAATACCGTGGTGGCTCCCCGCCCCGGCCCCGGCGCAATAAAATCATATTGCAACCCCCAGTCAATGTCTTTGCCCGAAACCGCGAATTCCACCGCCATTGAACCGCAATTTACCAGCCGCAAGGTTTTATCCTCCATTCCAAGCGCAAAAACATCGCCGAAACCGGCCGCCCGGCCGGAAAGAAGATGTAATATCTCCATGGTCAAAGCCCCGTTGGTATCGGCTTCACAGGAAGTCACCAGCCCTTCACTGTTATGCAACGCCACGGAAAGACAATGCGAACAATAATTACCCTGTACTTCCGGCATACATTTAAGTCCGACAAAATCCAGCTCGTTCTCTGCCGCCAGGGATTTCAAAGCCAAATAAAGCCTGACGGATTTATTCATAACGTCTTCCGGCGGGTGGACAACTCCATATTTTTCCCGAAAATCTTTCAGGAACGCGGTTATTTTTCTCCCCTCGATCCTCTTGGCTTCTTCAACCAGCATGAACTCGTCAATATGGACCGTTTCCACGCCGAATATTTTCTTTACCTGGATCAAATCCGGCATGCCGGTATACATATACATGCAGCGCCCGCCAAACAGACCGTAACGCATGCCTTTCATGCGGTGTACCACCATGGCGGCCCGACTGAACCTGGCCACCTCGTCAATCAGTCCAGGATACTCCGGAGCGCCGTAAACAAACTGGTGTTTTATCCCCATTTCATCCAAAGCGCCGTGCGTAATACAAGACGGAACCAGCGAGGCGACCATCAGGTCAGGAACGGCCCAGAGTATGAAAGGTATATTCAAATCTCTCGCCGGCGCCACAACGATGGGCACGTAGATCCAGGAACCGACCAGATAAATTATACCATCGACACCGGCATCAACCAGTTGCCTGGTAGCGGCAATCGAGGCGGCTTCATTCTGCGCCTGTTCTTTGATCCGGATTACTTCAATTCCTGCCCGCGCAAATTCCTGTTCAGCATGCTCACCGATCAGGTCGGAAACTTTTTCGACCTCCGGCGGATCAGTTGAAAGCTGCGGCGGCAAAGAAACCGTTATTAAACCTATCCTGGGCTTATCCATATAAATCTGACTCCTGCAGCAATAACATGGTTTAATTCTTTCTTGGTAAAAATTCCTTTTTTTACTCCAATACTTGAAATATCTTTTCTCCTTCCTTAAATTCTTCGATTAAAAAGTTAAGGTCATTGATAGCTTGTTCCAATATCTTGAATTATATGAAAATGATATTTATTGGTTGAAAGTTCTGAATTGCAATCGTTTTTCAGTTTTAATTCCACCTCAAAATTTCCCGCGCCCCGGGCCGGAATACGCCATTCTAATTGGTCTATGCGTTCAGCTTGATCGGGAAGAACGGATATTTTTTCTATGACAAATTTCTTTAACACTTTACCCGGTTCATCTATAATGGCAATTTCCGCGTTACAATCCGGAAAAGTTTGGTGAAGGTCGTTTACAATCCAAACCTCGGAAATGAATTTTGCATTTCGTTTCCATTTTCTCTTTGCATATGAAAGACTTATTAAAACTGGAGCATAGGCGTTTTTAACCGCCTCGTAAGCCATTTTAGGCCGGTTATACCAATCAACGACACTCCAACTGACCGCAGGCCAGGGATCGTTAAACGACCAGAACATGCAACCGCTGGTCTGATATTTGCTGCGTCTGTAATGCTCTATCGCATACTTTAACCCTTCCGCCTGTATCCGTTGACTTAATTCTATAAGCTGTTCCAAAGAATCAACTTGCTTTATTCCGAAAAAATCCTCAAGATAATACCCTATTCTATCTAATCTTGCCGAATGATATTCCCAGCTTGGTCCGGCCGGCCATAGTTCTTTTGAAGGAATGAATTTCTTTAAACTTTCGAGGACGGGGACGGCTTGTAATCCGAATTCAGAAATAAACAAACTGTGATCTTGGCGATAATTTTCAACAGGAACATCTTCAAACCATACTGCCCAGCTATGGTGGTCTCCTTTTAACCGGTCATTATACATATAGCGATTCATATCTGAAACCGGTACAAAGTGACGGCTGGGATCATGGGCTTTGCATACTGATTCCAAACGCTTAACCAAGTTTATGTTTTCATGGTACTTAAACTCATTTCCTCCGCACCAGACGGTCAGGCAGGGATGATTCCTAAGTATTTGAACAACTTGACCGCATTCTTTTTCAACGCCCTTGAGAAAAGCCTCGTTCTGAGGATATATCGCATTGCCGAAAGCAAATTCCTGCCAGATCAAAATACCTTCTCTGTCGCAAATATCGTAAAAGGCTTCTTTTTCCCGGGAATGCCATCCATGTATCCTGAGCATATTCATATTGGCCTGTTTGACCAAGCGGAGCAACTCCTCATATCTTTCTTTTTTTATCCGCTCCAGAAGCAGATCCGTATTGGTCCAGTTGCTTCCTTTTATAAATATTCGGCGGCCGTTAATTACAAAAGTCCAGGGCCAGGAGTCCGGTATTGCTCCCGGATTTTTATCCACCTTGATTTCCCTTATTCCAAAAGTTTTCTTTACCCTTTCAAAAGGTTGTTTGTCTTTAGTTATACTTATTTCAACTTCGTAAAGATTTTGCGGCCCCGTGTCATGAGTCCACCAAAGCCGGGGATGAGGAAGTTTAAAATCGAATTTTAAATTGTTTTTACCCGGCTTTACGGTTTTATCAACCTGCCGGGTATAAACTTCCGAGTCGAAATTCCTGCCGGTTATCTTAAAACTGAAATTTACCTCGCCGCAGTTCTGTAATTTGCTGACGGTCAGTATATCAAAGTGCAGTTCCGCATCAGTTTTCTTCAGCTTGGAAGTTATGTGAACATCCTCAATACAGACCGGTCCGGTTGCAATCATAACCACCTCATCCCAGATCCCGACAGTAATTAATTCCGGAGAATAATCGATCCCGTAACTGAGATTGTTTTTTCTCCCGCCGGTATTCAGCCGATTACGGGGAGGAGGTGCAAGGCATATTGCCAATGAGTTCAAAGCCTCGGTTTTTATTAGCTTGGTTACGTCGTAGACAATATAAGAAAACATTCCCTGATGAGTACCTAATTGCTCCCCGTTCAACCAAAAAACAGCGTCATAATCAACTCCCTTGAACAAAAGCCGGACAGTTTTTCCCTGCCAGGCTTTGGGAATAGCAAAAGACTTTCTGTACCACCATTCATTCTCAATGACCCATTTGTTTTTTTCATTATCCCGTCCGTAATTGGGATCCGGAATCACTTCCGTATCTACCAGACAGGAATGTACATCCCCGGGAACCGAAGTTTTAAGCCACGTTCGGTATGCAGACCAAAAGTCAGGGGTATTAAAGCCTTCCTTTATTCCCTGGCCGGGCCGGATTCTTCCGAGTTTCCAATCGTCTCCATTGAGCGAGATTTCTTCATGCATCAGATGTTCCTCCTATAAATTGGCTGGAGATGCCTTAGGCAAATTGTTTAAATATTCAGTTATAACGATACAACTGAACCCTACCGCTTAATCAGCTCGATTATCTCCCGAAAACGCTCTCGTTCCCGCGGTTATTTCGCTCATTTTTTCTTCCGCCATTGGAAAAAGATATTGTTCCATGTTAAAACAGCCTGAATGATTTTTCATGTTTATCAAGTTTCTTTTCCCGGGAAATTGAAACTTTGGGAATTACTTCTATAATATAAAAGCTATTAAGCTTAAAGTCTTTACTCTAATTTATTATTATTGGTCTGAAATTATGAATGTTCATCTTTTAAAACTATCACCCTATATAAGACAGGTGAAAATAAATATCAGTTATGTTACCGGGTCTTATATTGATCCCGATTACGCATTTACCTATATAAAAAACGGCTGGGGTATTTTTGTTCTGGAAGGTACGGAATATAAAGTAAAACCGGGCGATTTGATCCTCATGCCCCCCTACATGTTTCATATAGTCAGGCCGGACAAGGGAGAAGAATTAGTTCAATATATTATCCATTTTGACGCTTTTTTCACCCCGGAGAGAATTACTGATATTACGCTTGAAAAAAATATGGATTTTGCGAAGTTCCGGGAAAACAAGGCCAATCTGGAAAATATACTTGCTTTCCTGCCGCATTTTCTGGAATTGAAGATCAATTATCAGCTGATCATAGAAGAAATTTTTCTTGCCATGAAAAATGAGTTTGAAAAAAAACAACAGGCCTATGAACTGGTGGAAAAAGCGAAAATGCTGGAGATAATTGCGATTTATTTGCGCAATTCTTCTCGAAGAAACATCGGTTCAACCAAGAATATGAAGAACTGGTGTAATATAGAAAAAGCCATAAAATTCATCCACAGGAATTATGATCGCTCAATAGCTTTAGCTGAACTCAGTAATATTGCGGGGCTTTCCCTGAACTATTTCTGTAATGTTTTCATAAAATATACCGGAGTTTCTCCTCACTATTATATCAATAAATTCAGAATCCATAAAGCAAAAGAACTGATTGAAGAATCCAGCTTGAACTTTACTCAAATTGCGGAGCAAGTAGGTTTTTCGAGTATTCATGTTTTCAGCAAAGTATTTAAAAGAATAGAGAATACGACCTTAACTGAATACAGTTCGAAACCAATAGACTCTCAATGACTTTTCGGTAAGGCTTTATTGGCTATAATTCCACCAGGAATCTTCGGGGACGCCCGATTTAAATGCTCCAATATGTCCATCCAGGAACAGAAAATTGCTTTTTCCGCCGTGCGGCCAGCCCATATGAAGCTGCCAATAACTCCCGCTTGCCAAGTCGTTAAGACTGAAATACTGGCGGCAGTCATGAAACAGTATGGTATTGGAAGGCTTGGTGACACTGGTTAAACGAACGCCGTTCAAATTATAGTTATAGGCGTAATCGACATGGAAGCCGCCGGTATACGCCCAGCCATATTTTTCAGACGGACAATCGATGATTGTTCCCGGTGTGGTAGGATAGGTAGTCCACTCCGCGGGAGCTACAGGAGTTCCATAGTAGGAAGCAAAGGTACAGTGATTTGTCGCATACCAGCCAATACTCCAGTCACATTGAAAAAATCTTCCGTCCCAATCATCCAGATAACTGCTCATGCAATAACTTAAATTCTTCAGGTTATTCACGCATTTGATTTCCCGGGCTCTTTCCCTGGCCCGGTTAAGGGCCGGAAGCAGCATTGAAGCCAAAACCGCGATGATACAGATCACAACCAGGAGTTCAATAAGTGTGAAGTAGAACTTCCTACCCAGTCTGCTTTCCGCTGTTTTCATTCCGGGTATCTCCTGCCTGATTGTTTTAACTGGTCTTTTTTTCGTTTATCCGCACCAGCCGGCTATCGTTTGAGCCAGAATCTCTACGGATTTCTGATACTCGGATAAACTAACCCATTCATCGGCGCTGTGCGCCTGCTTCAGGTTGCCGGGACCAAATATCACCGTCGGGATTTTCCCTATATTATTGATTATACGTGCATCCGCCCCGGATGGCAATCCCCCGATCTCAACTTTCCCGTTAATTTCCAAAGATTTTTCGCTTATTTCCCCGACTATCGGATGGCGGGAGTCGGTTTCGTAAGGCGAAGTGTTCAGGGTCCAGTTTATTTCGGGCGGATTTTCCCGCAGCCACTCATCCCCGACGCGGTTGATGCAATTTTCCACTTCTTCCCGAACCGTTCCCGGGTTTTCATAAGGCAGGTACTTAACATCGATTTTCGATTCGCATTCCGCCGGAACAATCGACGCGCCGACGCCGCCTCTGATCTCTCCGAACATAATCGTCGGCGACGGCAGCAACGGATGCCGTTTCCGCGCCAGCCAGTCTTTTTCGAGTTCCGACAACGCCGCCATGATTTTCGTCATTTTTTCGATGGCGTTCACCCCGTCCCATTTCATGGACGCGTGAGTGGCGCGGCCGAACGTCCTGACCGTCAGATGCATCGCGCCGCGATGGCAGGTCAGGATTTTCAGACTGGTAGGTTCGGTGATAATCGCGGCATCCGCCCGGTAACCCCGGTCAACACATGCCAGTGTTCCGTTGCCGCCGCCTTCCTCATCGACAACGCACTGGATGATGACATCGCCTTTCAGCTTGATTTCCGCCTCCCTGAGGCATTGTACCGCCGTAATCATGGCGGCAACCCCGGCTTTCATGTCGGCGGTTCCCCGGCCGTAAATTAAATCGCCGTCTATTTCCCCGGCAAACGGATCATGCCGCCATTCCTTCGGATCGCCGATATCGACGGTATCCACGTGGCCGTTAAGGATAAGGGATCTGCCGCCGCCCGAACCCCGGAGTGTTCCAACGACGTTCGGGCGGTTTTTATAATCATGACCCGGATTGAAATCGGCGTATTTTTCCAGCCGCGCCTCGTCCGGTTCAAAATAATCCACCTCACAGCCCAGTTGCCGGAGCCGGTCGGCAAGAAAGGCCTGAATATTTTTTTCTTTTCCCATTTTTCCCTGATCTATAATCCGGCTGTCAAAAGAAAGCAGCTTCTGCAGGAAACATATCGTATCTTTCTGATGTTTTTTCACGCATTTCGCCAGCAGTTCGTTTTTATCAATATTTGCCATATTTCCTCACTAATTCCAAAGCGTATTTATAGTTGTCAAAACTTACCGTCGGAGGTACCGAATGATCAGAATGATAAAGGTATCTTCCCTTATTTTTAACTGACTCGATCTTGGTTATGACCTCATTTTCCACATCGCTTCTGGTCCCGGACAATTTGGTTACGTCAATATTTCCCGCAAAGACGATATCTTCATATCTTGCTTTGAGCTGGCGAACATCATTTCCTGCTTTTGCCTCTATCGGCTGAATTGCGGTAATTCCGGCCTCGATAGCCAGCGGCAACACTTCATCCAGTTTCCCGTCGGTGTGATACATGACCGGCAGACCTGCGGATCTGAAAAAATCACATAACCTTTTATGGCAGGGCAGCAGCAGCTCCCGATAGGTGTCCGGAGAAAAAAACATCCCGTTTTTATAGGCGATATCATCGCTGAAATGGAAGCCGTCCATTTGGATTCCCAAGGCCTCAATTTGTCGATATGATTCTATTACCAAATCGGTAAAAGTTGAAAACAGGTCGGAAATAAAATCAGGTTCCGTCAGCATTTTCATATAAACATCCTGGGCATCGAGCAGATGGGTGGCATTCTCTAACGGCCCGGCCGCCAGGAAAAGCATAAACTTATCCTTTTGTCTTGCTTCCTGATATTGCTTCAGTACTTTTGACCAGGGAAGAGTGCTCGAAACAATATTGCTTTCATCGACAGGCTCATATTCTCCCCAACGGATAATTTGTATTCTGGCTTTGGAAAATCGCAATGATTTTTTATACTTTTCCCAATCCGCCGGGGTTTTGATCAAATAATCAAGGACTAGCGGAGCTCCGGTTTTCCCGCGCATTACTTTATTGACCACGCCATTGGCATCGGAATAGATCATGTATTCCGGGGTTTTTTCCATAATCTTTTTCGGCAGCATTAAGGAAGTGTCCAGAAGGAGGCAGTCATCAATGTCATAATCGAAATATTCATTGACGTGCACCTCCTTGGGTAATCCTTCCCGATGCCAGCGCTCAACGGTTTCCGGCCACGGAGCGTCAAAAATTCCGACTCGGTCCGGAATTTCCCCGGCAAATATCTTTTTTATTCGTTCTCTTGAATTCATTTTTCCCTCGAGAAGCTTTCCTTTCCAGGTCAACCACGCGGCTGTCGATCCCGATGAGTTCGACAGCCGCGCCCTTGTTTTTCTCGATGACTCTCTGCAAGTAATTCGTTTAAAATTACTTTTCAAAAGCTCCGATTATTTCATCCAGAATCAATACCGCGGTATCGATCTGGTCTTGTTTGATAATCAGCGGCGGAACAATGTTCAGCCGGTTGCCGAAATGCCCGGAAATCGTCAGAAGCAGACCTTTTTTCACCGCTTCCTTAACGATCCGGATGGTCTCGAACGGCTCCTTGGTTTCCCGGTCTTTCACTAATTCCATGGAAAGCATCAGACCTTTACCCTGGACGCAGCCGATAAGCGGGTGTTTTTCCATGAGTTCATTCAGTTTTCCGAGGAAATATGCTCCCATCTCATTGGCGTTCTGGATCAGCTTTTCTTTTTCCAGAGTTTCAAGCATGGCGAGCGCGGCGGCGCTGCCGACCGGATTACCGGAGAAGGTTACGCTCTGATGAATCGGTTGCAGAACATCCATGATCTCGGTTCTGGAAATGATCGCAGCATTCGGGATCACCCCGCCGGTAAAGGCTTTGCCGACCATCATGATGTCGGGCGCGACATTCCAGTTCTCGATGGCGAACATTTTTCCGGAACGTCCCCAGCCCATCTGGATTTCGTCGTCAACCATGAGTACATCGAATTCATCGCAGATTTTCCGGATTTCCTGCCAGTAGCCGTCCGGCGGAATAAGATAGCCGCCCGCGCCCTGGGCCGGTTCGAACAGCAGCCCGGCCACCAGGTTGGTGCCTTTCTTCCGGTCGATAAGTCCCCAGGTCGGATCACTGAACAGATCCCGGACGTGTCTGGCGCATTGCATGCCGCACGAACCGTACTTCATCCCGAACGGGCAGCGGTAACAGTAAGGATAGGGAATACGCACCGCTCCCGGCATGATCGGGAAAAAGTTTTCCTTGAGGAACGGGAAACAGGTAACCGCCAGCGTTCCGAACGACCGGCCGTGGTAAGCGCCCTGATAACATAAGATATAAGGCCGTTTAGTGTAGGCTTTGGCCAGTTTCATCCCGACTTCCACGGCATTGGTGCCGCCGGTATCATACTGGACTTTGCTGTTGTTCTTCAGGAATCCGGGGGCGATTTCAACGAGTTTTTTCGCCAGCTTCATCCGGACTTCCGTCGGCTGCTGGGCAGTATGATGAACGGTATTCATCTGTTTATAAGCGGCTTCAATCACGGCCTTGGGACAATGTCCGAGATTAAGCGCGGCAAAACCGCTGGTCAAATCCAGATAGGTATTGCCGTCCACATCTTTGACGAACACGCCTTCCGCTTCCTCGATCACCGGAGGCGTCCCGTAATTGGCGAAACAGAGATCACCCTGAGATTCATATTTTTTCAAATCTTCCAGAACCGCCAGGGTTTTCGGTCCGGGAAACCCGGTTTTCATATTGATGCGTTTTTCCAACATTTTCAAATTCCTTTATATTTTAACTGGTTGGTTGGTTTTGCTCGATTCGAGTATGGCCAGGGCGACGGCCAGGGATTTCCGGCCTTCGTTTCCGTCGCAGATCAACGGAATACCGTTCCTTATC
>JAQULZ010000056.1 GCA_028718375.1 Victivallaceae bacterium | reverse complement strand
AGCACATAAACAATTATATTTCAATAGATAAAATCAAAATATATTAATATTATTATTCTGACTACATTTTAAAGAAAAATCTGAACTCAGCTAAGCTCAAAATAATCAAGTAAAATCCGTTGTAAGCCGAAAGGCAAAATACCCGCTCGGAAAAATATTTTCGACATTGATACAGATTTTTGTGAAGAACCCTGATTATTCGGTTTTCAGCCGGAAAGAGAAATAACGGTGGCCGATATAACTGCAGGCGATGGTTATTGCCGTACACAATATTTGACTGACGATCGGATGCAGTCCCAGGCCGTCAACCAGCAGGAACATGAGGACAAAACTCATTACGATACTTGCGCCGTAAACGACATAAAAGCGCAGATATTCCCGGATAACGTTGCCTTTTGTTTTGAATACAAATAACTTGTAGCAGATGTAGGCGTTGGTTATGGCGAGAATGTTTGCCGGTATCATCAGTGCCAGATAATGCGCTTTCTCGTGCAGCAGTTCATAGAGCCCGGCATAGACCAGGATGCCGAAGACGGTATTCCAGCCGCCGGTAAGCAGGAAACGCAGTATCCGATGGGCTTCCGTCCGATGCTGAATATATTGGCGCTTGAAAACCGCCATCTCCAGTTGGGGGAGTTTCAGGCTACGTATCGAAATTAATTTTTTCATCAATTACAACCAGTGGTTTATTTTTGACCTGGGTGTAAATAGCGCCGATATACTCGCCGATGATACCGATAAAAATCAGCTGGATTGCGGAAAAGAAAAATAAACCGATTACCAGGGGAGCCAGCCCCAGCGTAAAGGTATCCCAGTACAGCAGTTTATAGATGAGATACCCCAGGGCGGCCAGTAAGCTCAGTCCCGCCAGGCAGAAGCCGATAAATACGGCCAGCCGCAGCGGCAGCTTGGAATGATTGACGAACCCGGTCATGGCCATGTCGTAAAGAGAAAAAAAGTTGTTTTTAGTCCGGCCGTGCTTGCGTTTTTCCTGGAAAAATTTGATTTCCGCGCGTTTAAACCCGATTTCGCCGACCAGGCCGCGGAAATACGGATATGAATCTTTATAGAGTTTTATGGCATCCCTAAATTTACGGTCATACAACCCGAAGCCGGTAAAATTGCGGATAATTTCATCAGAATCGGAAATCTTTGCCAGCAGCCAATAATAAATTTTTCGTAAGGAATGAGTCAGAAAATTACACTTTGATTGCTTTTTCGTCGCGACCACGACAGTAAAGCCTTCTTCCCATTTTTTTATTAAGTCCTCTATCACCTCCGGCGGTTCCTGAAGATCTGAACACATGCTTATTGCCGCATCGCCGGCAGTCTCGATAAAGGCATTATAAGGCGAGCGAATATGCCCGAAATTATTAGAGTTAAAAATAACCTTGAAGTTTTTATCCTTGGAGGCAATTTCGCGAAGAATAGCGCGAGTTCCATCTTTTGAGCAGTTGTCGGCAATAACTATCTCGTAGGTGTATCGGGGGAATTTCTCAAAGACTTTAAGTATGCGGGCGTACCATTCCCGTATATTTTCTTCCTCATTACAGCAACTTGAAGCGATGCTGATTGTTTTTATTTTATCACTCATAGCATAACCCCTTTTGCCGATTCAATGGTTCTCTTTATCGCTTCTTCCAGGGAAACTTTAATTTTCGCGCCCAGTTTAAAAGCTTTACTGACATCGGGGACGTATCTGGTCGGGACGGCGCCGGCTTTTGCTTTTTTAGCAATATGTACTTGGGTGTTTCCGCTTGCAGAATATTTGCAGATGACTTTTGCCAGTTCCGCGATGGAAATAGCTTCATCCGAACCGACGTTATAGGCTTCGTTAGCCCTGCCTTTCAATAAAATAGTCAGCAGCCATTCAGCGAGGTCGGTTGCATACAGGTAAGAGCGATAGGGAGTTCCGTCACCATGAATGTTTATATCTTCATCATTTAAAATACTGCTGATGAAATTGCCGACCGCAAAATGTTTTTCCAGCGGAAAATATGGCCCGACAAACGTAAAGCATCTGGCGATGACCGTATCTATTCCGCTTGCCAGGCACATGTTTTCCGCATCAAGCTTCCCTTTGCCGTAAGCATTTTCCGGGTTGCAGGGATAGTCTTCCGAAAGTTTCGGCAGCTTCGGCGGTTGAACGCCGTAAACCGCTCCGGAACTTATATACAGAAGACGCTTTGCCTGTTTTTCCGCACCCATTGCTAAAATACGCCTGGTTCCATCCACAATCACGGAATACGTTTCATCCGGTTGCTCTACAATAAACTTAATATCGGTTTCAGTCGCCGCATGAATAACATAATCGAATGTCGGCAAAGAGGAATACTCAAAATTGCGGATGTCGCCTTTGATGAAATGTAAGTTGGGAAGAGTAATTAATCCCGGATTGTTATTACAAAACCTGTCTGGCGCTCTGCTTAAAATATATAATTCTCCCTGCCATGCGCCATTGGCGTTGAGGGTATTCATATATTCCAGTAAGTTTTTACCGAAGAAACCGGTTCCTCCGGATAGAAAAATTCTTTTTTTTTCAATATTTTTGAGAGACGATTCCATTAAGTCCACTCCCGGCAAGATTGACGGCTTCGTTTTTTTGAGGAAACAACCTGCCCGATTTCAAGATATTTTTTGAAATTTGGCGAACCCAATCCACTTATTCTTAATCCCATTTAATTATTTTCCAATCTACAGGATAGGCGGCTGATTGTTCTATTTGAGGCATAATATGCTTATAGAACCGCATATCTCGATTACCACTCAGGCAACTGTACTTATTATCATAGGAAAACCATTTGTTGCTCAGCCCGCGCTTTACAATCGTATCCAGGTCTTCATTAAATACGTTTCCAAAAGTTATTGGAATCCACGGACATGGCAATACGTCGCCATGGGCAGTAATCGAAAAATGTCTCTTGAAACACATACAGCCGAATTCATAACCGCAATTCGGAGACAAATGCGTTGAAGTGTTATATTTGCCATGTAATGACTGGATGTATTTGATGTCTTTAGAATCCAGTATTTCGTCTTTGTAACCCTCAAAAGCTCCTGTAGCTTTCGCAAATATTATACTGGCATGTTGTCCGAATTGTGCTATGAAATCCAACTGTTTAATCAGTTCCCCGGAACTAAGCAGGCTCTTGGTAGCGACAATGTTAATAATGACGCCAAGTCCGTGCTTATTGCATAAATCCAGGGCATCAATACATCTTTTCCAGGACCCTTTGGCGCCTCTGAACATGTTGTGATTGGATTCCAGACCGTCTATGCTTAAATGAATTCTGTCAACACCTATTTTCACCAGCCATTTAATTTTTTCTTCGGTTAGCAGCCAGCCGTTAGTGTCCATGCTGATAACAAAACGTTCAGGTCCTATAGCATCAATGACGTCCTTCAAATCCGGAAATATCAAAGGTTCTCCGCCGGAAATGCAGATACTGGCAAGTCCCATTGCGTCAGCCTGGTCCGCAATCCGTTTGACATCCGGAACGGACAACGTTTTTCCATCTTTTTGCTTGAATCTCTCGATTGCACAATGCTTGCATTTAAAATTGCAGGCATAATTATATTGCAGTTGAATTAAAGCAACACATTCTTTTCTTTTAATCTTTTCCGGATGAGTGATGATTTTTTGATAAGCCGCGGGTTTTAGTACTTGCAGCTTGCCCCTGTTCTTTTTTTCTCTCACGGTCATTTTTTCTACCATCAGATCAGGCGTTTGCTCTAATTTTTTCATTTTATTATTCCTGTTTGTTTAATTAGATGTTTGATCCTGTTGTCTTTCAGCATTGCCAGGTCGACGCCCAGATTCATATTCATTACGGATTTATATACTTCATCCGGGTATATGCCGGGAACCATAATAATTACCAAGTCTGCTTTTTCTTTATACAGCATTTCAGGAGATACGATCCTCGTATGGGTAACCGGGGCAAACTTTCCCTGTTTAAATTTAGCCGAATCTATGATATATTCAATATCATCGGTCTTGCTTAAGGCCAGCAGTGCCAATGTCCTGTGCCCGGCCCCCCAAACTGCGACTTTTTTATTTTTTGATTTATAAGCAGAAATAATTTTCCGCAAGTCTCTTATAACGGTTTCTACTTTAACGTATTGTTGAGAAATATCCAAGCTTTTTTTCTTTTTTACTACAATTGCAATATCGTTTTCATTGTTAATCAGGCCGCAATCTAAAACATTAAAGCCGTTGGCTTCAAAAGCAAAGGTTAAGGTTTTTTCAGTGAAATATGAAATGTGATCGACGACGAATTCATAAAAACAGTTGGTTTTCAGTAAATATTCCAGATTGGGAACTGTTACAAATCCTGCGGCATCGGCGGATGTCGCCTTGTGGATATTTCCGATGACGTTTCCCAGATCAGGCAGGTGCTCGAGGTAATTCAGCGCAATAAAGGCATCAAACAAACCATCTCCCAGCTTGCTTATATCGCCGATATAGCCATTGACCATGTTTCTTCCGGCTGAGCGGCCTATTTTAACTGATTCCGGGGAAGCTTCAAGTCCGGTAGCTTTCAGACCGGCTTCTTCTAGGACATCGAGCATTTCCCCTTTGCCGGAACCGATATCCAATACATTTTTACCTTGGATTGAAAATCTGTCGGCGAATTCCTTCATTTGATTAAGGCGGGACAATCTGGATTTATCTGATAACGTGGCGGCCGTAATTACTTCCTTAAAATACGCTACCGGCTTCATAGTATGCTGGACCAGGCCGCATTTTGAACACTGACATATACTTAGAGTTACCCCTTTATCCTCGGCAAATTCATCTCGCTCCGGATAATATTGAGCGGCCTTAGGCATTCCTCTTAATTCCAAAATCGGCTCGCGATATAGAGTCCCGCCGCATATGTGACAATTCCGGGTATTCATTACTTTCCTCATGGTTGAGCATTAATCCTTTTTTCGAGCATGGCGATCCGGTTTTCTTCGGCTTTTTTGATCCCGGAATAATAACGGCGCTTACTTTTAAGCCACAGTAATTCGAACTCGATAGCTTTGTCAATCATCTTTTCCCCGTGTTTAACCGCCTCTCCCGGGAAAACCACCTTTCTGGTTTCGAACTTATCAAGCAGGTTCTGAGCAACTAGCCGCCGGATAAACTCCCGGCTTTGCGCGGAAATTGCTCCCCCCAGTCCGTTTTTCAATCCTTTGGCCCGGGACTTGCGCAACGCGTCCTCGCAAATTCTGTAAATTTCCTCACTGTCCACCGCGGCCCGCGACAACCCCATAGAGGCGGTCAAATCAACCCGGCCGATAGTCATTCCTTGAAGAATGTTCAGATTCGGCAGCGCCAGCATTTCATCGAGGTTGCGATAAGTGGTAAGCGTTTCCATATTAAAGGCGAACTCGATGTCCTGGGCATTGTCTTTGGCGACCATGGTATCAATCATATTGACAAACTTGCTCAGGGCAAAGGACGTTTCCGCCATCGGCGCGATAATCCCGGATACCCCGATTTGCAGCCCGTGATAAATATCGGTTACGGCTTCAACGCCGCCCAGTTTCAAAATGATGGGCAAATCCACGGCCGCAGTAACATCCCGCAGCCGCATCATTTCATCCATGCAGCTTCCTTCGGCTTCGAATTCAGCCTTGATCTGAAAAACGCCATATTTTTCCTTAAGTTCCATTAATAGGGATAGCATTGTTTTTTCCAAACAATTCATCGTGATCGCTCCTTAAAAAAGTTTATGGATTTTTCCAGTAGGCCTTGTTTTTCAAAAATGAGGTCAATAACTTCACGAATAGCTCCATGTCCGCCGGGAGCTGCGGTGCGGTAGTCGCAGAACCGGTCGATATATGGCGGCGCGTCAGCGACAGTGACTGCGAATCCTACTTTTTCGAACAGGACAATATCCTGAATATCGTCTCCCATGTACATGCATTCCCGCGCCGTGATTTGGTATTTCTGCAATATTTCTTCCAGAGCGGCGTTTTTATCCGTCTGGCCTTCGATGATAAAACCGGCTTTCAGTTCTTGGGCCCGGCGCCGGTTTGCCGCATGGATGCGGCCGGAAATAAAACCGACGATGAAACCGAAACTGATCGCGTTGAGAATAGCCCTGCCGTCCCGGACATTGAAGAATTTTATTTCCTCTTCCTCATCCCGGCAATATCCGATACGGCCGTCCGTCATCACCCCGTCAATGTCCAGTACCAGCATTTTCAGGTGCTTTATCTGCTCATCGAGAGTTATGCCGGGGTCAGTCATGGATCATATTCCTTTCGAATTCATCCCGTTCCAGGAACGGATACATATCTTCCAGCGTGGCGGAAACCATACGGCCGTCCGGGAGTTTCCGCGACGACAGCTTGGGCGAAAAGATATAATCTTCGGCCAGGTGAACGACGCAGACCACCGGATCGTTTTCCGCCAGCACATCGGTGATTTTCTGTTCCAGTTCGCGATGGGAAAAAATCTCTTCCGTCCGCAAACCGTAAGCCTGGCCAATTTTGATCATATCCGGGAAACTGACGCCGCTTTCCGCCTCGCAGCCGATATGCTCCGGGCCGAAAAACGCATTTTGGGTCTGCCGGATGGAACTGTAACCGTGATTGTCCAGAATGAAAATCTTCACCGGCAACCGGTGCCGGACTATCGTCTGCAACTCCTGCAGATTCATCTGGATGCTTCCATCACCGGTAATGCAGACTGTTTTTCGTCCGGTACCGAAGGCGGCGCCGATGGCTGCCGGCAAGCCGTAGCCCATCGAGGCGCAGCCGGAATTCCAGAAAATGCGCTGTCCGGTTTTTATTTGGCCGGACTGGAACAGGGTGACGCAGGCGGTTCCGTTGCCGGCCACGGTAGTGCAGGCTGCGGGAGTAAGCTGTGAAACCAGGGCCATAAAGTAATACGGATTGACCAGTTTCGGCTGGGAACGCTGTTCGTCCGTAATTACGGGGAAACGGGTTTTTCGCGCTTCGCACCAGGTCAGCCAGTTATTTTTCCGGGGGATACCGGCAGGCCATGCCGCTTTCAGAGCGGCGATGAATTCCCCGGCATCGGCAATTATCGGCAAGTCCGGCTGTAACGTCGGTTTTTTCAGTTCGGCGGAATCTATATCGACGACAATTTTCTGGGCGCGCCGGCCGAAGTTTTCCCAGTTATAACTGATTTGCCGGATGTTATTTCGGGAACCCAGAGAAAGAATGACATCGGCATTCTGCACAATGAAATTCCCGGCGCGATTGCCTATCGTCCCGATTCTCCCGAAAAATAAAGGGTGGGAAGAAGGCAGCAGATCGAAACCGTTAAAGGTTGTCAGTACCGGTATCTGAAGTTGTTCAATCAAAGTGTGGAAATCGGCGACCGCCTTGGCGAGACGGATCCCGAATCCGGCGATTATCACCGGTCTTTCGGCCGTGGCCAGCATGGCGGCCGCCTGTTGGACCGCGGCCGGGGCGGGGGCGGGGGCAACCGGAGTATCCGGAACGAACGGAGATAAACGCTGCTCATCAATTTGTGCCGCCTGAACGTTCAGGGGAATGTCCAGCCAGACCGGTCCGGGACGTCCGTGCCGGGCAAGATAAAGCGCTTTTTCCAGTTGTTCGCGAATGGTCAGGGGATCGGTTACGCTCGCGGCATATTTGGTGACCGGACGGACAATATCGACAATGTTGATTTCCTGATCCCCGAGTTGCCGCAAGCCCAGTTCAGGGCAGCTTGCGATGGTGGTTTCGAACTTAACCTGTCCGGAAAGGTAAAGGACCGGAATGGAATCCAGCCATTGGGCGATGACGCCGGTCAGGGAGTTTGTTCCTCCGGGGCCGGAAGTAACCGAAACTACGCCAAGTTCCGCTCCCGCCCTGACATATCCTTCCGCCGCGATTGCCGCCGCCTGCTCATGATGATGGCAGACCGGCGTAATTCGTTTTTCGAGACGCAAAGCGTCATTCAGGTGCATGGCGCCGCCGCCGGTAACCAGGAATGCATGCCGAATCCCGTGATCCGCCAGATATTTGAAAATATAATCGGCAACTCTCATTGCTGCTCCCGTTACGATTTAATAAATGCTTTAATAGTTTCCGCCATATAAGTGAGTTTGGCTTCAGTCATGCCGGGATAGACGCCGATCCAGAAACTGTCGTTCATGATTTTATCCGTATTTTCAAGTTTCCCGGCAATCCGGTAGTCAATCCCCTCCCGGAGACCGTCGAAACAGGGATGGCGGGTGAGGTTGCCTGCAAACAGATTCCGGGTCTGAACATTGCGGCGTTCGAGAGCTTCGACCAGTCCGTTGCGGGTGAAATTCACTCCGTCCCGCAGCGTAATCAGAAAACCGAACCAGGAAGGTTCACTCGCCGGCAATGTTTCCGGTAGAATAAAATATTCCGCCAGTTCCCTGAGCCCGGTGTACAGAAAGGCGAAATTCTCCCGCCGCCGCTTTACAAACCCCGGCAGCTTTTCCAGTTGCGCGCAGCCTACCGCGGCCTGCAGGTCCGAAGCCTTCAGATTGTAACCGAAATGGCTGTAGACATATTTATGATCGTAGCCGTAGGGCAGGGTGCCGTGTTTTTTGGAAAAACGGCAGCCGCAGGTATTGTCCCGGCCGCTTTCGCACCAGCAGTCCCGTCCCCAGTCGCGCATCGAAAGCAGGATTTTATGCAGCACCGGATTATCGGTATAAACCGCACCGCCTTCGCCCGTGGTCAGGTGGTGCGGCGGATAAAAACTCGACGTTCCGACGTCGCCGAAAGTCCCGGTCAACCGGCCGGCATATTTTGATCCCAAAGCGTCGCAGTTATCTTCGATCAGCCACAATCCGTTTGCGGTGCAGAAATCCCGGACGGCTTGCAGATCGAACGGATTGCCCAGCGTATGCGCCAGCATCACGGCCTTGGTTTTGGCGGACCGGGCCGGTTCGAGCTGCGCGACAGCCGCATTCGCGGTAGTCAAATCCACATCGATGAATACCGGTACGGCGCCGTACTGGATTATCGGGGCGACCGTAGTCGGGAAACCCGCTGCAACGGTGATCACTTCATCGCCGCGGCTGATCCGGCGTTCCTTCAGCAGCGGCGAAGTAAGCGCCATGAACGCCAGCAGATTGGCCGACGAACCCGAATTGACCAGCAGACAGCAACGGCGGCCTAAATATTCGGCCAGCTGTTTTTCGAATTGCCGGGAATAGCGCCCGTAAGTCAGCCAGAATTCCAGCGCCGAGTCGGCCAGATTGACCATTTCCCGGTCGTCGAATACCCGCCCGGCATAATTTACCCTGGACTTGCCCGGAACGAACGCTTCCCCGGAACCGGCGTGGACCAGGGAATAATACCGCTTTACCTTGTCCAGGATTTCCGCTTTAAGCCGTTCCGCCTGTCTTACCTGGTCCATGCCATGCCCTTTGCCGAAGCCGCGGCGATATATTGCTGCAGGTCGTCACGCGAGCTGATCAGCTTGTGTTCATAATAATTCCGGTACCAGTTGACCGTGCGTTCGAAAGTCGCCGCCCCGTCCCAGATACCGTGCCATTTGAGCAGAACGCGGGCCTTGGAACAGTCGAGTTTCAGCAGCCCGGCTTCGTGCGGCTGATCGCCGGCGCAGAATTCGCAGCGCATTTCCGGCCAATGACGCCGAATCATTTCGGTGACTTCCCGTACGGTTACCGCCGCGTCGGCGGCGGGACCGAAATTCCAGGCGCCGCTGAAGTCGCTGTTGCCTGCCAGCAGTTGTTGCCCGACCGCCAGATAACCGCTCAGCGGTTCCAGCACGTGCTGCCAGGGACGGGTAGCTTCGGGGTGACGCAGTTTGACCGGGATTCCGGCTGCGGCGGCCCGCATGATGTCCGGCACCAGCCGGTCGGAGGCCCAGTCGCCGCCGCCGACCACATTCCCGGCGCGGCAGCTGGCCAGCAGCGTATGGTGTTTCCGGCCGAAATCGGCCGGATTGAAAAACGCGTTTCGGTAGGAATTCGCGGCCAGTTCAGCCGCTCCTTTCGAGGCGCTGTAGGGATCGTAACCGCCCAGCGGGTCGGTTTCGCGGTACCCCCAGACCCATTCGCGGTTTTCATAACATTTATCGCTGCTGATCACGATTACCGCCTGTACCGCAGCGCAGTTCCGGCAGGCTTCCAGCACATTTACCGTGCCCTGAACGTTGGCGGCGAAAGTTTCCCGCGGCGAAAGGTAGGATTCGCGCACCAGCGGCTGCGCCGCCAGATGGAACACCGCTTCGGGGCGGAACGCCGTAAAACATTTGACTAGTGCGTCGTAATCGCGCACGTCATTGAGAAAAGACTGCATTTCCGGGTCAATTAACCCGAAATGGTTCGGTGTTGTGGCCGGCGGTAAAGCGTAACCGGCGGTTTCCGCGCCGAGCTGCTTCAGCCACAGGGTCAGCCACGAACCTTTGAAGCCGGTATGGCCGGTAATCAATATCCGTTTTCCCTGATAAACGCCGCCGAACATATTCACCAGGCCTTTGTCCAGGGAGCGTTGCCTGCATCCCACATTTTATTGAGCAGCTGGTGTTCGCGGGCCGTATCCATGCATTGCCAGAACCCTTCATGCGGAAAAGCCTGCATTTCGCCGTTGCGCAAAGCGGCTTTGAGGGCGGCTTCTTCGAAGCAGAAATCGGTTTCTTCCGTGACGTAACGCCGGAGAAATTCGCGGCTCAATACCATGAAACCGCCGTTGATGTAGCCGGAAACCGTCTGGGGTTTCTCATCGAACCCCAGTACCCGGGGTCCATCGAGGTTCAATTCGCCGAACCGTCCCACCGGATGTACCGCGCTGACGGTAATCAGTTTGCCGCTGGCGACATGGGATTGATAGAGGACTTTCAGATCGAGGTCGGCGACGGCATCTCCGTAGGTCATGAAGCAGTATTGATCCGTGTCCGCCAGATATTTGGCGGCGCGTCCCACCCGGCCGCCGGTCTGGGTGTATAAACCGGTATCCGCCAGAGTCACTTCCCAGTCTTCTTCTTCTGTGTGATTATGGTATTTGATATTCCGCCCCGGCCCCAGTTTGACGGTGATGTCGGCCGATCTGGCGTGGTAATTCAGAAAATAATCGATGAACGCTTCGCGTTTGTAACCGAGGCAGAGAATAAAGCGCCTGACGCCGTAAGCTGCATAAATTTTCATGATATGCCAGATGATGGGTTGCGGGCCGACCGGAACCATCGGTTTCGGCAGCAATTCACTGGCATCCCGGATTCTCGTTCCCAGCCCCCCGCACAGGATAATGACGGGCGGCATGGTCAAATTCTGTTCTTCCATCTTAGTACGCTTGTTTATGGTGATTGACCGTTTTCGGTAACATAGCATCTTCCGCCGAATAATCAATCGCCGCGGTTTATTTTATACCAATTCGCTCTCATTCATAGACATTTCGATGGTTCTTTTGAGCCGATTTTTGCCATAAATCCTCGCGCGATACTCTGTATCGCTCTGCGGTTTATAACCAAAATCCATCTCAAAATCCGCCATCGCCATTATCTATGACTGATCGCTCATTAGTATTAGATGATAACAGCGGTTTATTTCGGGTTGGGGTGCCGCTGCCGGTTTAAATCCGACTGCAGGCGCGAGAACACTACGATCAGATAGATGGAGAAGCAGATTACGTAAACGCTGTTGAAAGTCAGGAACGGCAGTTCGAAAGCGCTGAACATGGCGGCGATCAGCAGCGGCGGAAAGCTGGCGTAAATTCCGACGACGAAGCGGTCGCGGTATTTCAGTACCGGATAATTGGCGTTTTGGCCGGATAAATTCAGGATGAGGGCGAACAGGGCGACGAAAAACACGACTTGCAGCACTATGCCGGCCAGGTTGCCGATGAAACTCAGGGTCAGGAAAGTATTTTTACAATAGGCGCTCAGCGCCGGCCAGGACAGTTCGGGAAATTGACAGATCAGCCGGTCGTTCAGGGAGGTGCGGCTATTAATGTAGGCGGCGATGGCGGAACGTTTGATGCTTTCGGGGCCCAGCAGCCGCTTGGCGCAATAAGCGAACGGAACTAACAGAAATTGATCCGGGCTGACCTTGAACCAGGAGGCGATCAGGGTCGGCGTCCACAGGAAACCGGAACTGATGTCATTGGCGTCCAGTTCGTTCAGATAATTTGGGTTGACGGCGGGCAGATAGGTTATTTTGAGCTGATTATCGGCGATGATCAGGGATTTCATTTCCGTAGTTTTGGTTGGCGTGATGCCGTTTTTATCGATCCGGATATCGCCGAAAACATCTTTCAGGTTGACGAAAATTTCATCGATTTTGCGGGTGGCGGGGGAATAAGTACAGGCCAGAATGAACAGCGAACAGATCAACGTCAGCAGCAATAAATGCCCCAGCGCGCGAATGACAGATTGAGCCCGCAGCGCGGAAAAGACTTTCGTTCCTTTACAAGTTCCGAACAGGGCGGTGAAAAAATTCATGATTCAAACCGTAAGCGTTTTTTTGAAATCTTTTTTCCGGCCGGTTTTCTGCAGGCGCTGCAGTTGGGGTTCAAGGTCCCGGAAAACTTCCTTGGCCAGCCGGTCGACGAACAGAATGCCGTTGAGGTGGTCGAATTCATGCTGCAAACAGCGCGCCAGCAGGCCGCCGCATTCGCATTCGAGCGCTTCTCCGTCCAGGGTCAGGGCCCGGAACCGGATGAATTGCGCCCGTTCGACCGGAGCGGATATCCGGGGTATGCTCAGACAGCCTTCCTCGACGATGTCAGTAACGTCGCTGACGGCGATGATTTCCGGGTTGATGATTGCCAGCGGCATCCGCGGCAGGAGCAGCGCTTCTCCCGGTGAAACCGCTCCCCCGCTTGGTCCCGGTACCATCAGAGTGATCAGTCTTTTGCCGACTCCGGATTGGGGGCCGGCGAAACCGATACCGTCGAAAAGCTGCATGGTCCGGAACATTACTGCGGCGGTTTCCCGGATTTCCGGCGTGACTTCACTGATCGCCGCCGCCGGTTTTCTGAGTACTTCCGCCCCGTAAGTATAAACCGTATATTTGGTTTTGGGTCTGAAAAACATTCAGTAACTCCGGTTAAAGGTTTTGCCGCCGGATTTCCAGGGCGCGCCCGATCCGGTCCCGGCAGGCCGGAGCGCCGATCAGCAGAATGGTTTCATCAAGTTCCGCTCCGCTGCCGACTCCGGTAACCGCCAGCCGTAGCGGCGCGAATAATTTGCCGGGTTCGAGACCATGTTCAGTTTCCGCCGCGGCCAGCAGCCCGGCAATGCGTTCAGCGGAAAGTTCCGGCGCGGCAGCGAGTTCAGCGGCAAAAGCCGTCAGTCCCGCCCGGACTTGTTCATCCCCGAATTGTTTCTGCAATTGCTTAGGGTCATAGTCGAAATCGGCGCTGAAAAAATATTTCCAGTTTTCGATCTGAGTGAAGTCCTTGGTGCGCGATTGCATCAGAGCCGCGACCCGGGAGAATTTATCAGGCCCGACCGCCTTGCCCCACTCAAACCCGGCGGCGAATTCGGCGGCTGCCGCACAAAATTTGTCGAACGGCAGTTCGGCAATATACATGCCGTTCAGGTTCAGCAGTTTTTTTAAGTCGAACTGCGCCGGGGAACTTTTGACCCGGTCCAGGGTGAATGCCGCCGCCAGTTCGGAGCGGGTCATTTTTTCGCGGCCGTCCCCGGGCGACCAGCCCAGCAGGGCCAGGTAATTGAACAGCGCTTCCGGCAGAAAGCCTTTTTGGCGGAAATCCCCGACAAAAGCGTCGCCGTCGCGTTTGCTGTAGGGTTTCCCGGCCTGGTTGACGAGCATCGGCAGATGAGCGTAATGCGGGACCGGGGCGCCGAGCGCATGGTAAAGCAGGATATGGCGGTAGGTATTTTCGACGTGGTCGTCGCCGCGGATGATATGATCGATCTTTTGGAGAATGTCGTCGCAGACGTTGGCCAGGTGAAATACCGGCGACCCGTCGCTGCGCCTGATCACCGGGTCCTTCATCCCGTCCAGCGGTTTGGACAGTTCGCCCTTGATCAGGTCGTGGAAAAAAACTTCCCGGCGCGTAAACGTCATCCGGACGCCGCCGGACAGTTCGCACCTTTTGCCGGCTTTTATCGCGTTAGATTCTGCATTCAGATCGAATACCGGGGTTCCGGCCGCATCGAACAGTTTCAAATCTTTGAACCCGGCCAGGCAGGCAGACTCCGGAACGGGTTTGCCTTTTTTACTGACCGTGGCGAAATTCACTCCGGAATATGCTATTGAAATCTTTTCTTCCGGATGCAGTATCACTTCCGCCGGGCCGACTGTCCGGACGGCGGGAATATCATCCGCAGCGAAAGGAATGCGGAACAAAACCGGAGCCCGGCCGTTTTCGTCGATTTTGCCGTAATAAGCCTTATTTTCGGCCAGCAGCCGCTGCGCGGCAGCTTCATGCGCCGGCCGCTGCGCGGTCTGATAGAGGATTTCGCCGTCGTAATTCAGTCCCAGCCAGTCCATGCATTCGAGCAGGGTGTCGATCGCGGCGCGGGTGGAGCGCTCCAGATCGGTGTCCTCGATCCGGAGTAGAAAACTGCCGCCGGCATGCCGGGCGAACAGCCAGTTGAAAATAGCCGTCCGGATATTGCCGATATGTACCTGACCGGTAGGGGAGGGGGCAAACCTGACTCTGCATTCCATAACAAAATTCCTGGTTAAATGATCAGTCGTATAAGCGGTAACGTCGTTATACTTTAATTGTTGTCAACAGTTAAGTCAACCCCGATGGTGTTGGAATTGGTGGCGGCGTTCAGAGCGACTTTGGCTTTGCGCAGGGCGACCAGGGCGTTGACCAGATTGACTTCGGCGTCAACCAGACTGTTCTGCGCCTGGAAAAGACGGGCCAGTTCGGTGTTCCCGGCCTGGTATTCCTCCTCCACCAAATCGCGTTGTTTGGTTACCAGTCCGAGGGTTTTTTTGTAAATTTTGGCTTTCTTGACATTAAGGACGTAGTTGATATAGGCGTTGCGGACTTCTTCGATGACGGTCAGCCATTTGTCCGCGACGTTGAATTTCGCCTGGGCGACCAGGGCTTCGGTTTCCCGGACGCGGTTGAAGCGCGCGAGCCCGTTGAAAATCAGCCATTCGGCTTCCACCCCGCCGTCGAAATTGGCGTCATCGTAGCCGCTGTGGAAAGACGGGGAGAAATTATGACTTCTGACCGTGTTGTAAGACATGGAACCGTAAGCCGTAACCGTTGGAAAAAACGGTCCGAACGCTCCGTACATGGTATATTTCGCGGTTTCCAGCAGTTCCCGGTATTGGCGCAGGTCGGGACGGTTGTTCAGCGCCGTATCCAGATAAACGTCGATCGAAGTGAGCTGGTCGTTGGTTTCGGAGCTGATGATGGGAAAACTTATCGCCGCCGGCAGAATTCCGTCGGGATAGCCCATCAGCCGGGCCAGCGCATAAACGGCGATTTCATACGCGTATTCCGCGGCGATCTGGTCGCCGGTAGCGACATTGACCTGAATTTTAAAGTTGAGCACTTCACTCAGCGGTACGGCGCCGGCATCGAATTTCAACTGCGTATCCCGCAGATTGGCCAACTGGAATTCCATATTCGATTTTGCAATCCGCTGCCTTTCAATCGCCAGCAGGATATCGTAATAAGCATAGGCAACCGCTTTCATCAGCAGCCGCCGGGTATCTTCCTTCAAGGCTTCCTGGGCCTTATAGGAATGACGCTGCGCCAGAACGTTCATGGTACGCGCCAGGCCGTCGAACAACAGCCAGGTGGCGTTCAGGCTGGTACTGGAATAAGTGGTGGTGGAACTGACCGCCGTGGTATTTTGCCGGCGGGAGATATTATCTTTTTCGGCGCCGCCGGTAAAGTTGGCGGTAACGGTCGGGAAATAAGCTCCCAGCGCCTGATAGTAACGCATTTTCGCGGCATTGACCGCGTGATACATGGACGCGTAATCGGGGTTGTTCTTAACTGCGACTTCCTGGGCCTTCAATAAACTCAGCATCTTTATTCCGTCGAGGAGTTTATCGTAACGGTCGGTAACTTTCTGGGAGAAAGTGTCTTTCTCTGTAGCTACCTGAGCCGGGGGATAGCTGTAACAGCCGCCGGCCAGCAGAACAAGGACGGCCGCGGCAAAACCTGCATTTATAAAATATTTACCTTGTTTCGCTATGGTTTGTTTCATGTCCCGTTCAGGTTATTTTAAATATTCAAGTTTTCACTATCGGATTTATTACCAGTGCGCACTCGCCTTTCCAACTGCGGTTTGCGTGGTTTCGCAACAATTCCTCCACCGTGCCGCGCAGAATCTCCTCATGGATTTTGGTGGCCTCGCGAATGACGGCTACCGGAGTATCCCGGCCCGCGGTTTCGGCGATACAGCTCAGGGTCTTTCCCAGGCGATGGGGAGACTCGAAAATAATCACCGTTTTATCTTCGGCAGCCAGCCGTTCAAAAAACGCAGTTTTCCGGCCTGCTTTTACCGGCGGAAAACCGTAAAAAGCAAATTTATCCACCGGGAGACCGGCCGCAGTCACCGCGAACGTCAACGCTGACACCCCTGGTATTAACTGCGGTTCAATGCCGGCGGCGACGGCTTCCCGTACCAGCAGGAATCCCGGATCGGCGATCGCGGGAGTGCCCGCATCGGAAACTACCGCCACTTTCCGGCCGCTTCGAACCGCTTCAATAAGTTCGGCGGTCTTATGATGTTCATTGTGCGCATGGTAACTGCACATCGGAGTATGAATATCGAAACGTGCCAGCAGCTTACGCGTATGCCGGGTGTCTTCCGCCGCAATCAGATCGACCGACCGTAAGGTGTCCAACGCCCGATAGGTAATGTCGTCCAGATTACCGATCGGCGTGGATACTATATATAGTTTTCCGGCAGATTCAAATGGCATGAAAAAGTAATATAAATTTATTTTATGATTTCTTTTAGAAGTCGTAAACTAGCGCGTTTATGTTACATTGTATAGCTGACTTTTATAAAAAAAGCGAAATCTTATGCAAAACGCCGGAAAAACGAGTTTAGCTAAATATTTGGGCAGTTGCGGCATTGCTTCGCGGCGGAAAAGCGCCGAGTTGATCAGATGCGGCGCGGTACAGGTGAACGGAGCGGTGATCCGGGAACCCGGCTTTAAAATTTCGTCCCGGGACGAAGTGGTTTATGCCGGTGAACCGGTGATTTGCCGCCCGAAGGTGTATCTGATGCTGAACAAGCCGCGCGGTTATGTCTGTACC
Organism: Victivallaceae bacterium; assembly: GCA_028718375.1. Taxonomy (GTDB): domain Bacteria; phylum Verrucomicrobiota; class Lentisphaeria; order Victivallales; family Victivallaceae; genus JAHOYW01. Next base: position 866 of record JAQULZ010000056.1, on the reverse strand, counting down.
AATGACGACCCGCATGCACTCCGCAAAGCAGTTGATCTGATTGAGCTGCCGCCCGGGCAGAGCGGCATCCGGCTGTTTTCCGCCGGCCGGCTTGACCGGGACAGCGAAGGATTGCTGATTTTCACCAACGACGGCGATTACGCCGAAAAAATCATGCATCCGCGCCACGAAATCATAAAAACTTATCGGGTGGAAACGGTTGCGGAAATTTCGGATGGAAAGCTAAGTGAATTGCGCGCCGGTATTATTGATGACCATGAATTCCTTCGTCCCGAAAAGATTGTCCGGGAAGGGAAACGTCAATATTTATTTATCCTGAACGAGGGAAAAAAACGCGAAATCCGCCGCCTGGTACGGTTTGCAGGTACGGAAGTCAAAACGCTCCAGCGGATCGCATTGGGCGCGCTGGAGCTGGGAACCCTGAATTGCGGACAGTGGCGTTACCTTTCAGCCGAAGACCTGGCCCAGAGCCTTTCCCGAACCGCAAACGATCTGAGGCGCGAAAAATGCTGTCCCTTACATAAAAGACCTTTCTCTTGTCAATGAACCAAATTTGGCGGTTTCAGGTCAGATAGACACATATTACCCCTCGGCCTCTCTTGTCCTGTAATTAAACCCGGACAATACCGGAAATACGCCCTTATTTTCAGTTGTGGTCAAGGGAGCATCGGCGGATATTTCCGTGAAAAATGTTTAAAAGCGTTTATTGATTTTTTTGATCGTGGCCTTAGCCGGGATTCTAGATTGTGTCGTCACGAGATTTTTGCCCAGACCGCCAAGCAACGAATTTGTACAGCCGCCAAGAATGAAGCGGTTCTCTTTGCATAGCGCGTGGCAATCCCTCTCCATCTTTTTAGCGCCATGAA